>CAMVAP010000027.1 GCA_947165485.1 uncultured Prevotellaceae bacterium
TTTGTTTGAAAATTTTATTTATTAACCGTCCACAATTTTTAGTGGACAGCAATGACTGTGGATATAAAATAATGAGAAAAATGTGTAAATTTGTGGCTTAAACCATAACCATTTCAGTCAAGATGTTAAAGACCTTACTCAATCAAGTTAAGCAATACAAGACAGCATCACTGCTGACCCCTGTATTCATCATGCTTGAGGTGGTGCTCGATGTGCTGATACCGTTTGTCACAGCCAAACTCATAGACAATGGCATCAGTGCCGGACACATGCCCAGCGTTTATAAATACGGGCTCATAATGCTGGTGATGGCCTTCCTGAGTATGATGGCGGCAATTATGGCAGGAAAATATGCCTCTTATGCCTCTTCGGGTTTTGCCTGCAATCTGCGTGATGCGATGTATAAGAATATCCAGCGCTTCGCCTTCAGTGACATAGACAAGTATAGCACCTCGGGCTTGGTAACTCGCATGACCACCGATGTGACCAATCTGCAAAACGCTTATCAACAGATCATACGCACTTCAGTCAGGGCTCCGTTCAACTTGCTGTCCAGCATCGTGATGTGCTTTGTCATCAGCCCTCAATTGAGTATCATCTTTATAGTGGCCAGCGTTGTGCTTGGCGTGATATTGGCGCTGATTATCAGTAAGGTATCCAAGATGTTTGCACTGGTGTTCAAGCAGTATGACGTGTTAAACGGAGTTGTTCAGGAGAATGTGACGGGAATACGTGTTGTCAAGGCATTTGTGCGCGAGTACCATGAGAATGCCAAGTTCTGGAAAGCAGCCAAGCGCCTGTATGACCTCAATGTCAAGGCCGAGAGCCTCATGGCGCTCAACCGACCGTTGATGAATATTGTTGTGTATGGCTGCATTATTGCACTGTCGTGGTTTGGTGCCCAATTCATTGTAGCCGGCAATCTCACAACAGGACAACTGACATCCTTGTTCACTTACGTCATGACCATCTTGATGTCACTAATGATGCTCAGCATGATTTTTGTGACCATTACTCAAAGTTTAGCTAGTGGACAACGTGTTGCTCAGGTAATTAACGAGGTTCCAGATATTGTCAATCCACAAGATGCGTTGACCGAGATTCCTGACGGTTCCATCGACTTCAACCACGTCTTTTTTGCTTATAAGGGTGGCAGTGGTGAGTATGCCCTCAATGATATTGACCTGCACATCGCCAGTGGCGAATCCATTGGCGTGATAGGTGGCACTGGCAGTGGTAAGTCATCGCTCATCAATCTGGTGAGCCGCCTGTATGATGCGTCCAAGGGTGAAGTACTCGTTGGTGGTAACAATGTGAACACCTACGACCTTGAAACACTGCGCAATAATGTCGCTGTCGTGCTCCAAAAAAATGTGTTGTTCACGGGCACGATTCTCGATAACCTGCGCTGGGGCGATGAGAATGCCACACTCGACCAATGCCGCCAGGCGTGTCGTGTGGCTTGCGCCGATGAGTTTATCATGGAAATGCCTGACGGCTATGAGACTCGCATCGAGCAAGGTGGAGCCAACGTCTCGGGTGGCCAGAAACAGCGCCTGTGCATTGCGCGCGCTTTATTAAAGAAGCCCAAGGTCATGGTGCTTGACGATAGTACCAGCGCCTGTGACAACACAACCGATGCCCGCATCCGTGCTGCCTTGCGCGACAATCTGCCTGAGATGACCAAAATCATCATTGCGCAACGCATCAGCAGCATCAAGGATTGTGACCGCATTCTAGTGCTCGATGATGGAAAAATGGCAGGGTTTGATACTCATGACAACTTGCTCAAGTCCTGTAAGATCTATCAAGAAATCTGTGCTATTCAGGAAGAAGCTGGAGGCGATTTTGACAAACCACAAGAAGACAGAAAGGAGGCTCAATCATGAGAATGCCTGGACATAACAACCGTAACGCAATCGTTGATACCACTGGCGTGGACAAGCGCAGCACCCTGTGGCGCCTGTTCAAAATAGTGATGAAGAATTACAAGTTCTCGTTTATGGCTGTAGCCGTGTGCATCGTCGTTACAGCCTGTACTACCCTCGCCTCTACCCTATTCACACGCACCCTCATCGATGACTACATCACGCCGATGATTGGTCAGACGCATCCCGACTACGGCCCATTGGCTGAAACATTAGTCAAGTTAGGTATCGTGCTTGCCTTTGGCGCCCTATGCTCATACTTGCACAGCCGGCTGATGATCAACGTCACACAGGGCACTATGCTCAAACTGCGCAAAGGAATGTTTGAGCACATGCAATCGTTGCCCATCAAGTACTTTGACACCCACTCCCACGGCAACGTCATGTCCAACTACACCAACGATGTAGACACCTTGCGTCAGATGATTTCCAACAGTCTGCCACAGGCCTTTAACTCATTGATTACCTTGGGCATCACCTTTGCCAGCATGATTGTGATGAGCGTGCCCATGACCATCCTGTCAATTGTCATGGCTCTTATCATGGCATGGTCCACAACCTACCTGGGCAAGCGGTCACGCAAGCACTTCCGCGTGCAGCAGCAGAAGTTGGCCGAGGTCAATGGCTTTATCGAGGAAATGATGACGGGGCAAAAGGTTGTCAAGGTGTTCTGTCACGAGGATGAGGCCATTGAGCAGTTTGAGGTCATCAACGAGCAGCTGCGCAGCAATACCTATGAGGCCAACCGCATCAGCAATATCGTTATGCCCGTCAATGGTAACCTGGGGCACTTGAGCTATGTTCTCATGGGCGTACTAGGTGCCTGGCTTATCCTCAACGGCCACACCGGCATGACCCTGGGTACCCTGGTGGCCTTCCTCACGTTGAACAAGAGCTTTGCACGCCCCATTGCCAGCATTAGCCAGGAAATCAATAGTGTGTTGAACGCTTCGGTAGGGGCCGACCGTATCTTCAAGTTACTCGACGAGCAACCCGAGACCGATGCAGGAAGTGTCAAGCTGGTCAATGCCAAGCGAGGCGAGGACGGTCTGTTGCATCCCACCCTGCGCCACACGGGTATCTGGGCTTGGAAGATACCGCTGGATAATGGCAAGCAACGTTACGTCAAGGTGTCGGGCGGTGTCAAGTTCAACAACGTGGACTTTGGATACAATGAAGAGAAGCAGGTTCTGTTTGACATCGACATCGATGCTATGCCCGACCAGAAGATAGCCTTTGTGGGTGGCACTGGTGCAGGCAAGACCACGATTACCAACCTGATCAACCGCTTCTATGACATCCAGGACGGTAAGGTTACGCTCGACGGCATCAGCATCAACGACATCAGCAAGCGAGACCTGCGCCACGGTCTGGGCATGGTGCTACAGGAGACCCACCTGTTCACGGGCACCGTGATGGATAATATCCGCTACGGTCGCCTTGAGGCTACCGACCAGGAGTGCATCGAGGCGGCCAAACTCGTTAATGCCGACAGCTTCATCCGTCGCTTGAGTGACGGCTACCAGACCGTACTCAATGCCGATGGTGGCAACCTCAGCCAGGGCGAACGCCAGCTGTTGGCCATTGCCCGTGCAGCGGTTGCCAATCCGCCCATACTCATCCTTGATGAGGCAACAAGTAGCATTGATACTCGAACCGAGACTCTCGTGCAGCGTGGCATGGACTCGCTGATGAAGGGTCGCACGACCTTTGTCATCGCCCATCGCCTCTCTACCGTGCGTAACAGCGACTGCATCATCGTGTTGGAAAAAGGCCGCATCATCGAGCGTGGCACCCACGACGAGCTCCTCGCCCAGCGCGGCAAGTACTATCAACTCTACACCGGTGGAGAAATCACGTAATTACCTGCCGTTTTTGTAGCATCGGCAAAAGTGAAATCACAGTTGTAAGGTTAGAATTTAAGGTGGTGTTGAGTCATCATCTGTGGAGATTGTTGTTTTTTGTGGTGTTGAAAATTTTTATTTTGCTCTTTTGCTGTTTCAATATGAAAAAAGCAGTACCTTTGCAAATTGTATAGAATAAAAACTATTAACCGACTAATTATATAACGACATTACACATGGGTAAGAAATTGACTGACCGAGTGACTTGGGTTGGTAAGGTGGACTGGGAACTGAAGCGCTTCCATGGCGATGAATTGTCCACCCACCGTGGCTCAAGCTATAACTCTTACTTGATCCGCGACAAGAAGAACGTCCTGATTGACACCGCTTGGCTGCCCTATAGCCGCGAGTTTGTCGCTAACCTCAAGAAGGAAATCGACCTCGATAAGATTGACTATATCGTGATGTGCCACAACGAGATTGACCACAGCGGCGCTCTCGTGGACCTGATGCGCGAGATTCCTGACACTCACATCTATTGCACAGCCAAGGGCGAGGCCATCATCCGCGGCCATTATCACCAGGACTGGAACTTCGTGAACGTCAAGACCGGTGACAAGCTGGAGCTGGGCGACACTACGCTCACCTTTATCGAAGCCACGATGCTTCACTGGCCCGACACGATGTTCTGCTACCTGAGTGGTGAGGAAATCCTGTTCAGCAACGACGGCTTCGGCCAGCACTATGCTACCGAGTCGCTCTATGACGACCAGGTGTGCATGGACGAGGTGCTGCAAGAGGCCGAGAAATATTATGCCAACATTCTGGCTCCGTTCAGCCCGCTGGTGGCCCGCAAGGTAAAGGAAATCCTGGGCATGAACCTGCCCGTGAAGATGATTTGCCCCAGCCACGGCATCATCTGGCGCAACAATCCCGGCTTGATTATCGAGAAGTACCAGCAGTGGAGCGATGCCTACCAGCAGGATCAGGTGACCATCGTCTATGACACGATGTGGCAGAGTACTCGCCTGATGGCTCAGGCCATTGCCGACGGCATCCGCCAGCAGTCGCCCTCGACGACCGTCAAGATCTACAATGCGGCCCAGAACGACAAGAACGACATTCTCACCGAAGTGTTCCACTCGCGTGCCGTTCTCGTGGGTTCCCCCACCATCAACAACGGCTACAGCTATGCCATCGCCGGTATCCTGGAGATGTTGAAGGGCATGAAGCTGAAGAAGAAAAAAGGTGCCGCCTTTGGCAGCTACGGTTGGAGCGGAGAGGGCATCAAGCTCATTACCGAACACTTGAAGGCCGCTGGCATTGAGCCGGTGAACGATGGTGTCCGCACGATGTGGGTACCTGAGCAGGATGCCCTGGAGCAGTGCCGCCAGTTCGGCAAGGACTTTGCTGCCGCATTGTAATACAAATAGAAAACAATCAGTACAATAAATACAATCAACTAATCAACTAATAACAAGAAACCAATGAACAAAGTCGTTAGTAAAGAGCAGTTTTCTGCTAACGTGACTAAACTTGTCGTTGAGGCACCTCTCATCGCCAAGTCGCGCCGCGCCGGTCACTTTGTAATCGTTCGCGCTGGCGAAAAAGGCGAACGTATCCCCTTGACTATCGCCGATAGCGACCCCAAGGCTGGAACCATCACGCTGGTGATTCAGAGTGTGGGTGACAGCACCCGCAAGATCTGTGCCCTGGAGCCGGGTGAATGTCTGCATGACGTGGTGGGTCCCCTGGGCCAGGCCACTCACATCGAGAAGTATGGCACCGTGCTGTGTGCAGGTGGCGGCGTGGGTACCGCTCCCCTACTCCCCATCATCCGCGCGATGAAGGAAGCCGGTAACCGCGTGATCAGTGTGCTGGCAGGCCGCACCAAGGATTTGATTATCCTTGAGGACGAGGTTCGCGCATCGAGCGACGAGACCATCATCATGACCGATGACGGCAGCTATGGCAACAAGGGTGTTGTGACCGTGGGTATGGAGGAAGTGCTCAAGCGTGAGCATGTGGACTATTGTGTGACCATCGGTCCCGCCATCATGATGAAGTTCTGTGCACTGTTGACCAAGAAGTATGAAGTGCCTACCGAGGCCTCTCTCAACGCTATCATGGTTGACGGTACGGGCATGTGCGGCGCTTGCCGTGTGACTGTGGGTGGCAAGACACGCTTCGTCTGTGTCGAGGGACCCGAGTTTAACGCCCATGAGATTGATTTTGACGAGTTGATGATGCGCTTAAAGGGTGCACAATAATTTATATAGTTAACAGAAAGAAATGGAACAGAACAATATGGATCCGCGTAACGAACAATGGCGCATCGACTTGCGCAACTCTAAGTCTCCCAAGGAGCGTACTGCAATTCCCCGCGTGGAGATGCCACAGCTTGACCCCAAGTACCGCATCACCTGCAATGAGGAGGTGAACCAGGGCATCAGCGCCGAGCAGGCCGTTGTCGAGGCCAGCCGTTGTCTGGATTGTGCAAACCCTCAGTGTGTGACTGGTTGCCCCGTTAACATCAACATCCCCACCTTTATCAAGAATATCGAGCGAGGCGAGTTTGGTCAGGCTGCCGCAACCTTGAAGATGACCAGCTCACTGCCCGCCGTGTGTGGCCGCGTGTGCCCGCAGGAGAAGCAATGCGAGTCTCGTTGCATCCACACCAAGATGAAACACCCCGCAGTTGCCATCGGCTACCTGGAGCGCTTTGCCGCCGACTGGCAGCGTGATAACCTGCCACAGGAAGTTCCCGCAATGGATCCTGCCAATGGTATCAAGGTTGCCGTTATCGGCAGTGGTCCCTCGGGATTGTCGTTTGCCGGTGATATGGCCAAGAAGGGCTTCAGCGTGACCGTGTTTGAGGCGCTACACGAGATTGGTGGCGTGTTGAAGTATGGTATTCCTGAGTTCCGTCTGCCCAACCACATTGTGGACTATGAGATTGAGGGCTTGAGGAAGATGGGCGTTGAGTTCGTCAAGGACTGCCTAGTGGGTAAGACAATCAGCTATGAGGACCTGCACGAGATGGGCTTCAAGGGCGTGTTTGTCGGCAGTGGTGCCGGTTTCCCGCGCTTCATGAACATCCCTGGTGAGAACCTCAACGGTATCATGTCGAGCAATGAGTACTTGACCCGCATCAACCTGATGGAGGCTGGTCGCGGTGGCGATACCCCCGTGTTGCGTGGCAAGACCATCGCCGTGATCGGTGGCGGTAACACCGCTATGGACTCGACCCGTACCGCCCTGCGCATGGGTACCGAGCGCGTCATCCTCATCTATCGCCGCAGCGAGGAGGAAATGCCCGCACGTCGTGAGGAGATTGGCCATGCCAAGGAAGAGGGCGTTGAGTTCATGACCCTGCACAACCCCATCGAGTACATCGGTGATGACAAGGGTCGCGTGGTGGCCATGCGAGTGCAGAAGATGGAACTGGGCGAACCCGACGCATCGGGTCGTCGCAGCCCCGTGCCCGTCGAGGGTGCTATTGAGGAAATCCCCGTTGACCTGGTCATCGTTGCCGTGGGTGTGTCGCCCAACCAGCTCGTGCCCCGTTCGATTCCTGGACTGGACATCAGCAAGCGCAACACCATCGTTGTCAATGAGGAAACCATGCAGTCGTCGGTTGGCGACCTCTATGCCGGTGGTGACATCGTGCGTGGTGGCGCAACTGTGATTCTTGCTATGGGTGATGGCCGTCGTGCTGCCCTCAATATGGCAAAGGAACTGCTGGGATAATACGGTTTTAGGCTTTAGGTATTGGCTGATACCAGCTGAAAACTACCAACTGTAAAAATAGAAACAGTGGGTAACGGTCGATGATGACTGTTGCCCACGTTTTTTATATACCCGAGATAGATGATTGTGAAGAAAAAAGTGTAACTTTGCGATTGAAATGTTGAAAAACAATATGCAACGTGCTATCTGGTTGCTTGCGGCACTGGTCGTGAGCAGTGTTTTGTTGTGCAGTTGTGGGAACCGCAAGGAAATGAGCAATCAAGTGATTGTCCAGAATGAAGTGTTTACCTTGACAGGAGACAGCGTGATCGAGGACACCATTTATGCCTATTGTCCCCCGACCGCCGACCGCATTGAGTCTAATATCTCGTTAAGCAGGCTTGACAGCCTGTATGGCCATGTGGATACCGACCGGGTGCACTTTGTCCAGGGCAAGCAGTGGCGCAAGTCTAGCAAACGCCCCATCATGATGCCCGAGTATAAGAGCAGCCAGTCACTGGTGGACGGGTTGTATAACATGTCGATTGACTATATCGCCGATGCTGTTGACAAGTCGGGACGTTTCTCCCCGTCCCAGAAGAATTATAGCCGCCTGTATTGCTCAATTTTCTTGTCGCTGGCGGCCCTCAAGCCTCACCAGTCCATGGCAACGCTGCGCACCATCGTTGATCGTGACAGCATTATCATGCAACGCGAGGGACAATGGCCCGTCGTGAGTGATCACATCGGCTGGGCGACAGCTGCCTGGGAGGTGTATAAAACGACTGGCGACCGCGAGTGGCTTGCTTACAGCTACCGTGTGATTGAAAAAACGCTGAATATCAACAATCAGGTACTGATGGATCACAAGACAGGGCTGGTACATGGTGCGGGCTACACTTCGTCTAGGCCTATAGGTGTGCGCCGCATGACCTGGATGAATTACAACGATTTGTTTGCCTGCATGTCGCTGGGCAACAATATCTTGACGAGTAACGCCTATTCCATTTTGTCCTCAATGGGCGAGGAATTGGGAATTGATAATGATTACGAGCGCAATGCCCAGCATCTCAAGGATGCCATCAACCAGCACCTGTGGAACGAGGAAAAGGGTTTCTACAGTTCTTTCCTCTATGGCATGGCCTATCCCCAGCAATCACCGCTCAGCGATAACACCTCCCAGGCGATGTGTGTGTTGTGGGGCATCGCCGACGATAATCGCGCTGAGCATCTCATTGCCCACACACCCATCGCCGATACAGGTGTGGGCGTTTCCTACCCCGCCGCCAATGCTCTGGAGCCGTATTTTGCCAATTCGTCATGGTCAACAACGCAGGCTCTATGGAACCTGGCCGCCGCATGGGTAGGAAATGAGAACGCCCTGCGGCGTGGCCTCGGGGCATTGTACCGTGCAGGAGCCCTGTATCTGTCGCGGGGCATCCACATGCAAAGCGTTGAGACCGATAGGTTAGGTACCAGTGCCAGTAATGCGGCCATGGTTTTGAGGGTGCTGATGGGTATGAGTTTTAATCCCGAGGGCATTGATTTTTCTCCGATGGTGCCTGCCTGCATGCCAGGCAAGAAGGTCTTCAAGGGTTTCAACTACCGCAATGCCGTACTTGACATCACCGTGCAGGGTACGGGTAGCGAGGTGGCTACCATCACCGATAACGGGAATACGCTGGAGAGCGCTTTCATTCCCAAGGACATCAAAGGCAAACACCACATCGTCATCACGCTCAAGCAGAATGACAATCAGTCTCAACGTGTGACCGTCCATCATGGCGAGGCGACGTTGCCTCTCACTCCCACTGTCACCTGGACACAGGACAGTGGACATATCCATCATTATGTTCCAGGCACTCCCTATCTCCTGTTTGTCAATGGCGAGATGAGGGGCAGTATCAACGATTCGGTATTTGCACTGCCTGTAAACGATGCCTTCACCGTTTTCTCGGTCGAGATTGCGGGCAAGTATGGAAACGGATTCATGTCCAAGCCCTTGCTGCACTTTGGGCTCACACCTCAGGTGGCTTTCTTTCCCGAGAGTATCGACGGTCATGCCACTATCAGCGTGAGCGTGGCGCAGGGCGGTGACTACCTGCTTGACGTGGGTTATCGCCCCACAGGAACGCTTGACGTGCGCCGTGTCACGGCCAACACCCATCCCATGGGGACACTTGTCATGGCCCGCACGGGCAACCAGGGTGATGCGGAACTTGTGTATAGCAACTTGGTTACCGTGAAACTGCTCAAGGGAGAGAACACGATAGGCTTTGACCAGATACGACTGCCCAAGTCGTTCACCCCGTGTGAACCCGCTCACGTGAGAATTATCCGACTATAGAACCTGATAAATTAAAAACCAATAACTTAACCAAAATGAAACGTAAAACAATCTTGATGATGGCCGCACTTGTTGCGGCGACATTCAGCAGCCAGGCCGATGAGGGACGACTGTTGCGTTTCCCTGGCACCAATGGCCAGGAAGTGGCTTTCAGCTATGCTGGTGACATCTACACGGTGCCCATTACTGGCGGTACTGCTTGCAAGTTGACGTCCCACAAGGGATATGAGGCATTTGCCCGCTATAGCCCAGACGGACGGACGATTGCCTTTACAGGTCAATATGACGGAAACACCGAGGTCTATGTCATGCCCGCCCAAGGTGGCGAACCTCGTCGCATCACATTCACGGCCAGTAATCCCCGTGATGACTGGGGCGACCGCATGGGCCCCAACAACATAGTCATGACATGGAGCCCTGATGGCAAGGGGGTGGTTTACCGCAACCGCATCAGTGACAGCTTTGACGGCAAACTGTGGTGTGCCCCTATTGACGGCAGCATGCCCCAGCAGCTACCACTCCCCGAGGGCGGTTTCTGCTCCTACAATAGTGATGGTACCAAGATGGCCTATAACCGCGTCTTCCGTGAGTTCCGCACGTGGAAGTATTACAAGGGCGGAATGGCCGACGACATCTGGATTTATGACACTCAAGCCGGAACGGTGACCAACATCACCAACAACATAGCCCAGGATATTGATCCCATGTGGATTGGTGACGAGATCTACTTCATGAGCGACCGCGACAACCGCATGAACATCTTTGTCTATAACACCCGCACTGGTGCGACCCAGAAGGTGACAAACTTCACCGACTATGACGTGAAGTTTGCCAACTGCGGTGGTGGTAAGATCGTGTTTGAGAATGGTGGCTATCTGTATGTGCTCGACCCTGCCACTAAGCGGAGTGAGAAAATCACGATATTCCTCAATAGCGAGAACAACTTTGCCCGTGAAGAACAGCGCAAGGTTAAGGATGACCTGCGAGGTGGCAGCCTGGCTCCTGACGGTAGCCGACTGGCTATAAGCGCTCGTGGAGAAGTGTTTGATGTGCCTGCCAAGCATGGTGTAACCCGCAACATCACTCACACTCCTGGTGTGCATGAGCGCAATGCCTCCTGGAGCCCCGATGGCAAGAACATCGCTTACATCAGTGATCAGACTGGTGAGACCGAGATTTGGATGCGTCCCGTCGGCAGTGATCCAGCCATCCAACTGACCCGTGACAACGACACCTATATCAGAGACCTGGAATGGAGTCCCGACGGCAGCCAGATTGTCTATACCGACCGCAAGAACCGCATCGTGCTGCTCAATGTCAAGACACAGGTCAAGAAGACCCTCCTGCAGGACGAGATGGGTGAGATTCCCACTCCCACGTTCTCGCCCGACGGCAAGTGGCTCACCTATTACCGCATGGGTACCAACGAGTATGGCGTCGTTTACCTGTACAACATCGCCCAGGGCAAGGAATATCCTGTCACTGACCGCTGGTATGACAGCAACTCACCTGTGTTCAGCAGCGACGGCAAGTACCTTATTTTTGCCTCGGCTCGCGATTTCAACCCCATCTACAGCAGTATTGAGTGGAACTTTGCTTACCGTGACATGGAGGGCATCTACCTCGTGATGCTGGCCAAGGACACCCCTTCTCCTTTCCTGCCCAAGGATGATCAAGTGAATGCTGGTGGAGACAAGGCCAAAGACACCCCTAAAGATACCCCCAAGGACAAGAAAGGCGGTAAGGGAAAAGCCCAGACCGACGAGAATGCTGTGCGCATCGACATCGACGGCATCCAGGACCGTATCGTTAAGGTGCCCATCGGTACCGGCAGCTACGGCAACTTTGTGTGCGATGGCAGCCACTTGTGGTATAGTGGACGTGGTAACGTGTATGTCTATGACTTTGCCGAGCAGAAGGACGAGGTGGTTGCCGAGCGCGCCTTCATGATTCCCTCTCATGACCACAAGAACGCCTTGTACATGAAGGGTGATAACCTGTATGTGGCGCCGCTCTCGCCCCGCAAGGCCGACTTGAGCGAAGCTGTTAACCTCGATGATATGATCGCCACAGTCAACTATGACCAGGAGTGGAAACAGATATTTAATGAGGCATGGCGTGCCTACCGTGACGGCTTCTATCTGGAGAACATGCACGGTGTGGATTGGCAGGCAATGCACGACAAGTACGCTGCCCTGCTGCCTTATGTCAAGAATCGCCTTGACTTGACCTACGTCATCGGTGGCATGATTGGCGAGTTGGCTGTGGGACATGCCTATGTTGACGGCGGTGACCACATTCAAGCCGACCAACACAACATCGGAATGCTGGGCGCTGAACTGGAACAGGTAGCCAGTGGCTATAAGATCAAGAAAATCCTGCGTGGCGCTCCCGATCGCGAGTCGTTGCGCTCACCGCTCATGGAGCCTGGCATGAACGTTACGGAGGGTGACGTGATCACGGCTGTTGATGGCGTCTCGACCGCTGGTGTTAACAATATCTTTACCCTGCTGCGCGACAAGGCAGGTGTCATGACCGAACTCACCCTTGAGGGTGGCCGCAAGGTTGTGGTTAAGCCTATCCAGGACGAATATCCTCTTTACCACTACGAGTGGGTTCAGCACAATATCGACTATGTGAACGAGAAGACGGGTGGCCGTGTGGGCTACGTCTATATCCCTGACATGGGTCCAGAGGGACTGCGTGAATTCTCACGTTACTTCTTTGCCCAGACCGACAAGGAGGCATTGATTGTTGACGATCGTGGCAACGGTGGTGGCAACATCTCTCCCATGGTCATCGAGCGATTGTTGCGCGAGCCCTATCGCCTGACCATGTACCGCGGCAGCAATTACAATGGCACAACCCCCGAGCGCACACTCGTTGGCCCCAAGGTGTTGCTGGTCAACAAGTATAGCGCGAGCGATGGTGACTTGTTCCCCTGGAGTTTCAAGGAGAACAAGATTGGTCCCGTCATCGGTACCCGTTCCTGGGGCGGCATCGTGGGCATCAGCGGCTCACTGCCCTATATGGATGGTACCGACATCCGTGTGCCCTTCTTCACCAACTATGACACCCGTGGTAACTGGATTGTCGAGAACCATGGCGTTGACCCCGACATTGTCATCGACAATGATCCCATCCTTGAGTTCAAGGGCATCGACCAGCAGCTTGACAAAGCCATTGAGGTGATTCTTGACCAACTCAAGGACCGCAAGCCGCTGCCCAAGACTCCGGCACCGCGCACGCTGCGTGACCTGGGCGTGGATTGATGCTCGCATCGCTCGCTGATTAGGCGTTAGGCTTTAGGAGGCATACGCATTCCTTTAGTCTCACGCTAAGACGCTAAGTCGCGAAGACATTTATTATTGCTCGCAAGAGGCTCGCAACGGTTATTTACTGCGAGCTCTTGCGAGCAACTTTTATTATCCTTAGCGGCTTGGCGACTTTGCGTGAGGGTTATGGAGCAGATGCCAGTTTTCCACTTTTTCCACTCGTTTCACATGTGTATGGGTTTTCACTCCTGGGTGGGAAATTTGTGGAAAGGCACGTATATAGTGGAAAGGGTGGAAAATGTGGAAAGGGTGGAAAAATGGTGGAAAGACCAACTAATATAGATATATAAACGTGAAATAATTGGTATTTTGCAAATTATTTGGGAGAATAATTTGGATTTCGGGGTTTTCGTGTCGTAACTTTGCAGCGGCAAGTCTACGGTCGATAGCCTATGCCAATGACTAGGGACTCGCCAATTTATTCACTTTTATTATTTCTCAAATATTTAATACCATGAGCAACATTAATGAAATTATTGACGAGATTAATCGCGAAACAGCACTCTCCCCTGAGGAGAGATTAAACGAGGACTACAACCGATTCATGAAGCCTTACTTCATCGATCGCAATGTCGAGTATCCCGATCCTGAGTACCTCATTGAGATTGGCGGTGTACCCACGATGCCCAAGGGCAACCTGGTGGCCGTTAGTGCCAAGTGGAAGAACGGCAAGACCTTCTTCTGCGACATCTTGACTGCCATCTTCATGGGGAGCGACCATTTCACCAATTGTCGCAGCCTGTGGGAGTCTGGACGGGCTTTGTTCTTTGACACCGAGCAGTCCGAGAGCGACACCAAGCGTGTCCAAGGGACCATCGATGCGATGACACCCCTGAGCCGCCACGACGACTATAGGGTGGCGTGCTTGCAGTCAGCACCCATAACCAGCGACACGTACAACAGCTCGGAGCCTTCCCGCTATGAGGTCATCAACCGTGCTATTATGCATGAGCATCCTGACCTGGTCATCGTTGATGGCATTGCCGACCTGATCTACAACTACAACGACGTGATTGAGAGTCAGATTATCGTCAACAAACTGGCGACAATGGCCAACAAGTACAATTGCTGTATCGTCGTGGTCATGCACCAGAACAAGAGCAGCTTGGACAAGAACATGAAAGGCCACCTGGGTACCATGCTTTATCAGAAATGCAGCGACGTGTTCAACGTCGAGAAGCACGACAGCGTGTTTGAAGTGAAACACGGTAACAGCCGCCACCGCACCTGCGACGGCATCTGCTTCAAGCTAGACGCCAATGCTGTGCCCATGGATGCTGCTGCCGACCGCCAACTGCAACTGGAGCAGAAAAAACAGGAAGACAAGGCCAAGCTGCAGGCCAAGCTGGCTCACTGCTTTGAGGGTTACAATGTGCCCCTCTCTAGCACCGAAGTAATTAACCTGATACAGATGAAGCTAGGCGTTGGAAAGACCAGAGCCTATCAATTGTTCAACAGCGGAAAGGAACAAGGAGTGTTAACGTGTAGCGACGGCAAATCTTATTCCTTTCAAGCCTTATAAATTACACTCTATCAGCCAGTTTTCACTTTTCCACTGTTTTCACTTTTCTATATATAAATGAAACCAGTGGAAAAGTGAAAACTGGCATTTTACCGAAAGATTCAATATTCTTCTATTGAGGTCTGGAGGGTGCGGAGGTCAGATTGAGAGGGCTGGCACATACAGGTAATTAACTACACATTTTCCTCACTTTTCCCTTCTCCCTGCTCGACAAGTTCTCTCAAGCACTCAACGTACTGATTAATGTTGCCACTACCATAATTCTCCATCTTAGTGCGAAATTTGGAGGAAAAGAAATACCATGCTAAGTACAAAATAACAAAGTATTACCCGCTGGCGGGATTTTAAAGTTAATAAAATGATGTTTAAAAACACATATCACTGATTTATAGGTAAATAAACAATTAAATTCAAATCACCGTATGCACAACTTGTACGCAAATTTCGTCAAAATTCTTGATGTGTGCAAGAAATTTTCAGCCAATCCACGATTTTTTCCCACTTTGCCTGTTCGACACAATATGCCTGCTCTGTAGAGACGCAAAATCTTGCGTCTCCCGACAGGCGACACAATCTGCTGGCCCTGGAGACGCAAAATTTTGCGTCTCTATATATCAAGAAAAGTCAACTCCCGTCAGGGATAAGTTTAACCGAGTCAACTTTTACTAGGGATAAAGACCAAGAAACAGTCAACCAAAATCAGGCAACTACATGTTCGCTCATCATTTCCCACCCGTTCCACATGTGTGCGTGTTTTTCCACTACTTTCCACTTTTTCCACCCGTTCCACATGAGTGCGTGGGTTTTCACTCCTGAGTGGAAAATTTGTGGAAAGACACGTATATAGTGGAAAGAGTGGAAAAGTGAAAAAACGAAAACAAAGGGCGTTAACTCTAAAAATATGTTTTCCGTCGCTTGTCATGAAGGAAAAATGCAGTATCTTCGCAGTTTGTAACAAAATCAGTATGAGAGAAACAAGACGAAATATTGCGGTGCTGGGCAGTACCGGGTCCATCGGACGTCAGACGCTCGACATCATTGCCGAGTACCCCGACTTGTTCAGCGCCTGGTTGCTGGTGGCTCACAGCAGTGCCGACTTGCTGATTGCCCAAGCCCGCCTGTGTCACCCTCACATGGTCATCATAGCCGATGAACAGTACTACGAATATGTGTGTGATGCACTTGAGGGTACAGGCATCGAGGTAGCCACGGGCAGTGCCGCCATAGCTCAAGCAGTGACTTCTGCTGAAATTGACACCGTCGTGACAGCCATGGTGGGTTACAGCGGTCTGGAATCAACGATAGCCGCTATCCAGGCAGGTAAGCGCATCGCCCTGGCCAACAAGGAAACGCTGGTTGTTGCCGGTGAGCTGATCAACCGCTTGTTGCAGGACTCCACGAGTGTGCTCTACCCTGTTGATAGCGAGCATGGAGCATTCTACCAGTGCCTGGTGGGCGAGCGGATGCAAGATGTGGAGAAGTTGTGGTTGACGGCTTCGGGTGGCCCGTTCCGCACGTTACCCAAGCAGCAGCTTGCCACCGTCACCGCTGCCGATGCCCTGAAGCATCCCAACTGGTCGATGGGTGCCAAGATCACCATCGACTCGGCCACAATGATGAATAAAGGATTTGAGATGATCGAGGCGAGATGGCTCTTTGGCATCGAGCCACGGGACATCGAGATTGTGGTGCATCCCCAGTCCATCATCCACTCGATGGTGGCCTTTAAGGACGGCTCGGTCAAGGCTCAGCTGGGACTGCCCGACATGCATCTGCCCATCCGTTATGCACTGGGCTTACCCGATGGGCGACTGGCAAGTGACGGGCGCAAGATGACCATCGAGGACATGGCGACACTGACGCTGGAGCGCCCCGACTTTGACAAGTTCCCATTGTTGAATACGGCCTATGCCGCTGCACGCCAGGGCGGGACCGCCCCCTGTGTGATGAATGCGGCCAACGAGGTAGCTGTTGCCGCCTTCCTACAAAACAAGATCAAGTTTACCGACATTTATACAATCATTGAGCAGACGATGGCTCAAGCACCTTACGTAGCACATCCCACCTATGACGACTACGTGGCCAGCAATGCCGATGCACGGGCCCGAGCCTCAGAGCTAATAGGCATTTTTTAGGCATTTTTAGGCTTTAGGTTATAGGCTATAGGTGTTTGAGAATGCCAACTAGAAACTAGAAACTAGAAACTAGGGACTAGAAACTAGAAACCAGAAACAACTGACAACTGTAAAATATAAAAATGAATCCTACACTGATAAAGATTATTGAATTTTTCCTTTCCTTGGGTCTGCTGGTAATGATCCACGAGTTTGGCCATTATTGTTTTTCACGCCTCTTTGGTGTGTGGGTAGAGAAATTCTACCTTTTCTTCAATCCATGGCTCACCATTGCCAAGTGGAAACCTGGCAAGTATGTCAAGTGGTTCTCCCACGGCAATGAGATGGCTGTAGCTGGCGAGAACGACCAGAGCGAGAACAAGCAGTCGTGGCGTGCTACCGAGTATGGAATCGGGTGGCTCCCATTGGGCGGTTATTGCTCTATCGCCGGCATGGTGGATGAGTCGATGAACACCGAGGCCATGAAGCAACCTGCCAAGGCTTGGGAATTCCGCAGCAAGCCTGCATGGCAACGCCTGTTGATCATGCTGGGTGGTGTACTGTTCAACTTCCTGCTGGCTATCATCATCTATTCCTGCATCGTTTATGCCGTGGGCGAGCAGTACATTAAGTTTACCGATGCTACCGAGGGCATGGAATATTGCGACGGAGCGCACAAGGCGGGATTCGTCGATGGAGACATCCCCTTGAGTGCCGACGGCCATCAGCTGGATTATCTCAACTATGATGCAGTCAATGCGATGCTTATTGCCAATGAGGTGACCGTGCTGCGCAACCACAAGGACACAGTGACCATCACCCTGCCCAAGAACTTTATCTCGATGATTCAGAAGGATGCCGAGGACAAGGAATCGTTCATGACTTACCGTATTCCCGTTGTCATTGGGCAGATACAACCTCGCATGGGTGCCGAGAAAGCAGGATTGAAAGAGGGGGACCACCTGATTGGTGTGAATGGTGTACCCACTCCCAGTCACAGCCTGTTCACTCAGGAACTTGCCAAGCACAAGGGTGGAACGGTGAGTCTCGATTACCTGCGTGATGGCAAGAAAATGACGGTCACGGGGGTTCCAATCGATAATAGCGGCATGTTAGGTATATCCCTGGCTCCTGGTGTGGATATTTTCCACACGACTCTCAAGCATTACAACCTGTTGCAATCCATTCCACGTGGAATTCAGATGGGCTGGAACCAACTGGTTTCTTATACCAAGTCCCTGAAGATTCTCTTCACCCCCGATGGCGCTAAGAGCCTGGGTGGTTTCGGTACCATTGGCAGCATCTTCCCGCCCACATGGGACTGGTTGGCATTCTGGGAATTGACCGCATTTATCTCGGTCGTACTTGCTGTGATGAACGTGCTGCCCATTCCAGCGCTTGACGGTGGTCACGTGATGTTCCTGCTCTATGAGATCATCACTCGTCGCAAACCTAGTCTGGAATTTATGGAAAAGGCTCAATATGTGGGTATGGTACTGCTGATTGCCCTGCTGTTGTTTGCCAACGGAAATGACATCTATAGATTTTTCATTAAATAAACAGGTTTTAGGCTATAGGCTTTAGGTTATAGGTGTTTGCCGATGCCAACTAGAAACTAGAAACAACTGACCAACTATATGAACTATAAGAATGTAACCCTCAAGCGAGGTAAGGAAGAGTCTCTCCAGCGTTTCCATCCGTGGGTATTCTCGGGTGCTATTGCTGTTGCCGACGACACTATTGAAGAGGGCGATCTGGTGACTGTTTATGCACACGACGGAACTCTCATCGGCAACGGACACAGTCAGGTGGGGAGCATCGCCGTGAGAATGCTCACCTTTGATGACACAGCTATCGATGAGGCTTTTTTTAAACAACGGCTCAACGATGCTTACAAGATGCGCCAAGTGCTGGGACTGCAACGCGAGGACAATAACGCCTATCGCCTCGTGCATGGCGAGGGTGACTTCTTGCCTGGCCTGGTGGTGGATGTCTATGGTCCCACAGCAGTCATGCAGGCTCACTCACCCGGGATGCACTTTGCCCGCAATATCATTGCCCAGGCTTTAATCCAATTGCCCGGCATACGCAATGTGTATTACAAGAGTGAGACCACCCTGCCCTATAAGGCCCACCTTGACCCTATGAACGACTACATCATTGGTAAAATGGAGACCGACGAAGCGCTGGAAAACGGACTTCGCTTTCATGTCGATTGGCTCAAGGGACAGAAAACTGGCTTTTTTGTCGATCAGCGTGAGAACCGCAGCCTGCTGGAAAGATATAGCAAGGGTCGCCGGGTACTCAACATGTTCTGTTACACAGGAGGCTTTTCGGTCTATGCCATGCGTGGCGGTGCCCAGTTGGTTCACTCGGTCGATAGTTCGGCCAAGGCTGTTCGCCTCACCGATGACAACGTGGCTTTGAACTTCGCTCCCGATGACGGTCGTCACAAGTCCTATGCCGAGGATGCCTTCAAGTTCCTTGACAATATGGAGCCTAATGCCTATGACCTCATCATCCTGGATCCGCCCGCATTTGCCAAGCACAAGAGTGCCTTGCGTAATGCTCTGGTGGGCTATCGCCGCTTGAATGCCAAGGCGCTGGAGAAAATGCCTCACGGCAGTATCCTGTTCACCTTCTCTTGCTCCCAGGCGGTCAACAAGGAGCAATTCCGCCTTGCCGTGTTCAGTGCCGCAGCTCAGACTCGCCGCAAGGTGCGCATCCTGCACCAGCTCACCCAGCCCGCCGATCATCCCATCAACATTTATCACCCTGAGGGTGAGTACCTCAAGGGGCTCGTGCTGTATGTGGAATGATGCTGTTCACACGTAATCAAGAAAATACAATACATTAATTATAATCATAAAAAACAATGAAAAAGTATTTTATCCTTTTTGCTGTCGTGGCTCTCATTTCCATGACCGCATGTAATGAGAAACCTGCCAAGACTGAAAAATCCGAAACGCCCGCTTCAGAGCAAGTGGACACTGCCAAGCAGGCAGCACAGCCCAAAGTAAACGTTGAGAAAGCTGCGCCCACCGAGGACGGTAAGGACCACATTGTGGCCGAATTTGACACCCAGGACAACCAGGTGCGCCTTGAGAATCTGGCCGACGGTACCTATCGTCTGAGCATGTGGAAAAAAGGACAGGACAAGGGTGGCAAGGCCGATCAGGTCATTGAGACCAAGAAGTGTGTCCTGCAAGGTGGCAATTACCTGATGCGTGACGAGGACGGAACCGTTTATGTTATTGATTCCAACAAGGGATCTGTAGCTGTGATGGACAAGAAAAACATCAAGAAGTTATAACCATTAACATCAATTTAATAAGATGAAGAAATTATTTTTTGCTGTCATTACGACGGCACTAGCAACCACCGCTATGGCTCAGAACAACAGCAACTTTAACTACTCGGTGGACCGTTTTGCCGACATCGAGGTGCTACGCTATCAGGTGCCTGGATTTGAGGAACTTTCACTCCAGCAGAAGGAGCTGGTCTATTACCTCACCGAGGCAGCCCTCAATGGCCGTGATATCCTCTTTGATCAGAATTGCAAGTACAACCTCATGGTGCGTCAAGCACTGGAGGATATCTACCGCAATTATCGCGGTGACAAGAATGACAAGGACTACCAGGCTTTCCTCAAGTATCTGAAGCAGGTGTGGTTTGGTAACGGCATCCATCACCACTACTCGATGGACAAGTTCATCCCAGAGTTCTCCAAGGGCTTCTTTGACAAGCAGTTTGCCGCACTTCCCGGTGCCGACAAGCGTGCAGGGGAAAAGAAAGTGCTTGACCGCGTGATCTTTGACCCCACCTTCATGGCTAAGCGCGTTAATCAGGCCGATGGAGAGGACTTGATCCTCACCTCGGCATGCAATATGTATGAGGGTGTGACCCAGCAGGAAGTGGAAAATTTCTACAATAACCTCAAGGACACCACCGACCTGACGCCCATTTCATGGGGACTCAACTGCAAGGTGGTGAAACGCAATGGCAAGATTGTCGAGGAGCCTTACAAGGTGGGCGGTCTCTACAGCAAGGCCATCGAGAAGATTGTCTATTGGCTCCAGAAAGCTGCCACTGTTGCCGAGAATGAGGGCCAGCGCGCCTATATTAATGAGCTGATCAAGTTCTATCAGACTGGTTCGTTAAAGACTTTTGACGACTACAGCATCATGTGGGCCGAGGAGACCAAGAGCGATGTGGACTTCATCAACGGCTTCATCGAGAGTTACGGTGACCCTCTGGGCATGACTGGCTCATGGGAGGGTATGGTTAACTTCAAGGATAAAGCTGCTTCACGCCGCTCCAAGCTCATCAGTGACAATGCCCAGTACTTTGAGAGCAATTCTCCTGTTGACAACCGCTTCAAGAAGAAGAACGTCAAGGGCGTGAGTGCCAAGGTCATCACTGCCGCCATCCTGGCCGGTGACAGCTATCCCTCTACCCCCATCGGCATCAACCTGCCCAACAGCAACTGGATACGTGCCGCCCACGGTTCCAAATCGGTATCGATCGATAACATCACCGATGCCTACAACAAGGTGGCCGCCGGAACTGGCTTCAATGAGGAGTTTGCTTACAGCAACGTCGAGGTGGAACTCATGAAGAAGTATCTTGACATCGCTGACGCATTGCACACCGACCTGCACGAGTGCCTGGGCCACGCTTCGGGACAACTGCTTCCCGGTGTTGACCAGGATGCACTCAAGGCCTATGGCTCATCGCTTGAGGAAGGCCGTGCCGACCTGTTTGCCCTCTATTACCTGGCCGATCCCAAACTTGTTGAGCTGGGTATCTTCCCCAATATGGACACCTACAAAGCCGAGTATTACAAGTATATCATGAACGGCTTGATGACCCAGTTGACCCGCATCGTGCCGGGCAAGGACATTGAGGAGGCACACATGCGCAACCGCAAGTTCATCAGCGAGTGGTGCTATCAGCATGGCAAGAAAGACAATGTCATTGAGTATGTAAAGCGTGATGGCAAGACTTATATCCGCATTAATGACTATGAGAAGTTGCGTGGCCTGTTCGCACAGCTCCTTGCCGAGGTGCAGCGCATCAAGAGCGAGGGTGACTATGAGGCTGGACGTCAGCTGGTCGAGACCTATGGTGTGAAAGTTGATCCCGCCATCCACAAGGAAGTTCTCGCCCGCTACGAGGGTCTGAACATTGCACCTTACAAGGGCTTTGTCAATCCCATCTACACGCCCGTGTATGACAAGAACGGCAAACTCATCGACGTGAAAGTTTCCTACACCGAGGGCTACATCGACCAGATGCTGCGCTACGGTCAGGACTACTCTCCCCTCACCCACTAATATTTCGATTTTTTAACCACTGATTCAGCGAGGAGACTACTTGTCATGTCTCCTCGCTATATTTTTATCATGCTGGTTCAATAAAAAGATAGGATTGCGGTGATTGGAACTGAATTCTTTTCACTATTTTTGCAAACAATAAAAATTAATTATAGATGAATTGATATGAAGAGACTTGCAATCATTGTCATGTTGATAGTCACCATCGTTGTGACAACTATGGCACAGGAACCAACGGCTGATTATCGTGTCGTTCCGTTGCCCGAGAGGATTGATGGAATCAAAGGTGCTGATTTCAGACTTACCAATCAATGCTTCATCAACTATCCGGCTGGCAACCGTGAGATGGAAAGCAATGCTGCCTTATTAAGCCAGTATATAGAAGAATTGACTGGCATTCACATGAGTACCCGCCCTTGCCGCGATACAAAGTCCAGCGTCAACCAGGCTGACCGCAATGGCAACATTTCACTTCTCATCGACGCTAAGGCGGATAATAACGAGGGGTATTGCATCCTGGTCACTTCACGGGGCATAGAAATCACCGGCAAGACCCCTGCGGGGATTTTCCATGGCATACAGGTGTTGCGTCAATCGTTGCCCGTGGGCAAGACCCCGCTTGTGCTCATGCCCGCAGTGCAGGTGGAATCCTCACCCCGCTTTCCTTACCGGGGTATGCATCTGGACTGCTCCCGTCACTTCTTCCCCGTCTCGACAGTTAAACATTACATCGACTTGCTGGCCTTGCACGGCATGAACCGCTTGCACTGGCATCTCACCGATGACCAGGGATGGCGCGTGGAGATCAAGAAATATCTTCGCTTGTCCGAGGTGGGGGGATGGCGCAATGGCACCACGCTTGGCCACAATTCACCAGTAAACGACGGCATACGCTATGGTGGTTATTACACTCAGGAGGAAATACGTGATATCGTGCGCTATGCCGCTCAACGATATATCACCATCATCCCCGAGATTGATATGCCTGGACACATGTTGGGTGCACTTGCCGCCTACCCTGAATTGGGATGCACTGGCGGCCCCTATGAAGTGTGGGGCATGTGGGGCGTACATGACGATATCCTGTGTGTGGGCAAGGACCAAACACTCCAATTTGTGAAGGATGTGCTCGACGAGGTCATGCAGTTATTCCCTGGAGAATATATCCACATTGGCGGTGATGAGTCACCTCGTGTGCGATGGCAAGAATGTCCTCGGTGCCAGCAGCGCATCCAGGATATGGGCATACGCGCTGATGAAAAGCAGAGTGCCGAGGCACGCTTGCAGGGATGGTTTACAACCCAGGTGCAGCAATACCTGAGTGAACATGGCCGTCGCATCATCGGTTGGGACGAACTGCTGGGTTGCGACGTGGATGCAACAGCCACTATTATGTCATGGAGAGGGGCTGAACCTGGCTCACAGGCAGCCTTGCAAGGGCACGATGTGATCATGTCGCCCGTTGATCCGTTATACTTTGACTACTATCAGACCAGCCAGACATGGAATGAGCCTACCGCTTTTGGAGGCTGTAACACGCTCAAGAAAGTCTATGACTTTGACCCTGTTGCCGCCGACTTGCCTGCCGACAAACGCAAGCACATCCTCGGGGTCCAGGCCAACCTGTGGACTGAATATGTCACCTGTGAGCCACAGATTGACTATCAGGTGATGCCCCGAATGGCCGCCCTTGCCGAATTACAATGGCTCCAACCCGAGGACAAGAATTACTCAGATTTCAAGGCTCGTCTGCCCCACTTGGTAGAAATCTACAAACTCTATAACTGGACTTATCGGGCCAAAAGCCTGGTCCTTGAAGACTAGGTCACAATCAGGAGGCTGGCCTCCTGGTCTATCAAGCACAAAATTCCCACCGTGAGTATGTGATGGCCTCAACGGTGGGAATCTTTATTAACCTTGTAATTGTTTTATGACGCTCCCCTATCCTGCCGTCTGCATGAAGAACGGGAACAGACTTTCAATATAGATGATGAGGATGCCCGCAACGTAGCCCGCAAGAGCCAGCAGGGTGATCTTCTTCACATACCAGAAGAACGGGATTTTCTCAATGCCCATGGCTACAACACCGGCAGCAGAACCGATGATCAGCAGGGAGCCACCCACACCAGCGCAGAAGGTCAACAGGTGCCAGAATAATCCATCCTCAACAAAGGTCAACAGATAGGGATCGGTGGTGCCAGGAGGAACCATGTTCTCAAACATCTTGATACAAGCCGAAACAAGGGGCACGTTATCCACAATGGAGGACAGAATACCGATAATTGATGTCATCAAGACGGGTTGATGAATGTTGGTGTTCATATCATCGGCTAGTGTGTTCAAAACGCCAACCTCCGAGAGTGCCGAAACGGCCATCAGAATACCCAAGAAGAACAAGATAGTGGGCATGTCGATGGTGTGTAATGCCGATGACACGCGGCCACCCATCTTGGAGTCAATCTTAAACCGCTTCACCCAAATCTCGGTTACACACCAGATCACACCCAGCGACAGCATGATGCCCATGAAGGGGGGCAGTCCGGTTATTGTCTTGAATACAGGGACAAACAACAGGCCTGAAATACCAATGATGAGCATAGCTTTACTCAGGTGGGGATGGCGCTCGTGCAAGCCGGGATTCTTATCGGCCATTGTTGTAATGGTCTGCATTTTGCCTTCTTTAATAAAGTATTGAGCGATAAACACGGGAATCACCATAGCCGCAATACTGGGAATGAGCAAGTTAATAATCAGACCGACCGATGAAACTTTCTCATCCATCCACAACATGATGGTAGTCACATCTCCAATGGGAGAGAACGCACCGCCAGCATTAGCAGCAATGACAATCAGGCCGGCAAATAGCCAACGATCCTTCTGGTCACTGAGCAGGCGGCGCAGCATCATCACCATGATGATGGTCGTGGTCATGTTGTCGAGCACAGCCGACATCACAAAGGACAAGATGCACAGGATCCACAACAAGTGGCGTTTGCTACGTGCATGGATATTCTCGGTAATAAACGAGAAACCTCCGTAACGGTCGATGATCTCAACAATGGTCATAGCACCAATCAAAAACACCACAATCTCGCAGGTGTCACCCAGTTGCATCACAATTCCATGGTGGATCTCGGGGTTGTCCCCAAACATGGCATAGATGCTCCACATGATGCCACACGTGAGCAATGCAAAGGTCGCTTTATTGATGTGGAGAGGATGTTCCAGTGCGATCAGCAAGTAACCAATCACAAAGATGACAATCATCGCAGTAATCATCGCCTCTTAAATATAATTTAATGTATCAATAATGTGAATGTTTAACCTGGTGTGCAAGCGTGATTTACCGGAGCCTATCGGCATCACGCAGTTTTTTCTTGTCGTTGGACATGGCCTTGTGAGCCATCATCAAGAAGATTATGGAAAATACGGGCAACAGCACATACCACTGCCACGTTACAACCCACCCCTCACGGTTACCAATGACAAAGGCCTGAATGCCAATGGCGGCAAGCATGGCCAAACCAATGATGATGTCAACAAAGCAGACGGTCATCTGACGTTGCAGGTTCTTGTACAGGAAAATGTCAACACAGGCCAGACACGAGATGAGGATGACCAGCGTGAGCAATAGCGGGTTGATGTGCATGTTACCAGCCCTGCCACTCTCGAGAGCTCCGTAAAGAACCGTCTTGTCAACCAATTCAAATGACAATGCGGGGAAAAAGGCGAATACCACCATTAAAATCACTGCAATGAGCAGGTAAACTGATTGGATGCGTTGAATAACCATAATTCTTATTTCTTAATTCCAATTATTTGATGTGACTAATTATTGCGCAAAATTACGGAAATATTTCTATAATCATCACAAATCGCCAAGAAAATTCGCTTTAAAACGCATTTATTATTATTTTTGCATCATATTTGCAGTATCCTCCACGAGAAAAACAAATGCGACCAACCAAATGACAATTCAAGAAATAGAGAAAATACATCGTCAGGCAGCACAGTGCATCAATGATGCTGAGGTGAGTGATGCGATCACCCACGTTTCATCGCTTGTCAATCAACTGGGACGTGGCAACTTGAGTGACGAGCTGGAGCGCTTACGCATTTCCTACACATTTATGCTCAAGTATCTGGAGCAGGGCGTGATGGACCCCCAGCGCGACGAAATCCTGTCAGGAATACGTCAGGCACTTTCTACGCTCAACGACCAGAGTTACATTGGGCTACTCGATGCAGCAAGTCCCGAGATATTCTATGTGCGCCGACGCGAGTTGGCTGGGTCTTCATTGGTAAACATCGTGGAGAACTATAGAGAAGCGCTCAAGGAATTGTCACTGGCCCAACTATCATCGGAGCAGCAGAGTGACAGTCATGCCATTTTGTCACGATTGCATCAAGCCGAGGATTTGGAAACCCGATTATTTAACCGCGTGTGGTCCACTTTCCCATTATCAAGCGACGATGCAGGTACACTCAAGTTGTGCATCACTGGAGATATTCTCCCCATTCACACCCGTTGCCTGCTGGTGGCAGCACTGTTCCTGGGACTGATGAAATTCTATGATGAGAGCAAACTGCTTATCTTACTGGAGGCCTATTCACTGAGCGATGAACCACAGGTTCAGTTGCGTGCGTTGACCTGTGCCATGCTGACCATGCTGGCACACCGCAAGCGCACCTCGTCTTCCAAATCCATCCAGACCCGCTTGGCCGCCATGCTCGACACGTCCGACTTTGATCACGATGTGTGGAGCATACAAGTGCAACTGGCCCGTTCCCGCAACACCGAGAACGTGAAAAAGCGTGTACGCAACGACCTTATCCCCAACATCATGAAGATGCGACCCGACATCATCGACAAACTCAAGGATAAAGAGTCGCAGATAATTGATTTGAGCGATATTGAGGCTAACCCTGAATGGCAGGACTGGCTAGACCAGAGCGGCATTACCAAGCGCATTGAGGAGTTCAATGCCATGCAACTTGAGGGCAGCGATGTGTTTATAGCGACATTTGCCCACTTGAAAACGTTCCCGTTTTTCAAGACATTGAGTAATTGGTTCCTTCCCTTCTATGCAGCTCACTCGTCGGTAGTGGAGAATTTGGGAGCTGGCAAGATGAACCTTGCTGAGGTCGTCCAGCATGCACCCTACCTGTGCAACAGCGACAAGTATTCCTTCTGCCTGTCACTTGGAGCCTTGCCTGAATCGCAACGTAGCATGATGTCGGCCCAACTTGAGGAGCAGAATGCCGCTCTCAACGAAGCCAAACAGTCGGAGCTGCCAGATGACCGCAAACGCCGTGTCAGCATCATTAATGCCTTTGTCCAGGATTTGTACCGCTTCTTTAAGTTGTTCTCGCGTCGCCGTGAATTTATCGCTGTGATGGATGATCCAGGACTGGACATGACCGATTGCCTGCCTCTGGTCCAAGTCACCCGTGATGCACATGTGCTTGAATTGCTGGGCGCATTGTATTTCAAGAATGCTTTCTATGACGATGCCATCAAGTGCTTCACCCGCCTTGAGGGGATGGATAATGCCTCCGATGGCCACATCTATCAAAAGATTGGATTTGCCTACCAGAATGCGGGCAAGATGAGTCAAGCCCTCAATTATTACAAGCGATATGAACTGTTACACGAGGATGATGCGTGGAATATCCGTCACATCGCTGCTTGTTACCGCAATCTGGGCAAGAGCGACAAAGCGCTTGAATACTACCAGCGTGCCGAAGCCCTTGCCCCCGATAATGTGTCATTGACGCTTACTATTGGTCATGTGCTGCTGGACCAAAATCGCACTAACGAGGCTTTGCAGCAATATTTCAAGGCCGACCTGATGAATGGGGCAAAGCACCGTGCGTGGCGTCCCATCGCCTGGTGCTCGTTCTTGTTGAGCGATTATGATCGTGCGATTGATTATTATGACCGCATAGCACGTGATGACAAGCCCACAGCTCAAGACTTGTTGAACCGTGGCCACGTACTCTTGTGTCAAGGCCGCACTCAGGAAGCCATCGATACTTACCGGCAATCATTGTCGCTCATGGGAGGCGACACCAAGGCCTTCCGCACTGCATTCAAGGGAGATGCGATTGAATTGAGACTTCATGGTATCACAACGGTTGACCAGGCATTGATACCCGATGCCGTTTGCGGTCCTAACATTCAACCGTAGTAATAACGTACTATTAAGACAATGATTGACCACAATACAGTACAGCAGATTCTTGATACCGCCGACATTGTCGATGTGGTAAGTGACTTTGTGGCACTCAAGAGACGCGGAGCCAACTGGATAGGATTATGCCCTTTTCACAATGACCGCAGGCCTTCATTCTATGTCTCCAGGGCCAAAGGAATCTGCAAATGCTTTGCGTGTGGTGAAGGTGGCAGTGCGGTCAACTTCATCATGAAGCATGAACAACTCAGCTATCCCGAAGCACTGCGTTACCTCGCACGCAAATACCATATAGAGATACAAGAAAAAGAGCTCACCGATGAGGAAAAAGAAGCACAGACCGAACGTGAGGCAATGCTCATGCTCAATGAGTGGGCTTGTTCCTACTTTGAAAAGCAGCTGCATGAAACACAAGCCGGGCAGGACATAGGATTGTCTTATTTCAAGGAACGTGGTTTTAATGAGGCTACCATCAAGGAATTCAGATTGGGATACTCCAGTGAGGGCTATGATGATTTCTATAAAGCAGCTGTAGCACAAGGTTTTAATCCCAAACTGCTTTTTGACGTGGGACTATGCATAGCCGATGACCGTGGTGGAGGTAGAGACCGTTTTCGCGGTCGTGTGATGTTCCCCATCATGAACATTGCGGGCAAGGTCATCGCCTTTGGAGGCAGGACGCTCAAGAAAGACAAGGACATAGCCAAGTATGTCAACTCCCCCGAGTCGGCCATTTATTCCAAGCGCAACGTTATCTTTGGCCTCTATCAAGCCAAGCGTGATATCAGTAAATCGGATAAGTGCTTCATTGTTGAAGGCTATGCCGATGTCATCTCTATGCATCAGGCTGGGTTCAAAAATGTCATAGCCTCGTCGGGAACGGCGTTGACCGAGGGTCATATACATGCCATCCGCCGTTTTACAAGCAATGTGACCGAAATGTTTGACGGTGATGCCGCTGGCGTGAAGGCGGCCATCCGTGGTGTGGACATGCTGCTCAAGGAGGGCCTGAACATCAAAGTGTTGCCCTTGCCACCCGAGGATGACCCTGACACCTTTGTGCGCGCCCACACCTTCACCGAGGTGGAGCAATATATTGAGCAGAACGAAGCGGATTTCATCAATTTCAAGTCCAGTGTGGTGCTCAAGGATGCCAAGAACGATCCCATCAAGCGCACTGCTGCCATCACCGATGTTGTTAAGTCCATAGCCCTCATCCCTGATGAAATTGCCCGCATGGTGTATGCCAAGGAATGCAGTACCATGTTTGGCATGGATGAACAGGCAATCCTGAGGCAGATTAAGCAGCATCGTGAAAAGTATCTTGAGCAATGGCGCAAGGAACGCCAGCAACAACAGGCTCGCGAGCAACGCATGGCAGCGCAGGCGGGAGAAAATGTGCAAATGCCTGCCGGCTCTGATGAAGTCCCACCGGCACCACTGCCCGATGACTTTACTCCCGAGGTTGGCCCTGCAGACACTCCTCCTGTTATCGCCACTCATATATCAACCAGTCCCGCAAGTGGAGTGCAAGTACAGGAACGCGAGGTGATCAGGCTCATTGTCAATTATGGAATGTGCTACTTGACCGATACGCAGTATAATGACGGCACAGTGCGCCCAACGACTGTGCTTGAGCATATCAATAACGAACTGATGCTCGATCAAATGGCCTTCAGTAATCCTTTATACCGCAGCACATTTGAGACTGCCAAGCGGTATATTGAGCCCTATTATAAAGATCTGGAAAGTTTTAATCAACAGCTAGAAGAACGCACACGGCAATTCATTGCCCAGGAAATGGCCAAGCACGATGATGAAGACATCGAAGCGCTTGACAGTGCTGCGCTCATCAACGCTCAAGAACGCAAGGAGAAAGCCGTGCAAGCCCGTGCCAATGTCAAGGCCAAAAAGGAATTGATGGAATTCAGCAGCGGTTATTTGGTAAAGGTGCTGTGTTCTATTGATGATGATGACATCAGGCAGCTGGCATGTGACTTGGCAACCGATAACCTGCCCCAGCTCAGTAAAATCCACACCCAGTTTGCCGTTATCGTTGAAGAGCGTGACAAATTGTTGAGCCTTGTCCCCGATCGCCTTTACAACTGGAAGAACGCCCTGCTGGTAATGAAAATCAATGAAGTGAAGGAACAAATTGCCCATGCTTCACCCGAGCAATTGCCCCAATTGATGGAACACCTGCAAGAGCTATATGGGGTGAGACATCAGTTAGCAGCCATCATTGGCGACCGTGTGGTGAATCCCAATTGAGCGCGTCTCCTATCGATATTTCTTAAAAAAACACTTACTTTGCGTGGCAATTTGTGTAATAATTACTAAATTTGCCACGTATTTTTGTGCATTCATTGCAATAAATTTAAACCATTACTTTAAGTACGATTTGACAATAATTTGATTATGAATATCAAAAAAATATTTTTATTGGCAGCATTGGGTGTGGTGGCATTGTCTTCACAGGCCCAGTTGAATCTGCCCAAAACCAAAATTGGCGGCACAGAGTTTTATTATTATGTGGCAGGTTCTAACGAGAGTATCTATGATGTAGCTGCCCGATTAGGAGTTACCAAGGATTATATTATCAAGAACAATCCAGATGCAGCCGATGGTATTTCCAACGGCATGACCCTTCATTTTCCCGTCAATGAGGACACGTCCACCCCATCACAAACCATCAACGTGAATCGTGACACTCACAATGTGAACCATATAGTGGAGCAAGGCGAAACCCTGTATGGCCTCGCCAAACGTTATGGTGTTACGGTTGATGACCTTATCGCCGCAAACCCTGAGGCCGAAAAAGGCCTGAAAATCGGACAAAAGGTGGTAATTCCCACTCCGTCGGTGACCACGGTTGACGCTAACCAGCAGGTGCGGAATGCCTTTGGTAATAATACTTCAACGATTTCCCAAGTAGCCGTGCCCACAGGAAGCGAGCCTGTTTACCACACCTTGCAGAACGGAGAAAGCATTTACAGCATCGCCAAGCAATACAATGTGACCATCGAGGGCATTATCACAGCCAATCCTGGTCTCAAGCCCGATGAGTACACGACTGGCGCTCGGGTAAAGGTCGTGCCCAACTCTGCTCTACCGTTTGTCTATGAGCGCATGGGAAGGCGCAATTACAAGTATGAGGTGAAGCGAGGAGAAACTTTTGCCTCAATTGCCGCCGACAATGGCATTACCGAGCAGGAACTCAAGAATGCCAACCCCGACATGAAGAAGGCCAAGAAAGGGAAAACAATCATCCTGCCTAAGCCTTATACCGAGCGCGTGACTGGAGAAATGGCAACCATCCCCCTGGAGGAATTGCGGGACTACTATGAGCCACGCATCAATGACCTGTATGAGGGCCTGGTGGCAAAGCGTCTAGAGAATGAAGTGAACATTGCAATGGTGCTCCCATTCCAGTTGCACAAGAGCGCTCCTCCCAAGCAAGCCTATCTCTACACCGACTTCTATAAAGGTTTCTTGCTCGCGCTTGACAATGCCGCTAGTGAAAGTGGAAAACATTTTAACATCAAGGTCTATGATACGCAGCACAACCTGAATGTGACCGACAGCATCCTGGCGCTGCCCGAGCTCAAGACCATGAATTTGATCATTGCTCCTAGCGAGCCGCAACAGTTGGCAAGAATCAATGCCTTCGGCAAGACCAATGGGGTTCCTGTTCTCAATTGCTTCACAACCCGCAACGAGGATTATCTGGATAATCCCTATGTTTATCAGGTAAACACACCCACTAGCGAGTTGATGAACAACGTCATGCGCTGGTTTGACGAGCAATTCAAGGGTTATAACGTGATTTTCCTGAATGCTTCCAGTGACAATGACAAGGAGATGTTTGAGTACATGCGCAATCACATCAACAGCAAGAAGTACAACACAAGCACAATCAATGCTAATGGAGACTTGACCTATGATGACATCTCCGATAAGATGAATCCTGGTTCCAAGTATGTGTTTATTCCCTCATCGGGCGACAAGAACCTCATCAAGAGGTTTATCAATGCCCTCAAGAAGGTGAAGAGTGAGCGCTTTGATTGTGACTTGTCGCTGATTGGCTATCCCGAGTATGTACTCTACCTCAAGGATTACCAGACCGAATTGCAGGATATTGACACCTATATGTTCTCGCGCTTCTTCAACGCCAAGGGCTACCGCACCCGCAACCTGGACGAGGCCTATAAGGCCAACTATGACGGCGAGCCGCTCAAGGGCGAACCTTACATGGCGCTTTACGGATGGGACACGGGGCAATATTTGATCAAGACGCTAGGCACCGATGGGCGCATTGACGAGGACACGCCATTGTATGAAGGTGTGCAGACGAGTTTCCGCTGGGAACGCGGGGACAACTGGCGAGGATTCACCAATCAGGCCGTCTCAATCGTACACTTCTCCACCGATCATCAAATTACTGTCAAAGTGAAATGAAACGCCTCGCGTTAATCATTGCTTTGATGATGGCATTGCATGCCACGTCACAGACCCACTACGAAGGCACCTTTGCCGTTGGAGGCAAAGCCGGTGCATCGTTCTCCAGGGTGAATTTTAATCCATCGGTACAACAAGTGATGTTACCTGGCATGACGGCTGGTGTGATGTTCCGTTACGTTGAGGAAAAGCATTTCGGATTAGTTGCTGAGCTCAACATGACCCAGCGGGGATGGAAGGAGAACTTTGAGGAATCGGACTATAAATACAGCCATCGGTTCACTTATCTGGAGTTGCCCATCATGACCCACATCTTCTTTGGCAACCAGCGCATTAAAGGGTTCTTCAACTTGGGCCCGGAAATTAATGTCATGCTGGGTGATGGCATCAAGTCCAATTTTGCCTATCAGGATGCTGCCGGCATGGACTACTTCATCAATGACACACGCCGCATCGAGCAGATGACCATGAAGATCAACAACCGTTTGGATTATGGCATCTGTGGCGGTGCTGGTTTGGAGCTGAACATCAACACCAAGCACTCCTTGTTGCTTGAAGGCCGTTTCTATTATGGTCTCACAGATGTCTTTTCCAGCCACAAAACGGATGTGTTCTCCAGTTCCAACTCGATGACCGTCACAGTGACGCTAGGCTACTTCTATCGACTCAAGTAAAACCAGAACAGCACAAAAAACACTAGTGGTGGGCCTCGGGATTTTCCGGCGGCCCACCACTATCATTCTATACCGTGATGTCATTACCAGTTCAATGCGTCGGCAAGGATATTGCCATCGGTCATGGGGCTGTCGGCCTCGGTGAAGGCATTGGCCTTATACTGGATGCAGAGCATGACCATGTCCTCAGCGCCCGTGTTCTTGAGCGCGCGCTTGCCCTCGGGAGCCACGCGAATGACGCTGCCCTCGGTCACGGGGATCATATCACCATCCACCTGATACATGCCTTCACCCTTGAGGATGAAATAGAGTTCCTCGTGAGTCTTGTGGGTGTGCAGGAAACCGCTGTCCTGGCCAGGAACGAGGGTCTGGAAACTAAACTCACTACCTGTCGCGCCTACAGCCTGGCCAACAAAAACCTTTCCCTTGATGACCATGTCGGGACCCATGGGCAACTCGTGCTCGATGATCTCGTTCATGCGGCCAACGTTCACTGCGGTGTAATTCTTTCCACTCTTGATTTGCTCGATTGTCTTCATAATGTTTCTGTTTTTTATTAGTGATTAATGATAAGTCGATTTTGACGATGCAAAATTAGAATACTAATTTATTGTATGCAAGAACTATCAATTCAGTAACAAGGTTACCAATAGGTAGGAAACGTTGAAATTGATTGATTTAACTTTTTGACTTTAACCTATTTTAACAGCGTCAAAAAAATTGTTCAAATTATCTTTGGTTACTATTGGAAACTTTATATACCTTTGCAACCATTATGAAAGAATTAAAGACAGAATACCTCAACTGCCCCATCAGGCACGTGATTGACCGTTTTGGCGACAAGTGGTCACTGCTGGTGTTGTTTGCCTTGTGGAGAAACGAGACGGGCGTGATGCGCTTCAGCGACCTGCACCGCTTCATGAGCGACTGCTCACAGAAGATGCTCTCGCAGACACTCAAACGATTGGAAAAGAATCATCTGGTTCACCGCAAGCAATATCCCGAAATCCCGCCACGCGTGGAATACTCCTTGACGCCGCTGGGCAAGTCCCTCATGCCCAACATCATCCCGCTGGTCAACTGGGGCCTGGAGCATTTCAACGAGGTCACCGACGGCAAGATCATTGTTTAACGATCAGCGGGCCGATTATGAAAACAAGCAGTGCGCAATAAGCGATCAATGAGGGAATCAACGGCAACAAGGCTCTCCTGGTAGATTGATGTTTCTTGTAGATCCTGGCACTCAAGAACACCATTGCAATCAGCACAATTGAATAGGAGTTAATCAAGGCAAGAATCAAGTATTCCCAACCGTGAAACAGCATTGCGATCCAGATAGAAGCATAGGCGACAAAAGGCGCAGCCACGATGGGCAGGACGCTGAAAGCATTGGCCATCGCGAGACCTTTTGGCAATTTCTTGCTTGCTCGCAACCATCGGTAAACCACACTGGGGACCACAATCGATATGGCCACAATGAATAACATGGCCAGGAGGACTTCCATAATATTAAGCGATGTATCCATGACACAAAATGAAGTCTTGATTTTATTATTAGAATCAAAGGGGGTTCCTTTTTTTACATGACAATGAGTTTTTTAATGGTTTGAGACCATTTCGATGGCCTGTTTGCCTGTAAGATGCTCAATATCGAGGCGCAGCATCAGCACACGAGTAAAGTCCTTGTCAATCTCATGATGCAGTCCGGCCTCATCATGAGGGGCATGCCGGCGTCCCAGCCGGCGCAGTGCGGCCAGTCGCTCGGCCTCATCGTCGATGATGTGGATTTGGCCAAAGGCGATGACACTCTTGAAATGGGTAGTAAACGTCTCGGGATGAACTTCATCCTGGGCAATGACACAGAATGAGCAACGGGAATCGCTGCGGATGGCGTCCACCTTGTGACCCTGGATTGCCGAGTGGAAATAGAGGTGACCGTCGGCATAGACATGGCTCAAGGGAACCGTATAAGGGTAACCGCCGTCGCCCATAACGGCCAGCACGCCCGACGTGGCCTGCTGCAAGATGTCGATACACTCTTCACGGGATAACTGCTGCCTGGAGCGGCGCATGGGTCTGAAAGTATCCATATTTATGATAATAACTTGAGTCCGATGATTGAACTAATGAGCGTTGTAATATCAAGATAAACCAGTTCATAGTATGAAAAAAGTCTTGCGCCTACTTGAGGGCTGCAAGACAATCTCGGCGTCTCCTTCCTGAGGCACCACAAAGTTACACCAAATAATTATAAATGCGCCATAGTTAATCAATATTCTTGATGAATTTGGCAGGATTTCCTCCAACGATCGTGTTGGGGGCTACATCCTTGGTAACAACCGCGCCAGCGGCCACAACGGCATTCTCGCCCACGGTCACACCGGGCAGGATGGTGGCACCAGCTCCAATCCACGCGTTGCGGCAGATGTGCACGGGTTTACAGATGAGCAACGGATGGTCATGCAGGTCATGGTTGTTGGAGATGAGTTGTGTATTGGCCGCAATCATCACGTCATCATCGATAGTGATGCCACCGCGTGACATCATCAGGCAACCGCCCATGATCATCACATTCTTTCCGATGGTCACCATGTTGGCGCACACGAGGTTGAGCGGCGGCATAACACGACTCCCCTCGCCTATCTTGCCGACAAAGAGTTCCTTCACCAGATTGTCATATTCCTCGGTGTAAGGCATCGTATGGTTGATTTCAAACACCAGTTTCACATCACGCATTCCCTGCTGGAAATCCTCGGGGGTCGATTTTCTGGGATCTACTACAAATCCTTCCATGTCAGTTGTTCTTGTCTATTTTATTTGTTGTTTGATTAATTAACTCAGTTGAACCTGGTAATTACCAGTCTTGATGGCAGCGATCATTCCACCGTCAACAAGCAAGTCGGTACCAGTGATGAATGTAGCCTGGTCGCTGAGCAGGAAAGCAGCAGCTGCGGCTATCTCAGCGGGGTTACCCACTCGCTGCATGGCCGACGCCTCGATCATCTTCTGGTAGCCCTCGCCAGCGGCATTGAACTCGTCATAGGCTAGCGGTGTCACCACGATGCCCGGGCTGATGGTGTTGATGCGTGCGCCTCGTTTGCCCCAATCCATGGCAGCCTTGCGGACGCGCAATTGGTTAGCGCGTTTGGACAGGACATAGGCTACACCGCTATTGGGCACGGCCTCGGGTTGGAGGCAGGGCAATTCGGCCAGTTTGTCACTCTCGGTTACTGTGAGGGCCATTTCCACCTCTTGAGGCAGAGGTTGGGGCAACATGTAGCCCGTCATACTCGAAATCAAGAGGCCAGCACCGCCACGGGCCATCACATCGCCAAAGGCATCGAGCGCATAGGCCGAACCAATCAAGTCAAGATTAAGGATGTGCTGAGGATTGGTCTGATGAGGAGAAGCGCCAGCAGTGTTGATAAAGTACATCACGGGACCGAGTTCGGATGCACGCCGAGCAAAGGCATAAATGCTGTCCTTGTTGCTGGCATCCACCTTCATAGTCTCGACGGCATAGCCGCTGTACTCCATTTTCTCACGTGCCGAGGCCAGAGCCTTTTCACTAATGTCACCCAGGAGGACAATGCGGTTAGCTGCAATACGCTCCACAATAGCCATTCCCATACTGCCTGCACCAAGCAAGGCCACTACTTCACGCTTGTCGTTGTAATTGAAAATCATGCTGTGTTCGGTTTAGAGTCATTAATATTGATAGTGCAAAATTACAATGCATGGGGCACATCTCAATTATCAGAAATGCCGTTATAATATCACTTTTTTCTCAAAAAAGGGATTAATGAGTCAGGATTTCCGGTCCGTCCTCGGTCATGACGAAGGTGTGTTCCCACTGTGCGCTGGGCTTGAGGTCTCCTGTGATGACTTCCCAGCCCCAAGGATCGTCGGCATCGATAAACACCTTCCATGTGCCCATGTTGATCATCGGCTCAATCGTGAACACCATGCCTGGAACGAGCAGCATACCCTTCTTGCGCTGGGCAAAGTGGCACACCTCGGGATCCTCATGGAACTTGCGTCCCACTCCATGCCCGGTCAAGTCTCTTACCACGCTATAGCCATGCTGATTGGCAAAAGGCTCGATCGCGCGGCCTATGTCATTCACGTCACACCACGGCCTGGCGGCACGCACGCCCACCTCAAGGCACTCACGGGTCACGCGCACAAGACGCTCCTTCTCGGGCGAGGTCTCACCGATAATGAACATGCGGGATGCATCGGCATAATATCCATCTAGAATGGTCGTGAAGTCCACATTGATAATATCTCCCTCACGCAAGACGTCCTTACCCTTGGGGATGCCGTGACAAACGACCTCATTGATGCTGGTGCACACGCTCATGGGGAATCCACCATATCCCAGACAAGCTGGTGTGGCACCGTGGTCGGCACAGTATTCACGGCAGATTTTATCGATCTGCAATGTTGTCATGCCAGCATGTATTTCCTGCTCGACGGTATCAAGTACACCTGTGTTGATGATGCCAGCACGGCGTATGCCCTCAATATCCTCGGGTGACATGATCAATTCACGTGTGGGCACGATGGCCCCTTTGCGCTCCAGATCCATAATGCGACGATCAAACTCGGTGGGGCTCCCTTTAGGGATATAACGTAAACGATGTCTAGCCATTGGTTCTAATGATTGATACGATTGCTTATTACTATGTTTTGAAAGTGCAAAATTAGTCAAAATTTGGCTATAATCTCTGGTAATACTATTGAAAACAGAGCAGGGGCAAAGTTAAAAAAATGTTATTTTCGACCATGCAATTCAATGTTTTAGACCCACGAACACATGATATGAAATATATTTTTTGTACTTTTGTGCGTTGTTTTGAAAATTAACCTATTTTAATTAAATAATTGTTTAAAAAACAGAAAGTTATGAACATTTCGCACATCGAACACGTGGGAATCGCCGTTACCTCGCTTGAGGAGGCTATTCCTTTCTACGAGAACATGCTGGGCTTCAAGTGCTTTGCCATTGAAGAAGTTGCTGACCAGAAGGTAAGGACCGCCTTTTTCCAGGTAGGTCAGACCAAGATTGAACTCCTTGAGGCAACCGCCCCCGAGAGCGCTATTGCCAAGTTCATCGAGAAGAATGGTGGCCGTGGTGGCATCCAGCACGTTGCATTTGCTGTTGAGGACGGCGTGCAGAACGCCCTCAACGAGGTTCAGGAGAAGGGTGGCCGCGTAATCGACGCACAGCCCCGCAAGGGTGCTGAGGGCCTGAACATCGCCTTCCTGCATCCCAAGACCACTTGTGGTGCCCTGTTAGAACTTTGCGAGAATCCCAACAAGTAAAATAAGTCTTTAGTTCTCAGCTTTTAGTCTTCCGGCAGGCTTCTGCCCACAACTAATCACTGATAACTGACAACAAAAAACCGATAACTTATAAAATGGGAAAACAACTCGATAAAATACAAGAGCTGATTGAGCGTCGCGAGAAAGCACGCCTGGGTGGTGGCGAGAAGGCCATTGCCAAGCAGCATGAGAAGGGCAAATTCACTGCCCGTGAGCGCATCAATATGCTCCTTGACGAGGGCAGCTTTGAGGAACTGGACATGTTCGTTCAGCACCGCTGCACCAACTTCGGCATGGAGAAGAAAACCTATGATGGTGATGGCGTTGTAACCGGTTTCGGTACCGTCGGTGGCCGTCTGGTTTATGTCTTTGCACAGGATGCTACCGTCATCGGTGGCTCGCTGGGCGAGACAATGGCCCTTAAGATGTGTAAGGTAATGGATCTGGCCATGAAGCAGGGCGCGCCTGTTATTGGCCTGAACGACTCGGGCGGTGCCCGCATCCAGGAGAGCGTTAACGCCCTGGCTGGCTATGCCGAGATTTTCCAGCGCAACATTAACGCATCTGGTGTTATCCCCCAGATCAGTGCCATCCTTGGCCCCTGTGCCGGTGGTGCCGTTTACTCCCCTGCCCTGACCGACTTCATCATCATGGCTAAGGGTATCTCCTTCATGTTCCTGACCGGTCCCAAGGTGGTGAAGACCGTGACCGGCGAGAATGTGACCCAGGAACAGCTGGGTGGTGCCAGCGTGCACGCCAGCAAGAGCGGTGTGGCACACTTTGCCGCCGAGACCGAGGAAGAGGCTATCGCCATCATCCGTCAGTTGTTGAGCTACATGCCCAGCAACAACATGGAAGAGACTCCCCGTGTGGAGTGCACCGATCCCATCGACCGTGTCGAGGATGCTCTGAACAACATCATCCCCGAGAGCGCCAACGACCCCTATGACATGTATCAGGTCATCAGCGCCATCGTCGATAACGGTGAATTCCTTGAGGTCCACAAGGACTTTGCCAAGAACATCATCGTCGGTTTCGCCCGCTTCAACGGTCAGGCTGTCGGCGTTGTTGCCAACCAGCCCAACTGCATGGCAGGTGTGCTCGACGTGAACGCCTCTAAGAAGGGCGGCCGCTTTGTCCGCTTCTGCGACGCATTCAACATCCCCTTGGTAACCCTTGTTGACGTGCCCGGCTTCCTGCCTGGTACCGGTCAAGAGTACAACGCAGTGATCATGAACGGCGCTAAGCTGCTCTACGCCTACGGCGAGGCAACTGTGCCCAAGGTAACCGTTACCCTGCGCAAGAGCTACGGCGGTTCACACATCGTGATGAGCTGCAAGCAGCTGCGCGGTGACTTGAACTACGCATGGCCCAGCGCCGAGATCGCCGTTATGGGTGCTGCCGGTGCTGCCGAGATCCTGTATGCCAAGGACAGCAAGAACTTCAAGACCCAGGCCGAGGAAGCCAAGGCCGCTGGTGACGAGAAGAAGGCTAAGGAACTCATCGAGGCTGGCAAGAAGTTTATCCAGGACAAGGAGGACGAGTACAACAACCTCTTCTGCACTCCTTACAATGCAGCCCGCTATGGCTACATCGATGATGTCATTGAGCCCAGGAACACCCGCTTCCGCGTGATTCGCGCCTTGGAAGTGCTGCGTACCAAGAAGTTGACCAACCCTGCCAAGAAGCACGGCAATATTCCCTTGTAATCAATGCAATCTGTTATGAGTAAAAGAGCATTGACACTGATGCTGCTGTGCGCCATCCTCGCACTGCCCACGCTGGCCCAGGGCCGCAAGAACGTGCGCATCAACGAGGTGATGGTTCAGCAGGACACCACGGGCGGCAATGGATGGGTTGAGTTCTATAACTCATCCTATAGCACCAATGCCGTCGAGAAGATGTTCATCACCACGCTTAGCCGCGAGGAGATTCAGAAGATCTTCGATATGAATAAGGGTTCTAACAAGAAGCCCAATCAGGTGCTGCTCGAGTTGTGTGAAGAGCGTCCCATGGATATCTATGAGATTCCCCGTGGCGATGAGCGCAACACCAAGATCGCACCCCGCACCCACTTTGTCATGGAAGCCGATGGTGACCCCAAGGCAGGCACATTCCACTTGCCATTTACCTTCACTGCCGGCAAGGACAATTATATCGCCCTCTATGACGTGAATGGTGACCTGGTTGACGACGTGACGATTCCCGCCACGCTGAAGCCCGGTGAAGCCTATGCTATCAAGGCCGAAGGCCGCCTGCCCAGCATCCTGGACGACGGCAAGACCGAATGGACAGTTAAGGACGGAAAGACTATCGAGTCGGCTATCACTAAGGGGAATTACAACATCCGCGAGGTGAACGAGAACATCGAGGCCTTCCACATCAAGGACCCGCACGGATACTGGATTGCCATTTTGGCCATGTCGGTCGTGTTTGGTGCCTTGGCTGTGCTGTACATCCTCTTCAAGCTCTTCGGCATTTTTGCCAGCAAGACGCTGCAGAAGGATGACCAAAAGCAGGCTTCGGCTCCCGCAGCCGCCCAGGCCGCAGCAATTCCGGCTGCCGGTGGCGACCTCGACGGAGAGAAGATGGCAGCCATCTGCTTCGCCCTGTATCAGCACCTCAATGCCCACGATCAAGAGAGCGGTGTGTTGACACTCGCTCCCCGCGATGGTTCGGCATGGAGCAACAAGTCTGGCCTGATGCGAGAATTACCCGTTATCAAGAAATAATCACCATTTAAAAAAAAATTCACTCATGAAGGAATATAAATATAAGATCAATGGTAACGAGTATAATGTTGCCATCGATAACATTGAGGGCAACATCGCTCACATCCAGCTGAACGGTGTGGCCTATGACGTTGAGTTGCCCGAGCAGCCCAAGGCCGCTCCCGCTGTCAAGCGTGTTGCCGTGAGCGATGCCCCCGCTGCCGCTCCCAAGCCCGCAGCCCGCAAGGCCGCTCCCGCCGCCGCTGGTGGCCACGTCATCGAGTCGCCGCTTCCCGGCGTCATCAAGGACATCTTTGTCAAGGTTGGCCAGCAGGTAAAGGCCGACGATGTCGTTTGCATCCTCGAAGCCATGAAGATGGGCAACGAGATTCATGCCGGCGTTGACGGTACTGTCAAGAGCATTGAGGTATCGAAGGAGGATTCGGTACTCGAGGGTAACACTATCATGGTAATCGGATAAAACATAGTAGTGTATGGTACTGCTTGACAATTTCCTGTTCACCAAGTTGCTGGACTTCTGGCACTTTACCGG
>CAMVAP010000028.1 GCA_947165485.1 uncultured Prevotellaceae bacterium
TTACCACCCTCAATCCGGCAGCAGCGACGTGTCCCGTGGGCGGTGGCTCCGCCACGGTCATTACCACCCTCAATCCGGCAGCAGCGACGTGTCCCGTGGGCGGTGGCTCCGCCACCGTTTTACACGGGATCGACATCGTAGTAGAGTTTCAGGGTCTTCATGCGGGCGTCGGCAGCAAGCATCTGCTCATAGAGGTCGCGCAGGATCTTCTTGACCTTGGTCATCGAGGCCGCGGTCTCCATCTTGAGGGTGATCTGGCGGATGTACAGGTTCTGCACCCTGGCCACAAACGGCGCCATCGGCCCCAGCACGCGCGTGCCGAACACCTGTCGCAACAGGCCGCTGTAGCGCACGGCCAGCTCGCCCACGGTCACGTCCTCGCGGTGCTTGAGGTAGATGTTGATGACCTTGGTGAACGGGGGGTAGCCAAACTGCTTGCGGTCGGCCAGTTCATGCTGGTAAAAACCCTCGTAGTCATGGGCTTGGACATACTTGATGACATCGTGCTTGGGATTGCTCGTCTGCACAATGACTTGACCACGCTTGTGGGCGCGACCGGCGCGGCCTGCCACCTGCTCCAGCATGTCAAAGGCCCGCTCGTGACTGCGGAAATCCGGGAAATTGATCATTGTATCGGCATTGAGGATGCCCACGATGCTCACCGCGTCAAAGTCCAGACCCTTGGTCACCATCTGAGTCCCCACGAGAATGTTGGTGCGGTGTTGCGAGAACTCGTCGATGATGCGGTCATAGCTGTTCTTGCTGCGCGTGGTGTCAAGGTCCATGCGGGATATCTTCTCGCCAGGGAACACGGCATCAATGTCGTCCTCGATGCGTTCGGTGCCGTAGCCCACAATCTCGATGCCAGGCAACTGACATGCTGGACACAGGTCGGGCAAGCTGATGGTGTAGCCGCAATAATGGCACACCAGGCTGCGGCTGTGCTTGTGATAGGTGAGCGACACATCGCAGTGCTCGCACTTGGGCACCCAGCCGCATTCTTTACATCTCACCATTGGGGCATAACCTCGTCGGTTCTGGAACAAGATGACTTGTTGGCCATCGTTGAGCGCCTTGCGGCAATCGGCGATGAGCTGGGTGCTGAACATCCCGTGCATCTCGCGCCGCTTGCGCGCGTCGATGGTATCGATGACCGTCACCTCGGGCATCTGGATGTCGCCATAGCGTGTCATCAGCTTCACCAGGCCATAATGACCTGCCAGCGCGTGGTAATAGACCTCGATGGCTGGTGTCGCCGACCCTAGGACGGTTTTTGCTCCGTGCATTTGGGCCAAGATCAACGCTGCATTGCGTCCATTGTAGCGTGGTGCTGGATCCTGTTGCTTGTAACTGCTGTCATGCTCCTCATCTACGATGACGAGCCCCAGGTTGGAGTAGGGGAGGAACACCGATGACCGCACACCGATGATGACGCACGGCTCATGGCTCTCCAGCAGGCGTTTCCAGATGTCCACACGCTCGTTATCGCTAAACTTGGAGTGGTAAATGAGCAGCCTGTCGCCAAACACGCGCCTCAATCGTCGTGTTAACTGCGTTGTGAGGGCTATCTCGGGCACGAGGTAGAGTACCTGCTTGCTCAGGCGTAGCGCATCGGCAATGAGGTGCATATACACCGACGTCTTGCCACTACTGGTCACGCCGTGCAGCAAGGTGATGGCGTGTGCCTTCATCGACTGATGGATCTCGGTATAGGCTCGTTTTTGCTCATCGCTCAACGTGGGCGGTTCCTCCAACACGCTACCCAGGTCGGCAAAGCGGTTGATTTCCTTCTTGTAAATCTCAAGCATGCCGCGCTTCACAGCCTCGTGCAGCACTGCGCCGCTCACACCGGCCCGCTTGAGCAGATTCTCCTTGCTCACCTCACGCACATCGCCACTTTGCAACCACCGCGACAGGTCCAGATAGGCAAGTAGCAGGGCTTCCTGCTTGGGGGCTCGCTTGAGCTGGTCAAAGTATTGATGCAGAGCCTGTTCGTCGCTTCGGTCAATGGTTAGACGCACACAAGGCTCGGTCTTGGGACGGTAATTGTCCACTACACGCTCACTCACGTGCAGGGCATCCATGTCCAACAAGTGGCTGACATTGCGCTCTACGGTCTTGAATCCGGTTGCGTGTGCGATTTCGGCAATCTGGACGCGTCCACGTTGGGCCGCAAAGTCCAGAATCACACGCTCACGGTCGGTCAACTGGCCAGGTTCACTCTCTTCAAAGTCGGGGTTGACACTGATGGTCGTTTCGCTCTCTACCTTCAGCCCCGAGGGTACCGCTGCCTTATAGACCTCGCCCACGGTGCACAGGTAGTAATCGGCTATCCAATGCCAAAAATCAAGTTGCGGATGCCGCAGGATGGGTTTTTCATCCAGTGTGCCCAATATCTCCTTCACTTCATAGCCCTTGGGCTCCCTGTCATGGAGGTTGACCACAATGGCTGTGAAGATTTTCTTGCGGCCAAAAGGCACCAGCACACGCATCCCGATCGAGAGTTTCATCCCCTCTGGAATGCGGTATGTGTAGTTGCCTGGTAGGGCAAGTGGCAGTATTGTTTCGGCAAACTTGGGCATCTGATGGAGTGACTTAAATATTTACTTTAAACTTATAATTTATTTTAAATGAAAATCAATGATTAAAGTGATGATAATATCAATCTGCAAGTAAAATTGTAACATTGATTTTCTATTTAAATAATTACTTTAATATTGATGGTTTAAAATCTTTATTATCAATATTGTAATTGCGCTATTTAAGAAAATGATGATATATATCGTTTTCCTTGACTGCGGTAGCGCTCCAGCTCACCTCGGGAGGCAATTGCTGGTCAATATCGCCCTGTAGCAGTTCCACGGCGCGAGTGGTGAAGCGATCCACAAAATGGTCACCCAGGTCGATGGCGTTTTCACGTCCAACGGCTTCGGCGGTTCCGATGACGTGGGTCGCAACCACATGGGCTCCGCAAGACAGCGCCTCGATGACGACAAGGGGAAGACCCTCTAGGTTACTGGGTAGCACGAGCAGATCAACGCAATTGAGCAGGTCGGGGACTTCCTCGGGTGGCACCTTGCCTGTGAAGCGGCATTTCACTCCCTTGGTTTTCATGAGCTGGCGCGTTTCATCAAGTTGAATGCCGTCGCCTATAGCCCAGAAATCCAGGTTGTTGCCATACCGTTCTTCAATCTTTTGATAAATATCCGGCAGGAGGGTCACGTTCTTTACTGGTTCAAAGCGTCCCACAAAGGCGACCACCTTTTTCTCGGGGCTCACGCCATATTTTTCCCGCAACCTCGCGCGCTCCTCGTCGCTGTATCTGTGGAACTGCTCGCTGGCTCCGTTCAATAGGACCTCGGCAGGGAAACCGTCGGTCAATTCGGCATGGGCCTTATCGAGCAGGCCCTGACTGACAAAGAAATTGCAGGTGGCGCTCTTGAGCAGCTTGATGGTCAGCTCTTTAATCATCGGGTCACGCGGTGGGTCGGTATAGATGCTGGCACCATGCCAGGTGATGAAGCAGGGGATGTGCAGTTTCTTGCCGGCAAACACAGCGGCATGTCCCATGATGCGGTCATGGGCACTTACAAGGTCGTGGCCGCGCATCTCCCAGCCCAGGCGGTGCAAGCGCCGCATCAGGGCTCGGGGTGGCTTGTGGAACAGGCGGTGCATGATGGCATCGCTCCAGCGACGCCTGAACCAGGTGACGTGCACCTTTACGCCGTCGGCTTCGATTTCGTCGGGGCGGTGGGTCACGCGCTTGGACTTGCGCAGGAGCCGCATCAGCCAGCCGTCATAGACCTGAAGCATATATACATCAATCTTGTAATCAGCCACTTGCTGCAAGTGCTTCACGCGGCTGATCACCGCATTAAACACGCCCAGCCGCCGGTTGATATCGCCTTCAAATAATACCGCAATCTGTTTCATAGCACTGTGATTGTTGTTTGGTCAAGCAAATTTACATATCTTTTGCCACGTGTGCAAGACGGATCACCTAAAATGACGCAAAAAAAAGAGGTTGAGACAATCGCTCAACCTCGTCTTGAGTAGCGGGAGCCAGACTCGAACTGACGACCTTTGGGTTATGAGCCCAACGAGCTGCCACTGCTCCATCCCGCAATTTGCGAGTGCAAAATTACTGCTTTTTCCCGACCTGGCAAGAACTTTGAGCCAAAAAATGTGTTTTTTAACATATTTTCACCAAAAACCGTAGTGTTTCAAGTGGTTTTACCCTGAAAAAACACCGCACAACCCATCAAAACGGGTTGTGCGGCGGTAATGTTGTCAGGTGCTATCGCCAGGATTTTACAGGCCGATTTTCTTGAAGAAATCGTTGCCCTTGTTGTCAACGAGGATGAAGGCGGGGAAATCCACGACGCGGATTTTCCACACGGCTTCCATGCCCAGTTCGGGATATTCAACACACTCGATACTCTTGATGCTCTCCTGTGACAGGATGGCAGCGGGACCACCGATGCTGCCCAGGTAGAAACCACCGTGCTTCTTGCAGGCGTCGGTCACCTCCTGGCTGCGGTTGCCCTTGGCGATCATCACCATGCTGCCGCCCAGACTCTGGAACAGGTCAACGTAGGGGTCCATGCGGTTGGCGGTCGTCGGGCCCATCGAGCCGCAGGGCATTCCTTGCGGGGTCTTGGCCGGGCCGGCATACAGCACGGGGTGATCCTTGATGTACTGGGGGATGCCCTCACCGCGGTCATAGCGCTCTTTCCACTTGGCATGGGCGATGTCGCGTCCCACGATGATGGTGCCGCTCAGTGATACGCGGGTCGAAACGGGATACTTGTCAAGGATGGCAAGGGTCTCGCTCATGGGACGATCCAGGTCGATCTTGATGCCGTCGCCCTCGCCAGCTTGACGCAATTCCTCGGGAATGAGCTGTGTGGGCTGGTCGTCAAGTTTCTCAATCCACACGCCGTCCTTGTTGATTTTGGCCTTGATGTTACGGTCGGCGCTGCAGCTCACGCCCAGGCCGATGGGGCAGGATGCACCATGGCGGGGCAGGCGCACGATGCGCACGTCATGGGCCATGTACTTGCCGCCAAACTGGGCACCCAAGCCAATCTTGTAAGCCTCCTCAAGCACCTGTTTCTCCAGTTCCACGTCGCGGAAGGCGCGTCCCGTCTCGTCGCCCGTGGTGGGCAGGTTGTCATAGTAGTGTGTCGATGCCAGCTTGACGGTGAGCAGGTTCTTCTCGGCGCTGGTGCCGCCAATGACAAAGGCAATGTGGTAGGGCGGGCAGGCTGCTGTGCCCAGGGTGCGCATCTTCTCGACCAGGAAGGGTACCAGTGTGCCGGGATTCAAGACGGCCTTGGTCATCTGGTACAGGTAGGTCTTGTTGGCACTGCCGCCACCCTTGGTGACGCACAGGAAGCGGTATTCCATGCCTTCGGCGCATTCCAGGTCAATCTGGGCGGGCAGGTTGCAACGGGTGTTCACCTCTTCATACATGCTCAGGGGGGCATTCTGCGAGTAGCGCAGGTTCTCCTGGGTGTAAGTGTTATAGACACCACGGGCCAGGGCTTCCTCGTCACAGAAACCTGTCCACACTTGCTGGCCTTTCTCGCCGTGGATGATAGCCGTGCCGGTGTCCTGGCACAGGGGCAGCTGACCCTTGGCGGCGACCTCGGCGTTGCGCAGGAAGGTCAGGGCCACATACTTGTCGTTGTCGCTGGCCTCGGGGTCGCGCAATATCTTGGCCACCTGCTCGTTGTGGGAACGGCGAAGCAGGAAATTCACATCGCGGAATGCCTGCTGGGCAAGCATCGTCAGAGCCTCGGGCTCGATCTTGAGGATGGGTTTTCCCTCAAACTCGCCCACCGACACATAGTCGCTGGTGAGTTTGTAGTATTCGGTGTCATCTTTGCCCAACTGGAACATGGGCGCATAGCGGAATTCAGGGTTGTTTGCCATAATTCTGATAAAAAAGTAGTTATTCTGTTAATAGTTGATTTCTTGCCGCAAAGGTAGTTATTATTCCTCACATGTCAAAGCCCAGGCGCTTGAAGTCGTCGGGCAGTGGTGCGGTGATGTCGATTTCCTTGCCGCTCACGGGGTGGGTGAAGCGGATGCGGTGGGCTTGCAGCGAGATGCCGCCATCGGGGTTGCTGCGGGGAGCGCCATACTTGAGGTCGCCCTTGATGGGGCAGCCGATGGCCGACAGCTGCGCTCTGATCTGGTGCTTGCGCCCTGTGATCAGATCCACCTCGACCAGCCAGTAGCGCTGGCTGGCAGCGATGACGCGGTAATTGAGCACGGCGCGCTGGTGCCCCTCGCGAGGCACGATGCTCACGTGGGTCTTGTTGCCCTGCTCGATGCTCTTGAGGTAGTGGGTTAGCGTGCCCTCGGGTTGGGGCGGCTCCTTGCCCACCACGGCCCAGTAGGTCTTGTGCACCTCCCCCTTGCGGAACAGCTCGTTCATGCGCGACAGCCCCTTGCTGGTCTTGGCCATCACCACCAGGCCGCACGTGGGGCGGTCGATGCGGTGGGTCACACCCAGGAACACATTGCCCGGCTTGTTATATTTCTCCTTGATCCACGCCTTCACCATGTCGATGAGTGTCGCGTCGCCGGTGCGGTCGCCTTGCACCAGTTCGCCGGCTCGCTTGTTGACGATGATGATGTGGTTGTCGTCATATACGATTTCCATGTCACATAGTGTAGAGTGTTAATAGAAAATGGGCTCCCCATTGCTGGTTTGCAGCGCAAAGTTACATTTTTTCCATCAAACAGCTGGCAACGCACCAAATAAAATTCTGTACACAAATCTACCGAAAATGGTTATTTTTTTGATTTTGAGCTAATTATTGCGTTTTTGCTGGCATTTTGATTAAAAAAAACAAAAAGTTTTTTACACTTTTACACTTTATTTAAAAAATTACTATTAACTTTGCAAGCCTTCTTTTATAGATGTGTAGTTAAGAAACAAAGAATCTGTGACCATCAATTCGTTGTAGGGATTGATACATATTATATCTTTAGTACGCCTGAAGGGCCGAGCGCTTCAGGGCGCAGGATAATATGATGTTTTGAAGCTAAGCAGTCGAATAAAAGATGGAAAACCAATAACTGCAAACTTGTAAAATATTAATAATTAATCAATTAAACTTAAATTTATGAGTCTAAAACATTTACTCTTGTTCCTTGTCATGGCACTGGCCACGCTTGGTGTTTCGGCACAAGTGAATGGTACAGTGTTAGATGAGAACAACGAACCTGTCATCGGCGCCTCGGTCGTTCAGCAGAGCAATCCCAAGAACGGCACGGCTACCGATATCGACGGTCATTTCACACTGAATGTGCCTGTTGGCACTAAGATTAAAGTATCCTACCTTGGTTACGAGGATGCAGTTGTTGCCGGTAAAGCTGGCATGACCATTAACCTCCAGCTCAAGGCCACCACCATCGGTGAGGTCGTTGTGACTGGTTACCAGAAGGTGGACAAACGACTCTTTACGGGTGCTACCCAGAGCGTCGATGCCGAGAAGACCAAACTCTCGGGTGTTGCCGACGTGAGCCGCGGTCTTGAAGGCCGTGTCTCGGGTGTGCAAGTACAGAACGTCTCCGGTACCTTTGGTACAGCGCCCAAGATCCGCGTGCGCGGTGCTACCTCTATCTATGGTAGCTCCAAGCCCCTGTGGGTTGTGGACGGTGTAGTTCTTGAGGACAACGTGGACATCAGCGCCGACGACCTCTCGTCGGGTGATGCCAACACGCTGATCGCCTCGGCTGTGGCCGGCCTGAATGCCGACGACATCGAGAGCTTCCAGATCCTGAAGGACGGTTCGGCAACTTCGATCTATGGTGCCAAGGCTAACGCAGGTGTGATTGTGATTACCACCAAGACAGGTCGCAAGGGTACCAGCTCGATTAGCTACACGGGTGAGTTCACCTATCGCTTGAAGCCCAACTACCGCGACTTCAACATCTGTAACTCTCAGGAGCAGATGAGTATCTTGCGTGAGATGGAGCAGAAGGGATGGCTGGAGTATGCCAACCTGGTGAACAGCACCACCTCGGGCATCTATGGTCAGATGTACACCCTGATGGACACATACGATCCCGCAACCGGCACCTATGCCCTGCCCAACACACAGAATGCCCGCAACCACTATCTGCGTGAGGCCGAGATGCGTAACACCAACTGGTTCGACCTGTTGTTTAACGACAACATCATGCAGAACCACTCGGTGAGCGTTTCGGGCGGTACCGATAAGGGTTCGTTCTACACCTCGGCTTCGGTGATGACCGACCCGGGATGGTACAAGAGTAGCCGCGTTGAGCGTTACACCTTCAACGCCAATGCTATTTACAACCTGACCGACAAGATCAGAATCAAGATTTTGAACAGCGACAGTTTCCGTGAGCAGAAGGCTCCCGGTACCTTGAGCCAGAACGTCGATGTTGTGAACGGTGAGGTAAGGCGTGACTTCGATATCAACCCTTACAGCTTCGCCTTGAACACCGCCCGCACCGTTGACCCCACTCAGCGTTATGTGCGCAACTACACCAGCTTCAACATCTTTGATGAGTTGGAGCAGAACTATATTGACTTGAACGTGACCGACCTGAAGTTCCAGGGCGAGCTCAACATCAAGCCCATCATCACTCAGAGCCAGTCTCTCGAGTTCAACCTGCTGGGTTCGATGCGCGTGGCTACCACCGAGCAGAACCACTATGTGCTGGACAACAGTAACCAGGCTATGGCCTATCGCGCTGGTATCGACCCCGAGAACGCCATCATCCGTTCCAGCAACTCTTACCTGTACACCGACCCCGATGTCAAGAACGGTCTCCCCGAGACGATCCTCGACAAGGGTGGTATGTTGTTCTACAACAAGTATCACAACAAGACCTTCACCTTCCGCGCATCCGGTCAGTACATGAAGGACTTCAACAATGGCCAGCACATCCTCAACCTGTTTGCCGGTATGGAGGCTATCCGCTTCGACCGCTTCAGCCAGGCATTTGATGCGTGGGGCATTGTTTATGCCAACGGTAACCTGCCCTTCACCAACTACAAGCTCTTCAAGCAGATGCAGGAGGAGAATGGTAGCTACTACAGCGTGGGTGAATACCACCGCCGCGACATGGCTTACTTTGCTAATGCCAACTACGCGCTGCTGGGCCGTTACATCTTGAACGGTACCCTGCGTTATGAGGGCTCCAACCAGATGGGCCGCACCTCTCAGAGCCGCTGGCTCCCCACCTGGAACGTGTCGGCTGCATGGAATATCAACGACGAGCCCTTCTTCCAGAACCTTGCCCTGAGCAAGAAAGCCCTTACCTATGCTAAGCTGCGCTTGAGCTACTCGCTCACCGCCGAGAGCGGCCCCACCAGCGTTGCCAACGCCGAGGCCCTCTATTATCCCACTCGCCCCTGGCGCCAGGAGATTGACACCTATGAAATGGGTCTTCAGCTGAGCGGTCTGGGTAACAGCGAGCTCACCTACGAGAAGAAGCACGAGTTTGACCTCGGTGTTGACCTCGGTTTCCTCTACAACCGCATCAACCTGGTATTTGACTGGTACTTCCGTAACAACTTCGACCTGATTGGTCTCATCCGCACCCAGGGTGTCGGTGGTGACACCAACAAGTATGGTAACGTGGCCGAGATGAAGTCGCATGGTGTCGAGTTCACCATTTCTTCTCGCAACATCGAGCCCAGCCGTCCCGGTGGCTTTGCATGGAGCACCGACTGGACCTTCTCCTATGCTGTGACCGAGATCACCAAGCTGCAGTCGCGTTCGCGCGTCATCGACCTGGTAACCGGTAGCGGTTTCCCCTTGCAGGGCTATCCCCACCGTGCCATCTTCTCGATTCCTTACGCTGGCCTCGATGCTCATGGTCTGCCCCTGGTATATGATGAGAGTGGCGCTATCTCCAATGTGGGTCTCAACTTCCAGGAGTTTGAGAACCTGGGCTTCCTCAAGTATGAGGGTCCCGTTGATCCCACGATCACTGGTGGTTTTGGCAACAACTTCGACTGGAAGGGCTTCCACCTGAATGTGTTCATGACCTACGCCTTCGGCAACAAGCTGCGTCTTGACCCGACCTTCGGCGCTGGTTATAGCGACCTCACCTCGTTCACCAAGGACTTCAAGAACCGCTGGGTTCTCCCCGGTGATGAGGCTGTGACCGACATCCCCGCTATCGCATCTCGTCGTCAGGTTTACTCCAACAACTACCTGGGCATGGCTTACAATGCTTACAACTACAGCACTGTGCGCATCGCCAACGGTGACTTCATCCGCCTCAAGGAGATCTCTCTGACCTACGACATCCCCAAGTCGCTGATTTCACGTCTGCGCTTGACTACCGCATCGGTTAAGCTGGCTGCCACTAACATCTGCCTGCTCTATGCCGACAAGAAGCTCAACGGACAGGATCCCGAGTTCTTCAACAGTGGTGGTGTTGCTTCGCCCACTCCCAAGCAGTTTACCCTTACCCTGCGTCTGGGCATGTAATTGATGTTCCACATTATATAATATTATATAGAGATTATGAAACTTCGATATAAAATCTTATTTGTAGGATTAGCTCTCATCGCTTTGTCCTCTTGCAAGGACTTCCTTGAGAAGGTGCCCGATACCCGCGTATATCTGGTGAACCTCGATCAGCTCGAACAGCTGCTCGTGACGGCCTATACGACGAGTAACTATGCACTGGTGGCCGAGATGTCCACCGACAACGTGATTGACAACAACTCTCCTAGTGACGACGGTGTGCGCTATCACCTGAGCTCCTATGAGCAGTTCGACGAGCAGGTGTATGCCTGGGAGGACGTTGACCTCTCGATTTCGGGTGGTGATACCCCTTCGGGCGTGTGGAGCGGTTGCTATGCTGCCATCGCTGCTGCCAATGCCGTTCTTGAGAAAATTGAGGAGTTTGAGCAGACTGGCGAGATCGAGGGTGAGCCCATCGGCGCTACCGACCGCGCTCGCATGGATGCTATCAAGGGTGAGGCCTACATGATCCGTGCCTATCACCACTACATCCTGGCCCAGATCTTCTGTATGCCTTACCGTGGTCCCGAGATCAGCAAGACGCTTCCTGGCATCCCCTATGCCACCAAGCCCGAGACCCAGCTGGATCCCAAGTATGACCGTGGTACCCTGCAAGAGACCTACGACAACATCGAGAAGGACCTCCTGTTAGGTCTCCAGTTTGTGACCGAGGACTTCTATGATGTGCCCAAGTATCACTTCAACGTTGCTTCTTCCAACGCCTTCGCTGCCCGCTTCTACACCGTGAAGCGCGAGTATGATAAGGTGGTCAAGTATGCTACCGCTGCCTTCAAGGGTAACGACCCCAGCACCATGCGCAATGACTTCTGGGATCAGACCGACTTCTACTACTACAGCGACATCGCACGCTACTACAGCAGTGTGGAGCGTCCCGGTAACTTCATGATGATTAGTACCTACAGCACTTGGGACCGTCGTTTCTACGGCTACCGCTTCTCCTGCAACCGCGACGCGTTGCGCGGCTCTATCCAGGGTCCTGGCCCGTCGTGGGAGAACTGCAAGTGGTCTTACCGCCGTGGTAAGGAGCAGGTTACCTTCTCGATGATGCCCTGCTACCAGTACTTCTGCGCTAGCGCTGGTATGGAGTATGGTGCCTTCTTCGTGGGCAACTGCTTCGAGCAGTTTGAGTACACCGACAAGGTTGCCGGTATCGGCTACGTTCACATGGTACGTCCCGAGTTCACCAGCCAGGAGACCATCCTGCTGCGTGCCGAGGCTAACCTGTTCCTGGGCAACATCGACGCTGCCTTTGAGGACCTCTACCTGTGGAACCACGAGCACCTGCTGCTCGACGAGTCTCGCAATGGCTCGATGACCGAGCTGAGCAAGGAGCAGATCCTGAAATTCTACAGCTACTATGACAATCCCAACCGCAAGGATCCTGGCTTCGGTATTGTTAAGAAGTTCAACATTGATGAGGTTTGCCCGAGCAACACCTATCACATGACTCAGGAGATTGAGCCCTACATGCAGTGCGTACAGCACTTCCGCCGCATCCAGATGATCCACATGGGTAACCGCTGGTTTGACATCAAGCGTTACGGCTTTGATGTAACCCACAAGATGGGCATCAACGATGTTTACCACCTGGAGGTTCTTGACCCGCGCTATGCTATCCAGATCCCGAGCGAGGTGATCGGTGCTGGCCTGGATGCCAACCCCCGCACGACCGTTAAGGCCGAGAATAGCCTTGTAGTGGACAAGGGTGCTTATGTTCGCCAATAATAAAAATTGAAGTAGTACAATGAAAAAGATTCAATATTATATCTCAGCTTTGCTGCTCGTGGCAGTTGCTGCCATGTCATTCTCCTCATGCAGCGAGGACAAGTTGGGTGACACCATTTTCCCCGATATTGACGAGACGCTGGATCCCACGTCCCATAGCTATAAGCTGGACAAGTTCCTCAAGGAGAATTATCTTGACAAGTATAACTTGACGTTCCTCTACAAGATGCCGGACATCAGCACCAACATGAACTACAACCTGGTGCCTGCCGATTACAACAACTCGGTTGACCTGGCCGTGCTGTGCAAGCACTTGTGGTTTGACGTGTATGATAAGGTCGCCGGTGACGACTTCCTCAAGCGTTACGGTCCCCGCATCATCCTCTTGGTTGGTTCGCCCGCCATCAACGCTACCTCGGGTTCCGAGACCGTCGGTCTGGCCGAGGGCGGTATCAAGATCACCCTGTTCAAGGTGAACTCGATGGACGTGTCCAACTTCACGCAGATGAATGAACTGTACTTCCACACGATGCACCATGAGTTTGCTCACATCCTGCATCAGACCAAGACCTATCCCACCGAGTTCAACACCATCTCGGTTGGTCGCTATGATGCCAACAACTGGCAGTATCGTGGCAACGAGGTGACCTCTCTTGGCTTTGTGACCCCCTATGGCTCCAGTGAGTACCGTGAGGACTTTGCCGAGACGATCGCTTGCTTCATCACCTATACCGAGACCGAGTGGAATCGTCTGCTCCAGTTGGCCAGCCGTGGCTATGCCACCTCGGCCAGCGAGGATGACCTGGATGCTGTTTACTACAGCTACTACTACTATCCCAACAACGACACCGAGGCTGAAATCTCCTATCTCGACGAGCGTTATGTTATCACTGTTGTGGATGAGGATGGTACGATTCACCTGTACAATCGCAATGAGCGTGACAAGCAGGGTAACCGCATCGTTGTCTATGAGGTAGAGGACAAGGACGGTATCGATGGTGCCGACGCAATCCTCCAGAAGGTTCAGATCGCCCGCCAGTGGTTCCACGATGCTTGGAATGTGGATCTCGACGCCCTGCGTCAAGAGGTTCAGACCCGCCAGTCAACCTACTGGCAGGACATGGATAGCTTGCGCCAGATGGTTTATGGCATTCAGTAATGTTTCACCTTTAACCGATGAAAAAGAAAATGAAGAAGTTTTTTAATATTTCATTGTTGACGATTGTCGCTCTCTCAACGCTCTCGCTGAGCTCTTGCAAGAACGAGATCGACGATATCTTTGACGAGGATGCTGTTACCCGCTTGGAGAAGGCTAAGGCTGAATATACCAACATCTTGACCGATAAGGGCGGCAAGTGGCAGCTTGAATACTATGCCAACGATGAGGAGCCTGGGTACATCTACCTGATGACCTTTGCTAAGGACGGTTCGGTGACTATCGCTGGTCACAACAAGTGGATCAACTACATCAAGACCGGTTCAGTAACCACCGCCTCATCCTATGGCAGTGAGGTGTCGATGTGGGAAGTCATTGCCGACAATGGTCCCGTCCTGTCGTTCAATACTTATAACAAGTATTTCCACATCTTTGCCGACCCCTATGACATCCCCAGCGTTGGTGGCGCAACCTCCGACGATGATGTCAACGAGGATGGCTACGGCCATGAGGGTGACTACGAGTTTGACATCATGAAGTATGTTGAATCGGCAGAAGGTGACACGCTCTTCCTGACGGGTAAGAAGTACAACCTGAACATGATTATGACACGCGTGGGTGTGAATCAGCCTGTCGATGACGAGGTCTATATGAACGAGGTTGTCGCTATGGCCGACTCCTTCTTCAACGCTAAGGTGCCCCAGGTTTACATCAACCTGCCCAATGGTGTGCGCTGGATCGTCAAGAACGGTGCCACCAGCATCTTGAAGATGTTCCGTGAGGGTGCCGACGAGATCTCGACCGCCGAGACACACAACGTGATCATCACCCACGACGGTCTGTCGTTTATGGATCCCCTCACTATCGATGGCTACACGATCCAGAACTTCACCCGTCAGGCCGATGGCTCACTGCTGTGCCGCGATGATCACGAGACCACGATGACTGCCGATCCCCTCGCTGTCGTGTTTGACAATCGCAACCTGATCTGGAGGGCCGACTTCAAGGATGTGGGTGGCCGGTTTGCTGAACTTGTGGCTCAACTGACCAACGAATTGAAGGCCTATAACAAGTCAACTCTCCAGTATGCCCAGATCGAGTATGACAGGGCTACAGAGGTTTACAAGCTCTCGTTCAACATCAAGAAGAGCACGGTGAAGTACAACCCCACCTACTTCTTTACGATGGAGCAAGTGAATGAGAATCAGGTGAAGTTTAACGTGGCAGCCGAGGGTGACAAGATGGGCGAGACCTATGCCACCAAGTGCCCCGCAATCAGAGCCATCGTTGATGAACTGGGTTCAACAACGATTAATCTGACGGCCAACTCGCTGTTGGCTCCCGTAAACATGAAGACCTCTGTGAACGGTAATGACTATATCGTCTGGAATCTCCAATAAAGTGATTTGAAATATCAGCCAGGGCATCTTCCCTGACGGGTGTAATGCCCTGGTTGTTTCAATGATATTAATTCACTATTTATTAACATAACTAAATTATTAAAAGTTTATGAAAAAATTCTTACTTTTAGCAGTTGCAGCGCTTGTTTTCTCAGGTGCCAATGCTCAACTCAAGAGAGGGGTCCAGGCTGCTAATTTCAATCATCCCAAGCAGGTTTGCGTTAAGAACACTGCTATTGCTCCCACGATGGAGATGAAGATGGCTACGCCTGAGGAGAAAGCCAACTATAAGAAGGCTCCCAAGAAGGCTGGCTATATTGAGCCCTACTACGTGCGTCCCGCTGGTGCATACTTCTCACCGTTCATCGCTGTTGACGGTCGTGGTCTCTATTCCTATGGAAACTGGACCTTCTTGATCACCAAGCCTTTTGGTGAATACACCTACAAGGGTGATGCCTATGGTAACGATGGCTCCTACACCTATGTATGGCAGTTCTATGACAGACAGAAAGAGTACTTCGATATTAATACCCAGGAATTGACCTATTCCTCCTTCTTTACAGTTGATGATGCCCCCATCTTCAACATGGTAGAGGGTGATCCCTATAGTGAAAATTCTGACTGGTATTCTTATCAGATGAAGAATTTTGACATGGGTGGTACCGATGAGAATCCCGAAATCAAAGGCGAGTATCCCGTTCAGATTGCATCGATAACCAATTCCGAGATGTATGAGGAGGGCGTTGAGTTCCTGCTCACCAGCAAGACCATGGTTAATGGTGGCCGCTATGGCACTCTTTCCAATGGTTCTATCACCCGCTTCACGGGTGCAGAGCCCTATGGCAACAACGAGTACGGATGGTGGTTTGGTAAGAATGGTTCGCACATCGACGGTATGGCTCAGATTTTTGAGAAGCCCAGCCATCCCTATATGTTGAAGAACGTTTACCTCCAGGCCTATACCGACATGGTAGTTACCGACAACGTGAAGTTGACCTGTAAGGTTTACAAGCTGGATCAGATTCCCGAATATATCGACGGTGATAATGTAACGCTGCCCGAGGTTCCCGGTGAACTCATCGTGACTGGTGAAGCTCTGGTTACGCCTCAGACTGCTGCCGACAAGAATGGTCTGATCACCTTCACCCTCTACGGCTTTGATGAGGATGACCCCGAGCTGACCTATGAGTACACTCCGACCGTTGACTATCCTATCATGATCTGTATCGATGGTTACAACGATCCCGAGGCTGAAGCGCTCGTGGACTTCTCGACATTCGTTTCTGTTGACTGGGACACCGATGAGGGTTATGGCGAGCTGGCTTACCTCAAGTACCCGAGGTATGAGTATGAGTATGATGAGGAAGGTAATCCCATTTTGGATGAGCAGGGTAACCCCATCCGTCACTTCACCGGTGAATATTTCTGGAGCGGTTTGAACAACTTCTTCCAGGGCCCCATGCAGATGAAGACTGGTCTCATGATCATGATTGCTGTCGAGAATCCTTTCTTGAGCTACTACTATAGCGAGTTTGAGGACGGTGAGTTCACTTTCCCCAACGAGGGTGGTAACTTCCACAAGGTTTATGAGTATGTTGACACATTAGGCAATCCCGATCCCGTTGACATTAACTATCTGGCATTCTTCTGCACCCTGCCCAGTGCCGACGGTGACTGGAGTGTTACCTGGAATGGTGAGGAAGATTTGCCTGACTGGCTGAACATCGAACTTGAGGATATTGAGACCTACGAGACTGGTACTGTCGTATTTGCCGACGTTACTGCTGCTCCTCTGCCCGAGGGCGTTAAGTATCGTGAGGCTGTGATCCGCTTCGAGATTCCCGGTGACTACAAGGAGTATAAGTTCATGCAGGGTGAGTATGTGCCTCTTCGCGGTGACGTGAATGGTGACGGTGAGGTGAACATCGCCGACATCAATGCCCTTATCGACATGATTCTCGCCGCTAACGCTGCCTCCAATGGCGACGTGAACGGTGACGGTGAGGTGAACATCGCCGACATCAATGCCGTTATCGACATCATCCTGAACTCGTAATGATGAATTTCCCTGAACTGACTATTACAGTTTCTTAACATATCATCTATTACCTGTAGAGACGGGGAGCCTGATAGAAGGTTTCCCGTCTCGTTCTTTATTTGCGTCTTTGGCAGATTTGTACTAACTTTGCGCTGATGAATGAGACATTTGGTAACAAACCGTTCAAGCAGGTGCGCATCACAGCCATGCGGCAGACTGTTTATCATGACTTGATGAAGCGCTTCGAGAATCCCATCGAGCACGCCTGTGACATAACAGTTGGGCAGGTGTTTGTCTCGATCGATGGCCAGCGGCCCGAGGGGTTGTGTGAAAGTGCTTGGGAGTCGATGCGACCCTTTGTCCAAGCTCTCGCCAGCGGCGAGGGTGACTTCTATGACGGGTGGATGCGCAATCCCCACTCGGCCATGATTTCGTGCAACGACGGTTTCCGCCCCGTATCGTTCTATCTAGAAACCCTAGATGATTTAGATCATCTAGAAAAGTGATAAACTAACAATTGCAATAATATGATCATCAAGTCAGCCGAATTCCAGATTAGTAACAGTGATTACCGCAAGTGCCCCGCCACGGTACTGCCCGAGTATGCCTTTATCGGGCGGAGTAATGTGGGCAAGTCGTCGCTCATCAATATGCTCACGGGCCGCAAAGCATTGGCCAAGACCAGCGCTACACCTGGCAAAACCCTCCTCATCAACCACTTCCTGATCAATGGACAGTGGTATATCGTCGATTTGCCTGGATATGGCTTTGCCAAGCGCAGCAAGGAGAGCCGTGACCAGCTGTGGCGCATGATTCAAGGCTATGTGCTCGGACGTGAACAGATGACCAACCTCTTTGTCCTGGTGGATAGCCGCCTGGAACCACAGAAGATTGATCTTGAGTTCATGCAGTGGCTGGGAGAGCACGGCGTGCCGTTCTCCATCGTGTTTACCAAGATGGACAAACTCGGCAAGGTGGCTGGCCCCGCCGCCGTCGAGGCCTACAAGAAGGTGTTGTTGCGCACCTGGGAAGAACTGCCCCCCGTCTTCATGACCTCAAGCGAGGACGCCCGTGGCCGCGACGAGCTGCTCAACTACATCGATTCCATCAACCAACAACTCAAATCCAACCAATGACTTTTGGGACAAAGGGACGGTTCTTTTGTCCCAAAAATAAATGAATAAAAAATGAAAAAGATACTATTAACAGTGATGAGTGCCCTGATTGCTGTGGCATCGGTGGCTCAGAGTCATCGAGAGGTGACGTTGGGCGAGGGCTGGCAATTCTCGCGTGACAAGATCAGCTGGCAAGAGGTAACCGTGCCCCATGACTGGGCCATTGATGGACCGTTTGACAAGAAGTGGGACCTACAGGTCGTTGCCATCAAGGAGAACGGCGAGGATGTCGCTACCGAGAAGTCTGGCCGCTCGGGCGCCTTGCCCTGGATTGGCAAGGGCTACTACAAGACCACCTTCACCGTGCCTCAAGGCTACGGCCATGCCAAACTCATATTTGACGGTGCGATGGCCGATCCCCATGTCTATGTCAACGGCCAGTTGGCAGGCCACTGGGCATACGGTTACAACGCCTTTATTGTCGATGTCACCTCCTATATGAACACCGACGGCTCGGCCAACACGCTGGAGGTCAGTCTGGAGAACAAGGAGGAGAGCAACCGCTGGTACCCCGGCGGGGGCATCTACCGCCCGGTGAAACTCGTGATGACCAGCGAGCAGAATGCGTTGGACCTCTGGGGGTTATATGTGCATACATTGAGCATTGAAGGTGGACAAGCTGACTTGAGGGTTGAGCATAAACTTGATGTCATTCCCGACCGTGTCGAGGGATATGAACTGGATATTACTATTGCTGATCCTGCCGGTCGTCAAGTGGCCCGAAAGCGCACACATGCTGATGGCATGGGGCATTTTGCCACGCTCATGACAGTGAATAACCCTGCCTTGTGGTCGCCCGAGTCACCTCAACTCTATCGATTGACGGCTGTTTTGTTGCGGGATGGACAGGAACTTGACCGCCAGAGCACCAAGGTGGGCATCCGCACCGTCTCGTTCAGCAAGGAAGGCGGTTTCCAGCTCAACGGTGAGCGCCGCAGCATCAAGGGCGTGTGTCTGCACCATGACTTGGGCCCATTAGGTGCCGCCATCAACAAGACGGCCCTCATCCGCCAGATCGAAATGATGAAGGCCATGGGAGCCGATGCCATCCGCACCAGCCACAACATGCCCTCCACCTGGCAGATGGAGGTGTGTGACAGCCTGGGCATGATGGTCATGGCCGAGAGCTTCGACGGCTGGCGTGAGCCCAAGGTGCGCAACGGCTACGGCAGTTACTGGGACGAGTGGTGGCAGCAGGACATCCGCAACCTGGTGCTCAACCACCGCAACCATCCCAGCATCATCATGTGGAGTGTGGGCAACGAGATTCCTGAGCAGTGGAAGCCCGAGGGCGTGAAGCGCTACAAGGACCTTATTACCCTGTGTCACTACTATGACCCCTCGCGCATGGTGACCTGCGGCATGGATCAGCCCGATGGCACCATCTGGTGTGGCTTTGCCCAGGTGGCCGACGTGCCGGGCTACAACTACCGCGTGCACAAGTATGACGAGATGATCGAGCGTCTGCCCCAGGGCTTTATCCTGGGCAGTGAGACCGCTTCGACCGTGAGCAGCCGCGGCTGCTACTATTTCCCTGACACGGTCGCTACCAATAACGCCCGCCCCGATGGCCAGTGCTCATCCTATGACGTGGAATATTGCTGGTGGAGCAACCTGCCCGACGATGACTGGAAGATGCAGGACGACCGCGACTGGACCGTGGGCGAGTTTGTCTGGACGGGCTATGACTACCTGGGCGAGCCAACCCCCTATGACGAATACTGGCCCTCGCGCAGCAGCTACTTTGGCATCTGTGACCTCGCTGGCCTGCCCAAGGACCGCTACTACCTGTATCGCAGCCACTGGAACAAGCAGAAGCACACCATCCACCTGTTGCCCCACTGGACCTGGCCCGACCGCGTGGGCAAGGTCACTCCCGTCTATTGCTATACCGACTATCCCAGTGCCGAGCTCTTTGTTAACGGCAAGAGCCAGGGACGCATCTCCAAGAATGATACCACTCGTCTGGACCGTTACCGCCTGCGCTGGCGCAATGTCGTTTATCAGCCTGGTGAGTTGAAGGTTGTCGTCTATGACGAGCAAGGCAATAAGGCAGGCCAACAGGTCATCAAGACAGCGGGCAAGCCCAAAAAGTTGTTGCTCGAACCCGAGCGCAAGACCATCAAGGCCGACGGCAACGACCTGGCATACATCACTGTGAGCCTCGTCGATAAAAACGGCACCCTGTGCCCCGATGCTGCCAATAGGCTTGAATTCAGTGTCACTGGAGCCGGCACCTACAAGGCCGCCTGCAACGGCGATGCCACCTCGCTGGAGCCCTTCACCCAGCCCCAGATGAGCCTCTTCCATGGCCAACTGGTGGTCCTCTGCCAAGCAGGTAAAACCCCAGGCGTGATGACCCTCACCGTCAAGGACCCCGCCACCGGCCTCAAGTCCAGCGTAAAGATCACCGTCAAGTAACCTGAGACACGGGGTGAGTGGGACACGGGGACGGTTCTTTTGTCCCATTTTTGATGAAAATGGGACAAAAGAACCGTCCCCGTGTCCCACTCACCATTTTTTGAAGTTCTATGGAGGAAATCTATCTGTTCAATCCTGAGCATGACTTGGCGCTGGCTCATGGGGCACACAACTATACGGCGCCACCGTTTGCCCGTCGGCTGCGTTATGACTTGCGGCTGCTGCCTGCGTGGCTGGCGACGGCAGGTGCATATATTGCGGTCCCCGATGATGCACCCATCGATGAGGACCGCCGTTGGCTCAAGGATCATCATCTAGAGGTTACACCCATAACGATCAGTGAAATCGCTGATTTAGGCCCTTGCCGCATTCACCCCTGGGGCTGGGATGCCACGTTGCGTCACCAGTTGTTGCAAGCGGGCGTTTCACCCGACTATTTGCCCACCGATGAGCAACTGGACTGGATCCGCCGCTTGTCTCATCGTCGCATGACCATTGCCGTTCATCAAGCTCTGGGAAACACTTTCTCGCCGTGCCCTGTGGAGTTGAGCACCGTTGAGGATGTAACCGCCTTCATGCACCGTCACCAAGGCTGTTACTTGAAGATGCCGTGGTCGGGCAGTGGCAAGGGCATCTACCGTGTGATTGACCCATCTGGAGACAATCATGTGCCACGCTGGATCGCTGGTGCCTTGCACCGCCAAGGATCCCTCTTGTGTGAGGTGGCATTGGATCGGGTGCAGGACTTTGCCATCGAGTGCATGTGCAGTGATGGTCGCACGACGTTGACGGGCTATTCGGTGTTTGACAGCGACTTCCACAGCCAGTTTGGCTCGGGTAGGGTAGCCCCGATGACCGAATTACACCAGCTGCTTTTAGATATGTATCCAGCTCTCGATCAAGTGGTTGAGGAAGCGTTAAAAGCTATCGATTCCCTCATTGCTCCTCACTATAGCGGCCCCCTGGGCATTGACATGATGCTCTATCGTGACGACAAGGGGGAAATTGCCTTAAACCCTTGTGTGGAGATCAACCTGCGCATGACCATGGGCATGGTCACCGCTGCCATGGGCAACCATCACGGCTTGCACGGCGACTTCTCTATCACCGCCAGCCAATCCGGTTATTGTCTGAAAATATAAGTTCCGCAAGTTGTTAACTTGCTCACTGATCAATGATTAGCGAGGAATGAAAACAACTTAGCGCCCTTGCGCCTGAGCGTGAGGCTTGATGTAGTAAGCATAGTATTCATCGAAGGTGATGTCCTCGTCGTGGATGCGGCGGGCAACTTCTTTTCCCACGTAGCGCAGGTGCCACGGCTCGTAAGCGAAACCAAAGATGAGGGACTGCCTCTTGGGGTAGCGCAGGATGAAACCATACTCGTGGCAGTGGGCGTGCATCCACGCGCATTCCTCTGATTTGTCAAAGGGCCACCTCATGGGATGCTCCCGCGATGTGACGTCGATGGCGAGGCCCGTTTGGTGCTCACTGTAGCCAGCATGGGCGGCATAACCCTTGGCGCTGCGCTTGTGCATGGATATCTGTTGCTGAAAGGAGCGATGGGCCGAATTGACCATCAGCTGAGCCGCGGTCTGCTCCTTGCAGGCCTGCTGCATCGCCATGAAGGCATCAACCACGACCGGTAGTGCCCTCTGCTCCTCATAGCAATAACTCTTGCTGAACATCGCCAGGCTGTCGGGTGTGTAATTCTCATCAAGGTAATGGCGACCATTGACAAGCATCAGGTACCCCTTGCTTGTGTCGCATGGCGAGGGGGAATCATATCCGTCGGCACCGATGTTGACCAGCGATATGATATCGCCCACGGGCCTTTCTGCCGTGTCCTTCTTGTGGTAAGCAAGGTAACGGTCAAAGTTTGCTGGAATGAAGTAGCGGGCATTGATGACGGCTGTGGCGATGGTGTCGTGCTCCTGGCGGGCAACGAGGGAATCGACCTGCTGGTCATTCAGGACCGAGGCCATGGCGCGTGCTTCGTCGATGGTGTAGCCCAGCTTGTAGATCCTGCACTCGTTACTGTAGTTATAGGCAATGCCTTCATGGCTCTTGAACAGCACCAGCAACACCATCAGTGCGGCGGCAGCGCAGGGTAGGGACAACCAGCGGTTGTCGGGGTCAAAACAGTGGGCAAGAACTCGTTTGATGTATCCTCTTTGCATTCAATAAAAAAAAGGCAATGATATAGATGTTTGCCCATTGGTGGTATTAACCGCCCTGTCGGGCGGGAAATTAAGCAAATTAATTTTAAAATTTAATTTTCTTTTAATTTCCCGTGCGTTAGCACGGTTTGATGTAGAGACGTTTCAACGCAGGGTCAACTGCTATATCGTTTCCAAAAAAAATGACTTATCGGTTGGCGCGCTTGGCCATCTCAAACAGTTCCAGCGGCAGGTGGCAATAGCCGTCAGGATTCTTGTCGAGGTAGTCCTGGTGGTATTCCTCGGCAGTGTAAAAATTCTTGAGTGGCAGCAACTCCACGGCTAGACGCAATTTCACTTCGGCCTGCACACGGTCATACACCTTTTTCAGCGTCGGCACATCGGCCTCGTCGGTGTAGTAGATGCCTGTGCGGTATTGTGTCCCCTTGTCATGCCCCTGCTGGTTGACGCTCACGGGGTCGATGGCCTTGAAAAACATCTCGGTGAGGAATTCAAGCGAGATGATATCGGGGTCATATACCACGTGCACCGTCTCGGCAAATCCTGTCTTGTCGGTGCACACGTCCTGATAGGTCGGGTTCTCGGTATGACCGTTGGCATAGCCCACCTGGGTCTCGATGACACCGTTCACCAGCTTGAAGTAACGCTCTGTACCCCAGAAACAACCTCCTGCATAATATATCTCTTTCATAGCAATTCTGTATTATCGGTTGACAAAGGTACATCATTTTTCTTAACAATTCACCCTGCTAAATGGTTTTTGTCTCATCGGGTAATTGATGGCGAGGGCCGTTCATGCGATTTGCTTAAACTTTCTTGCTTAATTCTAGTCTTAATTGTAATTTTGCATGAAAAATGAAACGAGTTGTAATCATCGGTTCCGGTAATGTGGCGACCAGCTTGGCACATGGGTTGGCGGCACATTGTGAGGTGGCTCAGATCTATAGCCGCCAGATCTCTCATGCTCAGGCATTAGCCACTGCCATCGGTTGCCCCGATGCCACCAGTGACCTGCATGAGCTATGCCCCGATGCCGATGCCTATATCATCGCCGTGCGTGACGATGCCATTGCCGATGTCATCGCTGCGACCCCCGACAACGGGGCGCTGTGGATCCACACCTCGGGCAGCAAACCCCTGGATCTGTTTCAGGGTCACCGCTCCCACTATGGTGTGATGTGGCCCATGCAGTCATTCTCGCGCGAGAAGGTCGAGAATCTAGAGGGGGTACACTTCTTTATTGAGGCGAGCGATGCCGCGTCACTGACCCGGCTGCGTGGGCTGTGTGAAGCCGTCTCGCGGCATGTGGTTGAGACCGATAGCCATCAGCGCCGCATGTTGCATGTGGCCTCGGTCTTCTCATGCAACTTTGCCAATCACATGTGGACGCTGGCCAGTGAGGTGCTGAGCGATGCGGGCTTGCCCTTTGACTCAATGATGCCGCTCATCAGCACCACTGTCGAGAAGTTGGCCCATCTCTCCCCATCACAGTCCCAGACGGGTCCGGCCATCCGCCATGACCTCCAAGTGGTCGGTAGCCACCTGTCGATGCTTGATGGTGACAAACGTGAAATTTACGACTTGCTTTCACAATCTATCATGAACCGTAATCCACTAGACAATCATCATGCTTGATAATCTTAAAAAATATGATGTGGTACTGGGCAGCAACTCCCCACGGCGCCGTGAACTACTGGGCGACATGGGTGTAACCTTCAGGGTCGAGGCCATCAAGGGCATCGACGAGACCTATCCTGCCAACCTCCCCGTTGAAGAGATTCCCGTTTATCTTGCACGCATCAAGGCCGACGGCCATCCCTTGCAGCCCAATGAATTGCTCATCACTGCCGACACTGTCGTGGTGCTTGACGAGACGGTGCTGGGCAAACCCGCCTCCGAGGCCGAAGCCCATCACATGCTGCGGGCCCTCTCGGGACGGGCACACAGGGTCATCAGCGGCGTGTGTGTCACAACGGTAGATCGTTGTGAGTCCTTTGCCGACACCAGCATTGTTCACTTTGCCGACCTGACCGATGACGAGATTGACTACTACATCAAGCATTACCGCCCGCTGGACAAGGCTGGAGCCTATGGCATCCAGGAGTGGGTCGGCAACATTGGCATCTCGGGCATCAATGGTGATTTCTATAATGTCATGGGACTACCCACGCGCAAACTTTATCAATTGTTGAAGACATTCTAAATAAGTTACTCGATATGAAAAACTGTTTAAGATACCTGTTGCTGATGGTGGCCTTGGCTGCCTGCACACTGCGCAGCAGTGCTGTCACCCCCGTTGGGACCGATACGCTATACTTCTATGACTCATGGGAACAAGTGATTAATATGACTCCCACGGTAATGATGGTAGATCCCGTCTTTGATGTCTATAACCCTCATGAACTGTATCTGGTTACGGGCAATGAGGAACTCGACAATAAACTCATGAAGGATCATCTTGCGGCCTCCATTGGCGACACTTGGCTCATCAGTTCCTATTACCTGAAGAGGCATTTCAAGGGCGCTGTCTCCAGCTTTGATGGCTTGGTTCCGTTCTTCTTTAACGACAAATTGGCCTACGTCACCCATCAGGGCAAGATGTCAATGAGTGAGATTCTCTTTGGTACTGCCGACGATTATGAATACAATGCCAGCAACTTTGACATCTACAACATTGACTTCTTGAATCGTGTGGTGAAAAAGGTGACACCTGAATACTTGAGCGAACTGCTCAGCGACTATCATGACCTGCAGATGCGGTATGAGGGCATGAAGGACTTCAAGAAGAGAGAGATCATCATGGAGTATTACTTCAAGTACATCGACCGCGCCACCGAGGATATCATGCGTCCCTTTATCCTTGACCTCGTGGATAGCTCTCCCATTAATTGAAAAGTCAATGATGAGAAGATTCCTGTTGTTAACCCTCCTCCCTGCCTTATTTGTACTGTCATCCTGCTTCAGGTCGGGTCATGGCGATGGCCATGAACTGGAGTCGCAGGACACAGTGATTACGGTCGCCCGGTTGCTCTCCATGCAACGCATGACGGGCTATACCGTTGTCACCGTTGCCGACCCCTGGAAGGGTGGGGTGCTTCACCGTTATGTCCTCGTGCCACGTGACGCGACGTTGCCCGAGGGCCTGCCCCAGGGCACCGTGGTGCGCACGCCTGTACAACGGGCGCTGGTCTATTCGTCGGTTCACACGAGTCTCATGGCCGAGTTGGGTGCCCTCGATGCTGTGCATGGCGTGGTGGACAAGCAGTATTTCATCGACTCGACCCTGCTGGCGGGAATCAACAGCGGGGCCATTGCCGACTGTGGCAACTCGATGAATCCCACCGTCGAGAAAGTCATCAATATGCAGCCCGATGCCATCCTGCTGTCTCCCTATCAGGATGCGAGCTATGGCCAGATTGCCAGTCTGGATATTCCCATCATCGAGTGTGCCGACTATCTGGAATATGACCCGCTGGGAAGGGCCGAGTGGGTGAAGTTCTATGGCGAACTGCTAGGCCGGCGTGAGCAGGCCGACAGCCTGTACAACGTCATTGTCAATGCCTATCATGCGGTAAAAGAGACGGTGGCAAGCGCTCAATCACGTCCCACGGTGGTTACCGAGATGGTGATCAGTGGCGTGTGGAACGTGCCTGGCGGGCAGAGCTACATGGCGCGCATCATCAACGATGCGGGTGGCAATTACCTGTGGGCCGACGACAAGAACACGGGCTCGCTGGCGCTAGACTTCAATCAGGTGCTTGCCGTGGCTCAGGATGCCGACTACTGGTTCATCAAGTGGACCAATATCAATACGTTGAAGGATTTGCAGGGCGCCTATGATCTGAACAAGGAAATGGCGGCGTTCAAGAACAAGCGTGTCTATGTGTGTGATACCGACAAGACCCGCTTCTTTGACCGCATCCCGTTCCATCCCGACGTGCTGCTGCGCGAGTTTGCCTCAATCCTGCATCCCGAGTTGTTCCCCAGTGTGAAACCCCAAATGTACCGCCACCTTGACTGACGCTCCCATGTCATATCGCCGCTATGTCGTTACCCTCATCGTCTTGACCCTGACGCTGGTGCTGCTGGCACTGGCGTGTCTCGTGTTTGGGTCGGTGGAGATACCCGTGCGCAACATTGCCGATATCGTCATGGGCAAGGGGGGGGGCAACAAGGCTTGGGAAATCATCATCCTGCAATCTCGCATCCCCATGATTGTCACGGCAGCACTGGCTGGCGCGGCATTGTCTGTCTCGGGACTGATGTTGCAGACGACCTTCAATAATCCCCTGGCTGGACCTTCGATACTGGGCGTGTCGTCGGGAGCTGGACTGGGTGTCGCCATCGTCATCCTGGCTATGGGTGGCTCGCTGGGTGGGCTGCTGGGCGAGGGCGTTGGCAGTTACATCGCCATCCTGGTGGGTGCCCTGATGGGAGCTGGAGTGGTGCTGGTGGTGCTCATCGCCTTCTCGGCGATTGTGCGCAGCAACACGATGTTGCTCATCATCGGCATCCTTGTGAGCTACCTCACCTCCAGCGTCGTGCAGTTGCTCAACTCGGTGGCTACCGAGGAAGGGGTTCACAATTATGTCGCCTGGGGATTCGGCAATTTCTCGGGAGTGAGCGCTGCCCAGATGCCGGTCTATGCCGGAATCATCATCCTGGCTCTCATGGCATCGATGATGATGGTCAAGCCGCTCAACGCCTTGCTGCTGGGAGCACGCTATGCCCGTAACCTGGGCATCAATGTGCCCATGACACGCAACATTCTGTTGCTCATCACCGGCGTGCTCACGGCGGTAGTGACGGCCTTCTGCGGCCCCATTGGCTTCATCGGCCTGGTGGTGCCCCACATCGCGCGCATGTCGCTGGGTACAAGCAACCACTCGCGGCTCGTCCCCGCCACCATCCTGGCGGGTGCCGATATCGCCCTGTTGTGCTCGCTGGCCAGTGTGAGCAATCCTCATGGCATCATCCCCATCAATGCCATCACGCCCATCATCGGTGTGCCCATCATCCTGTACATCATCATCAACCGCCGCCGCATCCAGTATTTTAATTAGCTTGTCAGTTTTCAACGGCATCTGCCATAAACTAACAACTAACAACTAAGAACTATCAACTAAGAACTAATGAAACCAATATACACGACCCAAGATCTCGCTGTGGGCTACCGCAACGGTAAAAAAGAAGTGACACTCCTCAGTGGCTTGAACTTGTCACTGGAGAGCGGTAAACTGGTCGCCCTGCTAGGGCGTAACGGTGCCGGCAAATCGACTCTGCTGCGTGCCCTCACCTGTGATGAACGCCCCTTGAGTGGCTCTATTTTGACCAATGGCAAGAACTTGCTGGAGATGAGCCAAAAGGAGCGCTCCCGCCTCATCGGCCTCGTCTCGACCGAGCGCATCCAGGCCGGAGCACTCACCGTCACCGAACTCGTGGGCCTGGGTCGTCAACCCCATACGGGCTTCCTGGGCCGCCTGGATGATGAGGACCGCGAAATCGTGCGCCAGGCGATGATCGATGCCGGCATCAGCGACAAGGCGGGCGATTATGTCGCATCGCTGAGTGATGGTGAGCGCCAGAAGGCTATGATTGCACGGGCACTGGCTCAGCAGACACCCATCATCATCCTTGACGAACCCACCGCATTCCTCGACGTGGCCAGTCGCATCGAGACCATGCGACTACTGCAAACCCTCGCCCATGACCGTGGCAAGGCCGTCCTCCTCTCCAGCCATGACATCTCGCAATCCCTCTTGCTGGCCGACGAATTGTGGCTCATCACCACCGACCGTCAAGTGCTCACCGGCAGCACCCAGGAACTGGTTAACCAGGGTGCCATGAACTACCTCTTCACCAACCGCGACATCCACTTCAACCCCCAAATCCTCGACTACTCCTTCCTTTAAAAACAGACCCTTAGCGCCCTTAGAGCCTCCTTCAAGAAAAATTCCTCCCGCTCTTGTCAATAATAAAAATTGGAAACGATATAGCAGTTGACCCTGCGCTGAAACGTCTCTGCATCAAACCGTGCTAACGCACGGGAAATTAAAAGAAAATTAAATTTTAAAATTAATTTGATTAATTTCCCGCCCGACAGGGCGGTTAATACCACCAATGGGCCAACTTCTATATCATTGCCTAAAAATTTGTTATATCTGTGTAGCGTGCATGAGGACTGCATTGTCTTCTTGCATGAGACATACTAGATAAAAGGATAGCGTTTTTGCTTTATCCTTGTCTTAGAATATTGCTGACATCAATGCGATCATTGATGCTATCCTTAATGATGAGATGGAGGATAGATTTGACGTGAATCGTGATGGAGAGTTAAATATTGCTGACATCAATGCCATTATCGACATCATCTTGAATAACTGAAAACAATGATTTTCGAGTGCCCCATGAGTACTTTCGGTCTCATGGGGCTATGTATATTTAAGTTATTGTTAATAATTGGTTTATAAACTGTCTACGACCCTTGGGTGAGGTATTTTGTGGGTTGGAAATTTGGTAGTTTAAAATGTTTTGCCTATCTTTGCAGAGCAAAGCTTGTGCAAACCGAAGGCCATGAAGCTTGCTTCGATGGCTGAGGTGTAGCCAAGGTTATACAAACCAATTACTAACAACTTATGCTAAGACGATTTTTTTTAGCGCTTGCTGTTGTGATTGCTGTGTCTGCCACTGGGCAGGATTTTAAATTGCACGCCACCAAATATCACCCTGGACAGGGCGGTGCTGGTTGGGTAACAGCAAGCGGAGACCGAATCAATTATGATAAGTTGAAAAACTATCAGATTCGCTGGGTCGCTCTCTCGCATGACATGTTCAAGCAACATGGCTTCAAGCTGGGCGACGTGATTATTGTGGAGAGTGCGTCCACGCCCGCCCTGAATGGGGAATGGGTCGTGAAGGACAAGATGGGGCCGCGGTTGCGCAAGCGCATCGACTTTCTCACTCCCCGTGGTGACAAGTACAACTTCCGTAATGGAGCAGTCACCATCCGCAAGAAGAAAGACTGAATGAAATTGCTCGGGAACTCATCCCGCAGCGCGTTTCTAGAGATTAATGAAGATGACGAGACAGATTACCTCTGCCTCGTCATCTTCATCATGGGGTGCCTGGCGGGGACGGTCAATCGGTGATGGGGAAGGCCGCCTTGTGCTTGTTCAGGGCCTTGAGCGCGGCCTGAACGGTCTTGTCGTTGCGGTTCAAGATGGGATAGAAGGCCTGATTGCCAAAGATGTCGCGTGCGATCAGGGCCTTGAGGTTGTTCACGATGACATCGCGCGACTGGTTGATGTAGTACCAGCGTGGAGCAATGCCGTTGGCAGCGGCATAGTCGGCAAAGTCCTTGGTAAGGGCCTCGTCGCTGGGTGCCGTGCGCAGGAACTGGTTGTAATCCTCCATCTTGTTGAGAGAGGTGCGGTTGTTGTTACAGTAGTCAAAGGCAAACCGTTGCAGCAGACCCGCATTGGCAACCTCAATATAATAACTTGTGATGCCGCTCGTGTCACGTGCCACAAAGATGTCGGGCACAATGCCACCACCGCCATACACCGTGCGGCCATGCAGAGTGGTGAACATCTGGCTCTTGTCGATCTTCATGCTGTCGCGGCTATACAACTCGCCGTTCATGTAACGGTCAACCAGCTCTTTCTCGTAGTCCAGGGCACCCTCCTTGTAGTCCTTCTGGATGCAGCGGCCACTAGGCGTGTAGTAGCGTGCCGTCGTCAGGCGGATGGCGCTACCGTCGGGCAAGGCAAACTCCTTCTGAACCAGACCCTTGCCAAACGATCGACAGCCCACGATCAGGCCTCGGTCATTGTCCTGTAAGGCTCCTGCAAAGATCTCGCTGGCGCTGGCGCTGAACTCGTCGATGAGCACTGCCACCTCGGCATCCTGGAAGGAGCCGGTACCGTCGCTCCACGCCTCGTTGTCATCACGCTTGTAGCGCCCCTTGGTGAACAGGATGGGCTGATTGTCGGGCAGGAACTCGTTGACCATGAGCACCGCCATCTCCATGAAGCCGCCACCATTGCCGCGCAGGTCGATCATGTAGCGCTTGGCACCCTGATCGGCAAGGCTGGCCATGGCCGTGATAAACTCGTCGTAAGTGTGACGTCCAAACTGGTTGATCTTGACATATCCTGTGTTCTTGTCAATCATGTAATAGGTGTCAACCGTATTGACGGGGATGGCACCGCGTGTCACCGTGTAGTTGAGTATCTTGCTGGAATTTTGTCGCTTGATGCCCAGTTTCACCTTGGTGCCCTCGTCACCGCGCAACCGTTTCATCACCTCGCTGTTGGTCATCTTGGAGCCCGTGGCCACCGAGTCGTCGATCATGACGATCTTGTCACCAGCCATCAGTCCCACCTTCTCGCTGGGGCCGCCAGGTATCACTTCCACCACGCCGATGGTGTCGTTGACCATTACAAATGAGATGCCGATGCCGTGGAATGAGCCGTTGAGCTCGTCGGTAGCGGCTTTCAAGTCCTCGGCGCTAAAGTAGCTCGTGTGGGGGTCTAGCTGGCTCAGGATCTGGGGAATGCTCATCTCGATGAGGTCATGCATGTTGGTGGTGTCCACATAATCCTGTGCCACCAGGTTGAGAATGGCGTTGAGTTTGCGGTCATTCTCAGCAACGGGTTTGTTGGCAGTGAAGTGGCTGCCAATGAAGATGCCCACCACCACTGCTACAGCAATGGCTAGGGGTAACCAGATGGGTTGACGTGAAGTCTTGGTTGTCATTTGTCGATGTGATGTGTTGTGACTGGTTATTGCTTGGTTGCTAAAAGCCGTGCCACTTCCTGATAATGGCTGTCGCTGTTGTCGCTGGTGATGCTCACGGGTTCATATTCACCATCATGTTCCCACAGGTGGATGACCTCGATGCCCGCACGGCACAGCAGGTCCACACCGTCGTGCATTCGGTAGTATTCACCAAACACCACACGAGCAATGCCTGCCTGGATGATGAGCTTGCTGCATTCCATGCACGGCGAGGTGGTGATGTACAATGTCGCTCCGTCGCTGCTGTTATTGCTGCGGGCCACCTTGGTGATGGCGTTGGCCTCGGCGTGCAGGACGTAGGGCTTGGTGTGCTCGGCATCTTCCTCACACACGTTCTCAAACCCTGCCGGCGTGCCGTTGTAACCATCACTGATAATCATCTTATCCTTGACCAGTAAGGCACCCACCTGACGGCGTTTACAATAGGAATTTTCGGCCCAGATCTGCGTCATGCGCAGGTATCTGGAGTCCAGCAGCAACTGTTTTTTCTCGCGAGCGTCCATTTTATCTGTTTTAATCTACAAAGGTACTGCTTTTTTTCTCTGTAATGGCATCTACAGGATAATTTTTCTTGATTTATTCATGACAAATATCTGTATTGTGAACCTTGCCGAGTAGCAGGGGGGCGCTATATTGTGAAAAATGGATAAGAACTCAGCGTTTTTAGTTAAAACTTTTAAATGTGATGCAACAATTCAGCGGTTTCTGCGTCTAAGAGAATGACACTTTTTATTGATCAAGTGAAATTAATACTATTATTAAATTGACGAGATAATTATGAGAAAAAAAGGTTTAATAGTGACCCTGCTGGCAGGTCTACTGCTCATGGGTAGTTGTGCCAGCAAGAAAGATTTGGAGGACTGCCGCCAGAATAACCTCAAGCTGCTTGAAGGCAACAAGGAGGTGGTGATGAACCTGCAACAATCCAGGGAGCAGCTTGCCGCTGCCAATGCCCGTGTGGCATCGCTGGAGGATCAGCTGGCTCAATCCAAGGCTGACTATGCCCGCCTGCAGCAGTCGCTCGACAAGAGTCTGGTGAACACGAGCCAGAGCAATGTGTCTATTGAGAAACTGGTTGACCAGATCAATGAGAGCAACCAGTACATCCGTCACTTGACCGACCTCAAGACCAAGAGCGATTCGCTCAACCTGGCGCTGACCAACAAGCTGACCCGTTCACTCTCTAAGGAGGAACTCAAGGATGTGGATGTACAGGTCTTGAAAGGTGTTGTCTATATCTCCCTGGCCGACAACATGCTCTACAAGAGCGGCTCTTATGAAATCAGTGACCGTGCAGCCGAGACGTTGTCCAAGATTGCCAAGATCATCAACGACTATGAGGACTATGACGTGCTCATCGAGGGTAATACCGATGATGTGCCCATCCACCGTGAGAATATCCGCAACAACTGGGACCTCTCGTGCTTGAGGGCTTCCTCGGTAGTTCAAGCCTTGCAGAACAACTATGGTGTCAACCCCAAGCGATTGACCGCTGGTGGACGTGGTGAATACAACCCCCTGGTTAGTAATGAGACTTCCTCGGGCAAGCAGCGCAACCGTCGCACGCAGATCATCATCACGCCCAAACTTGAGGAGTTCCTTGAACTCATCGATGAGGCTCCCGAGGATTAATGAATCCCATCAAAACAATATAACTTGAAATGAATGCGTGAGGAGGCATCTTGTTCGTCAGGATGTCTCCTCTCCTCACTTCACATCTTGAATGTTGTGCAATCCAGTATAAAAAGCAAGCCCTTGACATCGAGTCAAGGACTTGTTTTAACTAATTAACCTTCTAATACCATTAACATAAACCTTAAACATTAACTTGAAAATCGCACAGTCTCACGACACTCGCATTTTCTGAATTTTAAAAACTAATACCATGAAAACCGATGCAAATATAAGGCCATTTGTTTTTTGCTACCTAATATTTTCATGAAAAAATACCTGAAATTAACACTATTTAGCAAATAACGGCCAAAAATCACCGAAATATTATAATAATACATCAATTTATTACATTTTGAAAAACATTTTGCCCATAAAGTGAGAAATGATTATTTGGGCGGTGTGCGTTTAGTTGTGACGGGTAATCACCATCTCGCAGTTGTTGCAGTCACAAGTCACCCTCAACATCGTGGCAGCGGTCTTCAGGTAAATCTCACCGGGGAGGCGGTGAGCGTTAGGCCCCTTCAGGCAAGCGCCAAGTTGCCGGCGCAGGCAGTAACGGGTGTGCATCAGTGGGGTAGAGGAGGTGACTGGCGATCCGGCTTCGAGGGCTGGTGAGATGCTGGTCACCCCATGGTCGCGGTAGAGCTGTTCAGTCAGGTGGTTGGCCACATTGTCGGCAGGTGTCAACGAGTTGACAGGGCATGGAAAAGACTTGTCCTCGGGACGGCGCATGTCCACAGGACGGGTGATTTCATGCACGCGGTCGAGCAGGTCGATGCATTCACGGCGCAGGCGGGCCAGCAGCGATGCGGGAATAAAAATGTCTCCTGTCACCTGCGCTTCATGCAGGCGGTAGATGGTGCCGCCCAGTTTAGCGAGCTCTGACTTCTGGCGCTCGTCCTGATGCTTGGCAGCAGGTTGCAGGTCACACTCCAGGCTATGGGTGACCTTGTGGCCTCGCTCGTCGTCTAGGGTGAGAACGAGCATCCCTTGGGTGTAGCGCAAGCGGGCATTCACCGCAATAAAGCGAGTGGCCGAGGGTTTATTGAGCAAGTCAATGAAGGTCTTGTCGGCAGTGCGGTAGATAGCGGTGCCTCGTGGGATGGCGGCCCGCTCCCGCAGCAGGACGGTGCCCTGGCCCAAGTAGCGGTTGACGCGCATTCCAGTGAAAGTGCCTTGGGCATCAAAGTAGCTCAAGCCGTCACCGTTGGCCAGTGCGGTCTGGGTATCGATCATGAGTGTGTTGCCGTTACAGCGCTGGGCGCGTCCCAGGTACTCTCCTTGGGATTTGGGCGTGTCGATCGAGGCCATTGAAGTGCCTTCCTTGGGGTGCCGATGGTCAAGGAAGTAGTGGGTGAACCCACGGTTGAAACTTTTCTCTATCGAGGGCTCAAAGGTGAATTCCACGCTGCCCATCGACGCCCGTGTGTAGCGTTCAGGGTACCGATTGATGATCTTGTCGATGGCACGGCGGTAGAATGCCACAACATTCTTGACATAGCCTACGTCCTTGAGCCGCCCTTCAATCTTAAACGATGAGACACCAGCGGCCATCATTTGCTCCAGGCGGTCGTGACGTGCCATGTCACGCAACGACAGCAGGTGCTTGCCCTCGACCAGCACTTGTCCCTTGCCATCAACCAGGTCATAGGGCAAACGGCACAACTGGGCGCACTCGCCCCGGTTGGCACTGCGGCCCTTCAGCGCTTGACTGATCGCGCAACGTCCGCTGTAGCTCACGCACAAGGCTCCATGCACAAATGCCTCCAATGGGACACTGGTCTCACGACGGATAGCTGATATCTCATCGAGGGTGAGTTCGCGGGCCATGACCAGTTGAGAAAACCCCAGCGCTTCAAGAAAGCGCGCCTTCTCGGGTGTGCGCAGGTCACATTGTGTGCTAGCGTGGAGGGCGATGGGGGGTAGGTCCAGGCGCAGCAACCCTAGGTCTTGGACGATGAGGGCATCCACACCGTTGCGGTACAGGTCATGAACGAGGCGCTCGACCTCGCCCAGCTCATTGTCATAGATCAAGGTGTTGACCGTGGCATAGATGCGAGCCTCATAGCGGTGGGCATAGTCACACGCCCGGCGCACGTCGTCAAGGCTGTTGGTCGCATCGGCACGCGCTCCATGATGCGATGCGCCCATATACACCGCATCGGCGCCATGATCGATGGCGGCGATGGCAATGTCGGCATTGCGGGCCGGAGCCAGCAATTCTATGGGGGCGGGTCGATTCTTCATTGTCATGTGTGATGCGACGTGGTCACATCACGGGTGGTGGGAGCGGTTCAAATGTTGAGCGTGAACGGGTCGGCGTCACGCCATGCGGGGAACTTCTCACGGAACTGCGCCAGCAGGGCGGGTGAGAGGTCGGCGGTAATGACGGGACTGGTCATGCGCTGGGCGACAACCTTGCCCTTAAAGTCAATCACTAGCGAGGATCCCTCGGGGTATTCCACTCCGGCAGGATCGGTGCCACAGCGGTTCACGCCACACACATAGCACTCGTTCTCCATCGCACGGGCTGTCAGCAGGGTGCGCCACACCTTTTCCCGCGACTTGGGCCAGTTGGCAATCACCACTAGCAAGTCATAGTTGTTATTCACGTTGCGGCAAAAGATGGGGAAGCGCAGGTCATAGCACACCACAAACTTGATGTTAAAACCGCGAAACCGCACGATGGGAGCTGCCGTCAGGCCGCGATTGAACACCTTGTCCTCACCGCCGAATGAGAATAGGTGACGCTTGTCATAGTAGGTCTCGTCACCGTTAGGCTCGATAAAGAACGCGCGGTTGTAGAGTTGTGCGGCTGTGTTGGCCAGGAAACTGCCGATGATGCCCACGTGATACTCGTCGGCTAGTTGGCGCAGCTTCCTCAACGTGTCGCCACTGTTCCATTCGGCAACGGCAACTGCCTGCTCACGGTCACCGGTCATGAAGCCGGTGGTGAACAGCTCGGGCAGGATGACCAGATCGGTGTCATCAGGCATGTTGCGCAGGTTGCGCTCCAGTTGGTTGAAATTGGCTTCACGGTCGCCCCAGGCAATGTCGTCCTCGATGAGCGTGACCCTCAGATTGCGTGAAATCACTTTTCAGTCAGTAGTTAAGAGTTAATAGTTCGCTAGTCTCCAATCATTACTCCAGTCCGGTAACAAATTTCTCGTGGTACTTGCCGCTGCCGTGCTGGGCGAAGTACTGTTTGATGCGCAGCATGTCGGCATCGGCGTCATCGCTCAATGCCATCTCCTTGTCGATGCACACCACCTTGTTGTCGTAGTCAAAGTAGGCCAGCACGACGGGAACCTGTGCGTCACGGGCCATGAAGATGGCACCCTTGTGCCAGTTGGGGTTGGCGCTGCGTGTGCCCTCGGGTGTGACACCGATGGCGAGCTTGGGCGTGGTGTTGTAGGCCTCGACAATCGACTGGGTGAGGTTGCCGTGCTGACGGCGATTGACAGGAATACCGCCCAGACCCCGCAGCAGATAGCCTAGTGGAAAGAAGAACCAGGTGTCCTTCATCAGGAATCCCGCCTTCATGCCCACCGAGTGTATAGCCAGTTCGCCTAGGATAAAATCCCAGTTACTGGTGTGGGGGGCGATGATGATGATGCACTTGTCGGGCATCGTGAGGTTGACCTTGAAGGTCCACCCAGCTTTTTTTAATATCCAACCAGAGAGGTTCATTAACAGTGGCGTGTTTGACTTGGGGAAAGGGGGTTATTTCTTGGAGGGCATGAGCTCGTTCATGCGTTTGGCGATGTTGGCCACCTCGGCACGGAAGTACTCGCTCAGTTCCTTCTCACACTGCTTGAAGAACGCGCGACGCGCCTTGTTGTATTCCTTGCGGTTGGCAAAATCTTTCACCTTCTTGCCAAACTGGTTGCTCACCCGGTTGATGGCCTCTTGCTGCAACAGGGCCGTATCAATGATGATGCTGTCCCATTCCTCACGCTTATCGGCACCAAAGGCTGATTCTGCAAAGATGCACTCGCCTGCAATGTCGCCACAGGCATTCTGGATCGCTTTCTTGATCTGTCGTTTACTTGCCATAATACTTAGTTAGTAAGAGAATAATACTTAATGATTGTTTTAATAATCCGCTAAGGTACAATTTTTATCTCTATTTAACGGCTCTTGAGCCAAGAAAAATGCCGAAAATTATCAAAATCTCATTTTTGGGGCCTCCAGATGAAAAAAAGTGCCAAAAAAATTTGTCAGTTCAAAAAAAGGCAGTAATTTTGCATCGCTTTTAAAGGGAGATATCGTCTAGTGGTCTAGGACGCCGCCCTCTCACGGCGGAAACCAGGGTTCGAGTCCCTGTTTCTCTACCAAGCGAAGCCTTCACCCAACCACGAGCGAGGGCTTTATTAATCGACGGAGATATCGTCTAGTGGTCTAGGACGCCGCCCTCTCACGGCGGAAACCAGGGTTCGAGTCCCTGTTTCTCTACCAAGCAAGAGCCTTCAGCAGCAATGTTGAGGGCTTTTGTTTTATTCCCCTCCCAAAACAATCAATATCTATGATGAAGGGGCTGTGTCATAATTGATAAGTTGCAATTCTAACCGCCCTGCGGGCGGGAAATTATTCAAATTATAATTAAATTGATATAAATATAAAATAATAATTAATTTTAATTTAAAAATTTGATAAATTTCCCGTGCGTTAGCACGGTAATATTATTGAGTCGCAATTATGACACAGCCTCTTCATAAAAACATGATGCGGAATTATGACACAGTCCGTTGGCTCTGTCAAGTTATCAGTATCTCGGGCGATAGCCCGATTTGAGTCTCAGGCGTTGGTTATCATATTGCCCAGATTAATAGGCCAGCGCAGATGATGACACCTGTCACGAGAAGATCGATAAGGCAGTAGCCCATGATGTCTTTTGCGTCAAGGCGGGCAATCGCCAGGGCAGGCAGTGCCCAGAACGGTTGTATCAGATTGGTCCACGCGTCGCCCCATGATATGGCCATGCCCGTCAAGCCGGGATCCACACCTAGGTTGGCTCCAGCTGTGAACATGATGGGCGCCTGCACAGCCCAGTGGCCACCGCCACTCGGTACAAACATGTTGAGCACCGCGGCACAAAGGAAGGTGAGCAACGGATAAGTGACGGGATTGCTGATGCGGATGCAAGCCTCGGCCATGACACCCCCCAGGCTGATACCGCTCACGCCGATACCTGTAATGATGCCCATGATGCCAGCATAGAAAGGAAACTGCAAGATGATGCCTGCGGCACCAGTGGTCGCTTTCCCAAAGGCACGCACGTAATCGACCGGAGTGGAATGCAGCAAGAGTCCCAGGGCGAGGAATATCATGATGACTCCGCCCAGGTCAAGACCAGCACCACGCACGGCGAGATGTATCACGAGATAGGCCACGAGCATCAGCGCTACGAGCCACGACAGCAACCTGCTATGTTCGAGCCGCTGTGCTGGGGTCTTGGCTTCTTGGGAAGAGGCCACGGTTGCGATATGGTCATCGTCCTTCAGCAGCGCCGGGTCAATGGTGAGGATGCCTTTCTTGGGGTGCATCAGGGAGTTAGCGACGGTAATACCGATGATCACTACCAGGACGGTCATCAGATTGTGCCAATTTAAGATGGTTTGCGCCAGTGGCACAGGGTCGGTCAGCGCGCCACTGGTGGCCAATGCAAGTGCCTCGCCAGGAGTGGCCATTGTCAAGGGAATGGAGCCCGAGATACCGGCATGCCACACCACAAAGCCGCTGTAGGCCGATGCGATAAGTAGCCTATAATCTACATCAGAACGCTGACGGGCTATTGCCTTGGCAAACACAACACCCACGATAAGGCCAAAGCCCCAGTTGAGCCAGCAGGATATTGCCGACACCACAGTCACCAAGGCAATCGCCGCAGGAGCACTCTGCGGCAGGCGGGCCATGGCATCAATGCCTCGCTTGACAACCGGTGCTGCGGCCAGGGTTGACCCGCACACAAGAACTAGGGCCATCTGCATGGCAAACGCCAGCAGGTTCCATACGCCGCCACCCCAGTGCTCAATCACCTCAAGAGGCGTCTGGTGACACAATGGCATCGCCACTATCGCGGCCACAAAGGTGAGCAGTATAGCGAATATAAAAGGTTCTGGCAACCAACGTTGCACTAATCGCACACAGAATTTTATCATTTTTATCCTTTTTTTGTTTTAGTGCCGCAAAAGTAATATTTATTTGCCAAATCTTATCCAGTTAAACTATGGTTTTCACCTAAAAAATGAATCCATAGGTCAGAACAGATGTTGTTGCAAATCGCAGTTGCCGTACTTTTTCTCATGCAACTCTCGTTACTCTAAAAAATAAAAAGTGTTGAATCACAAGACTTAATCTCTTGTTTTTCAACACTTTCCTGAGTTGAGCGGTAGACGGGACTCGAACCCGCGGCCCTCAGCTTGGGAAGCTTGAAATTCTTAACACAAAGCAGTGTTAATAAATAAGTTAACTATATCAAACTTTTGAAATCGCAAGTATAGTCGCAAGTGCGATTCTGTTCATTTCTTCAGCAAAGCGTTCTCTCGGCGCAACGCGTCAAGCTCCAGTTCCAGCTTCTCGATGCGTGCCTCCCGCTTCTCCAGCAGTTTGAACAGGCGGTCAATCATCATCTTGTCGGTAATTTCCTGCGGAACCTCCTCCTCTGGTTCCTCGGCTGTTCCCGGCATCGGCTCGAAGGACACATATTTATCTATGTCGTGGATGTCCAAGACCTCCTTGACCTTCTCAATAAAAGCCTCGGATGTTGAAACCTTGCCGCTCTCCATTTTGGAGATGAAGCCCTGGGGGAAACCCGTCAGGTGCGCGAGCTCCTTTTGCGTCATTTTTCTCTCTGCCCTAATTGTTTGAATGTCAAGACGTCTTGTTAGCTTGCTCATAATTTACCAAAAATTTTTCTTCAAATTTTTGTTATTTACTTGGTAAAAAGTTGGTATATTTGCCGTCACCAAATAGAAAATAACAAATATTTGGTTATTATTTTCACCACAAAGGTAATTATTTTTTCCATCATGGCAAAAATTTTTACCATATATTTTTAAAAATTTAATTTTATGTATCAGACTTTGATCGAACTTTACAACAAGGAAAAGGAGAAGCCCACACCAGCGGAACTCTTCATCAGAGAGGTGGCAAAGGTAAGCCACAGAGCTCTACCGACCGTGTACAAATGGGTCACTGGAAAGACCCAGCCGGACACATACATCAAACAGAAACTATCCAGGCACTTCAATATCCCCGTCGAGAATTTGTTCCCTGGAACAACACCCCAAGACGATGAACAGCGCTGAACCCAACATAGTCATGTCAAGCAGGTACTCCATAGACGAGACCTGCGCTTTCCTCGGCGTACACCGTCACACGCTTCGCCGCTATACCAAAAGGGGAAAGATCCGTTGCGGCTTCCACCGCATCAACGGCAGGAAGTTCTATCTCGGCAGTGAAATCCTGCGCTTCTGGCGCTCCCAACTCTGAAGGCCATGCTCAACGTCGGGAAAATATTCATTCCACGTCGCATCCGTGACCACTGGCTATGGCACGACGCAAAGAAGTACCTGCGCTGGAACGATCTCGTCATGGAGGCCGCATGGCAACCAATGCCGGCAGTGTTCGGCAACTCCCGCTTCATGCTCCAACGCGGCCAGCTCGTGACCAGCGTGAGACTGCTCATGCACCGCTGGGGTACCAACAGCCGGTACGTCACCGACTTCCTCACGCTTCTCGAAGCTGAGAACATGATCTCTTGCGAAAGGACCAGAACCTACACCGTCATCACCATCATCGGATATGATGAAGACCAGCGAGGTGCAGACAACGGCAATTACGGTGAAAGCCCCCCACCTGAAACGGCTGACCCGCAACACAAGCGGTTACACCAAGAGCGACGCGAAGGGTCACCTTTAAAAGAAGATAATAATATAAATAATAAAACAATAAACTCTTCCTCTATACCCGTGGAGGAGCAAAACCAGAAATTTGCAGAATCAATTAAAGAAAACGATCTTGCCATTGACAGGGCGATGGTCACGCTGAGGTGCGACAAGGAGAAAGTGCTGGAGCTGCTCGAACTGTTCGTCAACGACGTCAACTTCTCTTCAAAGAGACACGCGGACTTCAGCGACTTCAGCGGCCACTTCATCAATTGGTCAAGAGAATTTTTAAGAAAGGAGAAGAAATATGGAAACGGAAAAACCAAACAAACCGGCTCAGGAGGAAATGCCCAGGATAAATATGCGGCTCGTAGAGGAGTTGACGCGAAAGATCACACGGCGGAGGATTACGGTGACACGTTTTAGGTTCAACATGGAATTCAGCCTGGCTTTCCATGTGCTGGCGGCCCACTATTCGCTCGTGGTCAAGAACCGGCATGGCAACCCCGTTTTTGACGCGAACACCCAGCAAAACCTGATTGAGCTGGCAAAGTACCTCACGCAGGAAGACCCGAAGTTCGGCGTGATGCTGTGCGGCACGTGCGGCAACGGCAAGACCACCCTGCTCTACACCCTGCAAAGCGCCATCAACGACCTGAACCACAAAGGCCATTTCGACTTTCTCGGCAGTGATTTCCACGTCGGCATCCAGATCATCGACGCCAAGGAGATCGTCCAGATCGCCCGTGACCTCGACAGGCTCCAGTCGCTCAGGACGCAACAGATGCTCGCCATCGACGACCTGGGCAACGAGCCCACAGAGATACTCGACTACGGAAACGTGCTCAGCCCCGTTGTCGATCTGCTGGAGTACCGCTACAACCGCCAGCTGTTCACCGCAGTCACCACCAACCTCACCTCCAAGGAGATCAGGGAGAAGTACGGCGCACGCATCGCCGACCGCTTCAACGAGATGCTGGAGGTCATCAGATTCAAGGAT
>CAMVAP010000029.1 GCA_947165485.1 uncultured Prevotellaceae bacterium
GCTATTTGTTGCCTTTGGAGCGGTTGTGGTGGCGGCACAGCATTTGGCAGTTTTTCTCGTCGCTAGTGCCGCCCTTGCTCCATGCCGTGACATGGTCGGCATCCATCTCGGTGAGTTTATAAATGCGGGTGCTGTTGCTGCCATCCTGCAGGGCACAGTCGAGGCAGTTGCGCAAGTTCATCGAGGAGAACACCACCTACGCCACCATCGACACTTAATTCAATAATTGCCGTTCTCGGCAATTATTGAAGGATATTGGTTAAAGGTTAAAGAGAGTGCTTTTCCTTACGTGGGGCGTAATCCCCACGACGATATATTTTTTCTTCTACCCCCCTGGCCTCCCCCATGATGCCAGGGGATTTTTTTCTCGTGCGATCTTAAGGCGGCTGAATTTTTGGGAACAACCCTTGTTGCCAGTTCATTTCCCCTGTTTTAAGAGCCGAAAAGCACAGGAAATCCACCCATAAAAAATTCAAAGTAGTCGGAATCTCGATTTTTTTTGGCGATTCCGACTACTTTGATTTTTTTATGGTCAAGGGAGAGTTGGCACGGGAATTGCTGATTGATGGGTGTAAATGAATAAAATGAATGGTTAATAAAAGTAAGTAGAAAGGAGTAAAACGTTATGTCACTGTTCAGGGTTATATTATCGATTATCTTCCCGCCGCTAGCTGTGCTGGACAAGGGTTGTGGCTCGGTGCTGATTGTGCTGCTGTTGACTCTGGCGGGATGGATTCCGGGCGTGATTGGTGCCCTGGTGATCTTGAACAAGGATTCAAGGGAACGGGATTATCAGGAGCCAACCTACCCGACCTATCCCAGCAAGCGCACGCGTTGCGATTACTGATGTGACACAGCCTGCCCGAAGGGAAAAAGAGTATATTCCATAGAAGCATACACCACCACAAGAGGAGCCGCGACCCCGAGCGGCTCCCCTTTTTCATTGTCCCCTGGCGAGAGCAGCGGTAATGTCGAGGGCAACTGTTAAAAATAATCAATGGGGCAAAAAAAACCTTGAAGGAATGAGGTCTAGTTCGGCAAGTTGCCGTAACTTTGCATAAAAATTGAATATAATTACCCTTTTAAAGGGTTCAATTTTGCTGTAAAACAGAAATAAAAGTTTAACCTAAATATTTGATTATCAATGGAATTACCATTTGCTGAATCTTGGAAGATTAAGATGATCGAGCCCCTGCGCAAGAGCACCCGTGCCGAGCGTGAGCAGTGGCTCAAGGAGGCTCACAACAACGTGTTTATGCTCAAGGCTGAGCAGGTCTATATCGACTGCCTGACCGACTCTGGTACCGGTGCGATGAGCGACCGCCAGTGGAGCGAGATGATGCTGGGCGACGAGAGCTATGCCGGTGCCAGCTCATTCTACAAGTTTGAGAGCGTTGTACAACGCATCTTTGGCTTCAAGTATGTCATCCCCACCCACCAGGGCCGTGCAGCCGAGAACGTGCTGTTCTCTTATCTGGTGAAGGAAGGCAACGTCGTTCCCGGCAATGCCCACTTTGACACCACCAAGGGTCACATCGAGAGCCGCCACGCCAAGGCCATCGACGTCACCATCGACGAGGCCAAGGACACCCAGCTCGAGATCCCCTTCAAGGGCAACGTGTCGCTGGAGAAGCTGGAGAAGGTGCTGCAAGAGAACAAGGGTAACGTCCCCTTCATGGTACTGACCGTGACCAACAACACCGTGGGTGGTCAGCCCGTGTCGATGCAGAACATCAAGGACACCTGCGAGCTGTGCCACAAGTATGGCGTGCCCGTGGTGATGGACAGCGCCCGCTTTGCCGAGAACTCCTACTTCATCAAGACCCGTGAGGAGGGCTACGCCGACAAGACCATCAAGGAGATTGCCCGCGAGATGTACTCCTATGTTGACGCCATGACGATGAGTGCCAAGAAGGACGGCCTCGTAAACATGGGCGGCTTTATCGCTACCAACCGTGAGGACTGGTACGAGGGCGCCAAGCTGTTCTGCATCCCCTTTGAGGGCTTCCTGACCTATGGTGGCTTGAATGGCCGCGACCTCAACGCCCTGGCAGTGGGTCTGGACGAGAACACCGAGTTTGAGATGCTGGAGACCCGCATCCACCAGGTACAGTACCTGGCCAAGAAGCTCGACGAGTATGGCATTCCTTATCAGCGCCCCGTGGGTGGCCACGCCCTGTTTATCGACGCTGACAGGGTGCTGTGCAACGTTCCCAAGGAGGAGTTCCCCGCCCAGACGCTGACCTGCGAGCTCTATCTGGAGGCAGGCATCCGCGGTTGCGAGATCGGTTACATCCTGGCCGACCGTGACCCCGTTACCCGCGAGAACCGCTTCGGTGGCCTGGACCTGCTGCGCCTGTGCATCGCCCGCCGCGTCTATACCGACAACCACATGAACGTGATTGCCGCCGCTCTGAAGAACGTCTATGATCGCCGCAACGAGATCACCCGCGGTGTCGCCATCGAGTGGGAAGCTCCCCTGATGCGCCACTTCACCGTGAAGCTCAAGCGACTGGGTTAAAACTCTATACCATTAACTACCTTATATGATGGGCAACGGCGGGTGATGACCCGCCGTTGCTGTTTTTATGAGCTGGGGCTGGGCATTGGATTTGGTGGATTGAGAGAATTTTTACTATTTTTGTGGGTCTAAAAAAGAATGAAATGAACAGAGCCGTGCGAGCCATAGTGTGTTGTCTTGTCCTACTGATGGGGATGCCAAGCCATGCCCTGGCACCGTCGCGAGAACACAGCAAGTGGCTCGACCTGCCCATCCAGCGGCTCATCGAGATGGCCGACAAGGACTTCAACGACGGTAACAAGAAGGACACCGCGCTCCTGTGCTACACGATTGTCGCTGGCCGCTATGAGACCTCGATGTCACTCCGCGAGAAGGAGGTGTGCAAGGATGCCTACATGAAGCTGTGGTCAATCTATTTCTATGACTTCTATGACTATCCCAAGTGCTTTGACTGCCTGACCCACGCCCTGGAGATCGCCGACATGGCCGACATTGAGGATGCCAACATCTATCTGGGTTTCGGGTGCATGTACCAGACCATCTCGGAGGAATGCGCCAACAAGGAATTGGGGGCCACTGCGCTGGACTACTACAAGCAGGCCCTGCAGGCGGGACTCAGGACCCATGACGACCGTTACACCGACATGGCCTGCACCGACGTCCTGTCGATGGCCCGGGTCCAGGGCGGCCTGTCACAGATACATGGCATCTGGCAAAACTACCTGCTGCTGCCCGAGAATAACGAGACGTGGATACTGCGTCGCTACAACAAGATGCTGTATCAGGCCTTTGACCACGTGGAGCACCACCAGCTGGAGGAAGCCCTGGCGATGCACGACCGCCAGCTGCAACTCATCGACACGACCCAGTATTCCCGACTGATCTACTTTACCCATATTGAAAAGGCTAAGGTCTATGCGCTCAAGGGGGATTTGGCCGCGGCGATCGCCTCGGTCAAGCAGGCCGAATCCATAGCCGTGGGTCTGGAGATGAAAGACTGCAAACTGGAGGTGTTTGACCTGATGGCACGGTACTACCAGCAGATCGGCGACCACCAGTCGCGCAATCATTATTATAACCGATACACCATGCTCAAGGACACGTTGACCAACTACCAGCAACTGGCCAGCGTCAGCGAGATGGAGTTTCGCAACGAGCTCAAGGGCATGGAGCAGGAGATGACCCGCATCAAGCAGCACCGCGAGGTGATGAGCGTTGTCACGCTCGTCTCGCTGGGATTCCTGCTGGTGCTACTGGTGTTGCTCTATCTCGTGTACCGCAAGAACGGCGAACTGACGCGTTCCAACCAGTCGCTGTACCAGAAGAACGTGGAAATGCTGCGTGCCGAGGAAGAAGAGCGTCGCATGCGCCGCCAGTTGCAGGACAAGGAGCAACAGCCCACGCCAGCTGCCGCCACCCCTGCCAATGCCGACGTCAAGTACAAGAGCAGCCACCTGAGCGATGCCGACAAGCAGCAACTGCTGTCGCGCATCCAGGAGGTGATGGAATGCAACCCCGAGATTTTCACGCCCGACTTCACGCTAGAGCGCCTGTCAACACTGCTGGGGTCACGGTACAAATATGTGTCGCAGGTCATCAACGAGCACTACGGGCAGAACTTCAACAACTTCCTCAACTCCTACCGCATCAAGGAGGCCTGCAAGCGCATGAACGACGTGGAGCACTATGGCCACTACACGATCGAGGCCATCAGCGAGAGCGTGGGTTTCAAGTCGCGATCGACATTTGTCTCGTCGTTCAAGCGCATCACCGGCTTGACACCCTCCCAGTACCAGCGCCTGGCCGCCAAGGGCAGTCAATGACGACATTCCCGCTGCCGTTGTGCAAAATGCCGCTCTGGACTACCGTTTCAGAGCATTTTTTTGTGTGAAAAGCCGAAATCTGTACATTTTGCAGCACATTATAGTATAGTTTAATGCGTGAGAAGCAGTATATTTGCGATGTGTAACTAACATTGCCGCCATGTTATGTCTCATCATGATGGCGGCAGCAATATCAACATTAAACTATTTTAAGGATCACATGAGAAGACCTAGAACCTTACTCGCAGTGCTCGCGCTGGTAGCCCTGATGGCATCGGCAGGCGAGCAGTCCACGACCTACACGCCAGCCCCCAAGGCCGCCAAGCAGGTTGTGAAAACAGCGTCGAGGGCCAAGATGCTCTCGCCTCGTGGAGTCATTTCCCGCAAGAAGGCGCCCAGTGCCGATGCCTTCCAGGGGTTGACCATGTATGCCAACCTGACCAACTCGGATGACTGGGCTGTGTATGGCATCGGTTCGGTGCCCTATGGCATCTACTCCTACACCATCGGTGGCGGTGCCGATTTCCAGCCGCTGTCCACCGACCTGCGCTACAACTTCATGGCCAGTGCGATGGGCCGCGACCAGCTCGTGGGTGCCCGCCCCATGGAGATGATGGGTGTGCTCAACGGTGTTGAGTACAACGGATTGAGCCGCACCGACTTCCATGAGCTGTGGGCACAGCGCTATGACCAGGTGGATTACAGCTTCATCCCCTCGGTGATGGCCTATGACGTGACCAGCGACATCACCTATGCCGTGATGTACAACGCCGACCTGACCGGCTTGAACATGGCCAAGTGGAACCCCGTGACCCGCATGTTTGAGACCTACTGCCCGTGGCCCAACAACTTCCAGCCGTTGACCCTGGGCTTCACGCCCAATGGTGACATGTACTGTGTGGGTGCCGACGGTGAGTTCTACGAGATGGACAAGGAGACCGGTGACGCCCGCTCGATCGGAACGCTGGAGACAGCCCCCACGATGTATGTGCAGGGCATGGGCTATGAGCCCGTGAGCGGCTGCTTCCTGTGGATGGCCGTGACGCAGCAGGGCTCTGGCCTGTATGCCATCGACCCCGATGATGCCTCGATGACGCTGATCGAGTCCCTCAACAAGAATGAGCAGGCTCCCGCCGTGTTCTTTGACGGCAACAAGGCTCCCGCAATGGCTCCCGCCGCCATCCAGGACCTGGCCTTCACCTTTGACGGATCGAGCACCAATGGCGTGATCAGCTTCACAGTGCCCACGACGACCTTCAACGGCAGTGCCTTGAGCGGCAACGTGACGATGAGCGTGTGGCTCGATGGCGAGCCCATCGCCAACTATGTGACCGTGGCACCTGGCAGCAAGCAGACCTACAATCAGGAGGTGAGCAACGACAACCACTACGTGTATGTATTGTTGCAGAATGAGGGTGGCTACTCGCCCGTCAACTGCCTGTACACCTATGCCGGCTATGACACTCCGCTGCCCGTGAGCAACGTGATGTTCACCGTCGAGAATGGCGTGAGCCACCTGACGTGGGACGCTCCCACCACTGGCGTGAACGGTGGTTATCTGGAGAATGTCACCTATAACGTCGTGCGCATGCCCGGCAACGTGCTCGTGGCCGACCACCAGAGCGCTTGCGAGTTCAGCGAGACGCTGCCCTCCAAGATGGAGCGCTACTACTACATCGTGACCCCGTTCAATGCCGACGGCAAGCAAGGTGAAGAGGCTGTTTCCAACGCTATCCTGACGGGTAACGCCTTCCAGGCTCCCTACTATGACGACTTCAGCGACGCCAGCACGCGTGACCTGTGGACCGTCGTCAATGCCAACAATGACGGCACCGAATGGGGCAGCGAGTACACCTGGAGCTTCAACGACTACAACCAGTGCTGGGGCATCTACACCGGCCCCTACAACATGGGAGCAGACCAGGAGAGCGCCGACGACTACCTGATTTCGCCGGGTATCGAGATCGAGAAGGGCATTTCCTATGCCTTGATCGTGAACATGCGCAACACGTTTGCCAACTACAAGGAGCGCGTGAGCTTGATGGTGGGCACCGACCCCACCGACATCTCCACCTTCCAGGTGCTGGCCCAGGATGATGCCTATGACGTGGGTGGCACCCTGGCCGACTGGGAGGCCGACTTCCAGATGGAGGAGAGCGGCACCTACTACTTTGCCGTGCGTGTCTATACCCACAGGGAGGACAACGCCTCGGGTATCTTTGTTTACTCGATGGCCCTGAACCAGCTGGGCAAGAACGAGGCTCCCGCCGAGGTCACCAACCTGACCATCATTCCCGATGAGGATGGCGAGATGGTTGCCGACGTGACCTTCACCGTTCCCACCACTCAGCTCGATGGCAACCCCCTGAATGGCAGTGCCCTGACCGCCAACATCTACCGTGACGGTGCCGAGGCCGCTGTGGCTCAGATTCCCGTCGAGGCTGGCAACAACACCACCTGGACCGACAATACGGTCGAGGGCGTGGGCGTGCACACCTACACCGTCAGCGTCAGCAACGATGCCGGCGAGGGCAAGCGCGTGAGTGCCGAGGCCTTTATCGGCGTCTATACCGCCCCCTACAGCAACACGTTTGACACCGAGGCCGACACCCGCGACTTCATCACCGTCAACGACTCGTCGATCTACAGCGGCAACGAGTACCGCTGGATCTGGAGCAGCTACAACCAGAACCTGGCCCTGGGTGGCTATGGCTACTTTGTGCAGCATCCTGTCGAGAAGATCTGGCTCTACATGCCCGCTATCAAGCTGGAGAAGGACATGGTTTACACCTACGCCTTCAACTGGACTTACAGCTCCTATAACCAGACCTGCCCGGGCTATGCCGGCTTTGGCACCGCTCCCGACTCAACGGCCCAGACCATCTATCCCGACCAGTTGCCGTTTACCAACTATGGCGAGAAGGTGCTCATCGAGAACGAGGTGATTGCCACCGAGACCGGTAAGTACTATCCCTCGGTGCTCATGGTTGCCGACGTGGCCAGCAGCTACATCTCACCGAGCATCGACGACATCTCGATCACGCTCGTGGGCTCGGCATTTGCCCCCTACAGCGTCGAGAACCTCGCTGTTGAGCACGACATGACGGGCCAGTTGCTGGTCAACTTCGCCTTCAACGCTCCCAGTGTTGACTATGCCCAGCGTCCTGTTGAGGGCCCGCTCACGGTCTATATCTTCCGCAGCGGCTCGGCCATCCCCTTGAAGACGTTTGACAACGTTGAGCCGGGCACAGCCCTGCAATGGGTTGACGAGCAGCCCCTGCACGGCAACAATTCCTACATCATCGTTGCCGAGAATGCCTATGGCCGCGGCAAGGCCAGCACAGTCAACGTGTTTGCCGGCGTTGATGTGCCCCTGGCAGTGGATAACTTCTGGATGCGCGGCAACGAGGATAACCAGAAGGCCGTCCTCACCTGGGACGCCCCGTCCGAGGTGGGTGCCAATGGCGGCGTTGTTGACGGCTCGCTGGAATACACCATTGTCGAGTATAACCCCAATGGCACGACCCCCGAGGAGCAAATGACCATCATCGGCACGACGACCGAGACCTCCTATGTGATTGACCGCGAGCCCACCGAGGAGATGCAGATGTACTACTACGGTGTGATCACCTCGACCTCGGCTGGCGTGGGTCAAGCCGTGCTGGATGACATCATCCTGGGCCAGTTGAAGGCTGTTCCGTTCCATGAGCCGTTTGAGAACGGTATCCTCTCGACCACCGGTTGGATGACCGAGGGTGACGTGGCCAGCTATGGCACCAACTGGAACATCCTCAACGACAACGAGGAGATGACCTCACAGGATGGCGACAATGGCTATGCCCTGTGCTACAACGGTAACTACTACAACAGCTACCACTGGGCCGACCTGGTAACGCCCAAGGTGAAACTTGAGGCCGACAAGGAATACACCCTCTCGTTCTGGGTTTACATGGGTTACAGCTCCAGCGCAGCCGTCATGCCCACCCTGGAAGTATCGCAGAGCATGAACGACAACCCCTATGAGGAACTCATGACCATCGACGTTACCGCCGGCAATGGCGAGTGGACGCTGTTTGAGATCCCGTTGACGGGCACCGAGTTGGCCAACTATGGCAAGGTGAGCTTCCGTGGCTACATGAGCACGATGAGCGAGCGCATCTGGCTCGATAACATCAACATCACTGCCAAGGATAAGACCAGCGGTGTCAACGAGCTGGTAGCCTTGCAACAGGTAGCTGCCGTCAAGGGTGGCATCAGCATCGATGGCTTTGAGGGTCAGCAGGTGCGCGTGTTCACCATCGATGGCCGTCAGGTTGACGCCTTCGTGGCCGATGGTCACCGCAGCCTGTCGATGTCTCCCGGCATCTACATCGTGACCGTGGGCAAGCAAGCCTTCAAGGTGAGCGTGAGATAATCATCCGCTTGTCTAACAACCGAAACAGGGGGCGAGAGTGTTTTTCTCGCCCTCTGTTTCCTGTTTTCCGCAACGGGAGAATGGAATGACTACCGCCTGACGTGATTGGCCCTCTACGAGGCCCGTCGATTGGTGTCGCCACTTCCCCACGCCACACGAGGCCTACGGCCTGTGCGCCGTGGGGTTACCTCAATTCAAGGCCGCTGGCCTTGCTGTGGCCTTCGACCACACTGCCCCCACCTTTTATCGGGTGAACCTAGATTAGCCGGTACGGGAAAGGGAAGTGCCTGCCGCGGGTGGGGCCGACGGCAGGCACGTTGCGAGGCGTTGTGTCATCATGCTATGCTTGCTATATGGTCCGTGCCAGGCACGGAGAACCTTTAGCTCGGCGAAGCCAAATTAAACAAAATTTTTATAATAATTTTATTTATAATTTTTGTTTAATTTTTCGAGCGAAGCTCGATTCATGCTACCAGTTGCAAGTCATGACACAGCCAGTCTATTTCCCTGAAACAACTTGATTATTTAACGGCTAGTGGCATCCGCCCAACTGACAGCTCATAACGCGCCCTGCTCGATGCGGATGCAGATGCGCTCGATCATGGCGTCTTGCTTGTCCTTGTTGGGGTGGTAGCCGGCCTTGAGACTGGCGCCAAAGAACTTGCTGAAGGTTTGCCAGAATCCAGCCCTGAAAGTGCCGAGGAAGGCCTTGACGATGTTGTAGCTGCTCTGGTTGGTCTCGCGGTTGATGAGCTTGATGAGCAGCTTGCCCTGATTCTTGGTCAATTTCTTCATCTGCGGCTTGTACTGGGCAAACAGTTCTTTCTCGAAGCGCTTGAGGTAGGCCCGCTTCTGCTTCTCGGTCTGGTAGGTGTCGATGTACTCATAGGTCTCCAGCAGCGTGTTGCTGATGAGCTTGGCATAGGGGAGGGTCTTCTTGATGTCGCGCACGGTCTTCCAGTACTGTTTCTCCTCGGCCTTGTTGCGGAAACGCTCACGCGGGTAGATGATGATGGGGTTGAAGACGATCATGGCCAGCGTGTCGCCCGTGGATGGCTCGATGAAGTGGTAATAGCCGGCAAAGGTCTTCTGCAACACCGAGGGCAACTCGATGTTGTCGAGCGGATCCTGCACGGCGGGGGTGGCGTGCGCATGGGCACCCGATAAAGCCGTCATGGTCACGGCAACAGCTAATATGAGGAACAAGCGTTTCATTTCCTGGCGGCAAAAGTAGGACAAAGAAATGAATCCCAGCAAGAAAAAGGTGTTAAATTGTCTTTACGTCACTTGGAGCTGATGCGCTCTAAGATGCCAAAATAGGAAACCGTCAAGCCCATGAAGTTGCCCTTGAAGGAGGGCTTGAAGTCGGCATAGGTGTAATGGGTGATAAACGGTGTCAACCGCAGCGATGAAGAAGTGGTGTGCCAGGTGCCCTCGCGGTAGGACCTCTTCTGGTGAAGCACGATGTCGATATCCACACTCGCCATCCAGCCGGTGCTGCTCTCGTGGGCATTGGTGACATCGTAGATCTCTGGCCTCTCCTCGCCTTGATCGTCCTGTGTCCACTTGAGGTGATTGATTTCCCACATCAGCTTGTTAAAGTTGATGCCAAAATAGGGGGTCACCGACACTCTGCCGTGCTTCCAAACCGTGCAACCCAGCTGCAAATTCAAGCCCAGTAAACCTGGGCTGGCAGTGCCGTTGCGCTGCAAATTGCGCCCCAGGTCATCATAGACGGCATAGGGGTTCTCGTTCTTGAACGACGGCTGGGCAATGCTGCCTTCCAGCTTGAACGCAAAGCGATCATAGAACACAGTCGTTCCCAGGGTGAACAGGAATCCCCCCTTGAGGTTATCGCTCAATGAGCCAGTGGGAATCATGCCCCCCACACCTGCCTGGAAACCAATCCCAACAGGTGGCCGATACTTAACATTCAAGGTATCACTCTCCTGGGCACGCATGGCGACAGGAACCATGGTCAATATCGCTAGAAGTATCAAAATGGTCCTTTTCATCGTGTTATATTGAGTTTACATGAGCTAAATTAGCAGAATTCGCCGTTGATATCACTAGAAGCCAACTTTTTAAAGTGGACTCAATACTATATAGTAACGGACAATGAGCCTTGAAATTGCATTTTAGGTGAATAGGTTATAGCCTCAAGGCTGTTGCGGATGCCAACTAGAAACTCTTCTTTTTTCAAACAACGGTTCTTTTTTCAAACAACAATTACAACGGTTCCTTTTTTCAAACAACATTTACAACAGTTCGTTTTTCAAACAACATTTACAACGGTTCTTTTTTCAAACAACATTTACAACGTTGAACAACTTAAACAACTTTTTCTTTTTTAACGCTAATTGCGCGGGGTACTTTTAGGCGTTAGCGGATGCCAACTAGAAACTAGAAACTAGGGACTAGAAACTAGAAACTAACTACCACCACAGGTTGCGGTAGTACTTGTGATAGAGCGAGAGGCCCTCGCTGATGGGCTTGAGCGAGGCCTTGGCAGCACGCTTGAGGTCGGCCAGGTCTTCCTCGTTGTTCCAGATGGCCTTGATATAGGCCTTGTACTCGGGGGTATCCTCCTCGGTCTGCATGGCGATGCGCTCAAAGGCATAGATCATCTTGTCCAGGATTTCGTTCCACTCCTCGGTGGTCATGTTCAAGCGCGGTGTGCGCTCGCAGTGCTGCTTAAACACCATCAATCGGGGTAAAATAAAACGGGCGATGGTCACATCCAGGTCATAGAGGTCCTCGACATGAATCGTCCTGGCAATAGCTTCGGGGTTGTACTTCTTGTTCATAATCGTTTTGATGAGGTTAAGATAGATTGATTGTTTTCGGGAGCAATTATACACATTTTTTCTGACATAGCAAAAAAATATCACAAAAAACCGTAAAAAAACTACAATTATCTTTTCAAATGAAAAATATCTGGGGTTTTAGGCTTTAGGCTTTAGGTTTTAGGCTTTAGGTTTTAGGCATTTGCGGATGCCAACTAGGGACTAGAAACTAAAAACTAGGGAATAGGGACTAGAAACTAGGGACTAGAAACTAGGGACTAGAAACTAGGGACTAGAAACTAAGGACTATCTAATCACTAATCAGTGAGCAAGTTATATGCTTGCGAAACTTAAAAATCCTAAAATCTAGGAACTGATAGCCAGGGTCTAATGACTTTTTTATTACCTTTGCCATCACTATGACAATACAAGAGGCTCAAGCGCGAGTTGACGCTTGGATTAAACAGTATGGGGTGCGCTACTTCAGTGAGCTGACCAACATGGCGGTGCTCACCGAGGAAGTGGGCGAGGTGGCGCGTGTCATCGCGCGCCGCTACGGCGACCAGTCGAGCAAACCGGGCGATGACCTGGACCTGGCCGACGAGTTGGCCGACGTGATGTGGGTGGTGATGTGCCTGGCCAACCAGACGGGCATTGACCTGGATGCCGCCCTGGAGCGCAACTTTGCCAAGAAGACCCGCCGCGACAGCCACCGTCACCTGGAGAACGAGAAACTTACTCATTCAAGTTTATAAAGTAGCTATGCCACTACATAAACTTGAGGTTAAAAGGATAAAGGTTAATGGTTAAAGATGCCTTTTGAAATGTATGATGTAGGCTCTTGCTGGATTTTTTTAGAATTTCAAGCGACAATTCATTAAACATTAACCAGTGAGAAAGTTAATAACTTTTTAGAAACTAAAATTACTAACCAATAAATAATATCAAGCAATTATGAGCAATCACGAACATGAACACTGCGGCTGTGGCTGCGAACATCACGACCACGACCATGAGCACAAGCCCATGGACAAGTACATGACCGCCATCAACCAGTCAAGCGTCACCACCGATGACGCTGCCGTGAGCGCCGCCGTGCAGGAGATCATCGACAAGCATGCTGCCGAGAACAACACCCCCGAGGTGCAGCAATTCCTGCTGAACTGCGTCGATCTGACCACCCTGGCTACCGACGACAGCGAGCGCAGCGTGGCCCAGTTTGTGCAACGGGTCAACGACTTTGACAACAACTATCCCCAGTACAAGAACGTGGCCGCCATCTGCGTCTATAGCAACTTTGCCGCTGTGGTGCGTGGCACGCTTGAGGTGAGCGGTGTTGACGTGGCCGTGTGCAGCGCCAGCTTCCCCGCCAGCCAGGCCCACATCGAGACCAAGATCGCCGAGACGGCCCTGGCCATTGCCGACGGTGCCGACGAGGTGGACATCGTGCTCAACGTGGGTTACTTCAAGGACGAGGCCTATGAGGAGTTGTGTGACGAGATCAACGAGATCAAGAACGTGGTGGGCGACCGTCCCTTGAAGGTCATCCTGGAGACGGGTCTGCTGAAGAGCGCCGAAGCCATCCGCCGCGCCAGCATCCTGTCGATGTACTCGGGCTGCGATTTCATCAAGACCTCGACGGGCAAGGTATATCCCGGCGCTTCGCTCGAGGCTGCCTACGTCATGTGCCAGTGCATCAAGGAATACTACATCCAGCACGGCCGCATGGTGGGCTTCAAGGCATCGGGCGGCATCCGCACGACCGAGGACGCCGTGAAGTATTACACCATCGTCAAGGAAGTCCTGGGCGAGAAGTGGCTGGACAACCGCTACTTCCGCATCGGCGCCTCCAGCCTGGCCAACTCGCTGTTCCAGTCCTTCACCGGCACCGACGAGAAACCGTTCTAAAAAACGACTCGTATCGTGCGTTAACGACAGCTCAAACAACTGAAACAACAAAATAGGGAAAACAATAAACACAATAAGTATAATCAATTGAATCACAGTGATTTGTATTGATTGTACTTATTGTTTTCCTTTTTATTCCGGGTCAAACTCGTGTGCCCACAAGCGAGTGAAAAACTCCTTGACTGGGATACACTCAATATCACCCATGCGACGTGGTATAATATCCAGCGAAACAATTACACGGCGGCTATTGGGGTGTTCTTCTCCAAATGTTTTGAGTCCCTTGAGATGCTTATTGAGCACTTCTTCCACCGACTTGATTTCAATTGCCACTCTTGCGTCACCTATCACAATGTCAACCTCAATACCAGTATAAGTGCGCCAGTAGAACAGTTTTTCTTCCTGATGAGTGTAACTCATATAGGCGATGAGTTCTTGCACCACCAAGTGCTCAAAGGCGTGACCATATTGAGGTGTACCTCTTACTAACCCTTTCCTGTGTAGTAAGTGATTAACAACCCCAACGTCAAAGTAATAAAATCTCGGAGCCTGAATCAGGCGGCGCTGTACTACGCGGGTATAGGCAGGAATGCGATAGCCAATCAAGGTATCCTCCAAGATGTCAAAATAGCTACTCACTGTTGTTGCGCTTACTCCGCATTCCTGAGCAATACTATTGTTGTTGATCATCTCACCATCGCAAATTGCAGCGACTTCAAGAAAACGCTGAAATGCTGTGAGGTTACGAACCAACGATTCTTCCTTGATTTCCTCTTTGAGATACACATCAATATAAGCCGCTAACCGGCGAGTGGGGTTCTTGGCAAGGTAATGCGACGGTATCATGCCATAGTTCACAGCACGGTCAATATCCAGGTCGGGCAGTTCAGCACTCACAAAGGGGAAAAAATAAACCGGAAAAGCCCTACCTCCAAGGGTGTTTGTACCCTTGCGCTTAAGTTTCCTGGCACTTGAACCGCACAAGATAAAACGAAGATTCTTCTCTGAGATAAGCCGATGCACCTCGTTGAGCAATTCAGGCACCTCGGGAATCTCGTCAATGATTGCCAAGGTGCTTTCGGGCTTATCTTTTAGCATCTCATATAATAATCCTGGACGTTTTGCCAACCTGTTCCTTATATCGGTGTCAAGCAGGTCTATATAGATGTCGTTTGGAAATTGTTGTCGCAATGCAGTGCTTTTTCCTGTCTGTCGTGCTCCAAACAGGAAAATACTATCATCTAATTCGTTGTTAAACTGACAAATACGATTAATCATACTCTATTGTCATTAAAAGTGATACTTGTGATTTTAAAGGAAAATCCAAAGTAGAACTTGTGATTTTCAATGAAAATCGAGTGTAAATATAGCGTAATTTTTAATAACACCAACAACTTCAATAGAAAAACTTGACGTCTTCATCTCAGATCAGCCCGCAGTCCATTCAACTTGAATGGGTAGTTTTAAGCCGTTCCTTTCTTCTATTTTTTTACTCAACAAAGCAAAAAGCCATAAAATTGGTCCAACTAACATAGAAACCCGTGCAGGTTGGACCAAATTTTTGTTCTAAGTGAGCTATAACTCAATTTTTTTTGGACTTATAGCTCACCAACTGCGACCTCATGAAACTCAATTCAATGCCAATATTAGCCAGTATGAGTCTTTGCTATCTCTTATTCTTTCTAGTTTTATCAATTTGTCGCCCAGGTATTTATGCGCTGCTTGCCAAATAAGCACGAAAAATCATGCTTATTTGGCAAGCAGAATGTGAATGAAGAATCCGATCAGATTCTTGAGCGGATTGTGATTAGAGAAGAGAAGTCTAATAATAATTGGACTTATTACGAAGGTAAAAAGATAATGGAGAAAGTTTATTACCTTTGCAGAAAGATTAAAATATAATAAATGAAATAATAAAAACGGCTGATGATAATTGAAAGATAGGATGCCTTTTAACGAGAAAGAGATACAAGATTATATCTGGAATCATAGAGAGGAACTTTTTTCTATGATAGAACCACCTTCGTTTGACCCCAAACCCATTAAAATGCCTGAAGAGTATGAACCATGGGAGTTGCTGTATTATCAGTTGATAAAAGAATACAAGGAATCCTACGAGCTTTTAGAATGCTTGGACATCTTTGGATGTGAGGTAAGATTACCAAAAGAAGGAGAGAATACTATTCGAACAGACTTTTTAGGATGTTTTGAGGGAGAGAATGGTCTTATCATTTGTGAACTTAAGGTGAATAGACAAACTGAGAGACAATCATATACCGAATTATTTGCATACGCAAACCATATCAGAAGTAAGTTCGCCCCAATGGGCCGTCGGGACATTCTCTATCTTCTGATTGCTCCAATGGAGGAGCGTATTCTACGTGAGGCAACCATCAGTAATTTATTATATGATAAGAATAAGGAAATTGTACTTATTCCAGAGGTGGGGGCAACTATTGATACACTAAAGTTTAAAATGTGGATACCATCTAAAGATGAGTTTTGTGTGTTTGCAAGAACTGCTTTTGCTTTTGAGAATATAGATGTTTTTAGAATTAGTTGGAGGGGTGCAGAAGGCATCTGGAGCCCAACACAAGAAGGCGTGATACCCAACACTGAAATGATACATAGGTTAAATAAAGTATCTCATTGTGCTGCCCAAATCATGGAAGCAAATGGCATCAATGGTTTTGTGTATTGTTCGCAGTCATACCCTGAAGTAAGAGAAAATGGAATCCTTGAAAATGGAATAACTATTTGTGGAATTAATCCATTCAAATCAGCAAAAACACGTTATTTCTATAAAAAGGGTCTTAATATAAATGAAGCTGCTAAAGCTGAAATTGAACACTTGGGTATGGAAATGATTTTCCCCAATTTAAAGAATAATTGTGAAGATTTAGATAATCGTGAATCTCATTTGTTTCTACTGTCGGAATCTTGGTCCTCTTGCTTAGATCGAATAGCCTTTGATGTTTTAAGACTTGTGAATTATACCTTTGGACCTATGAGATATGAGCATGGATATAGTTCTTTTACTTGGGACAGTTATTTGTATGATTCTTCAGAGGATGATTTATGTTGGAATTTTGATATAAACCTTACCGGAATTTTTAGAGAAATATATAACTTGAAATTAGAACGCTATTATGAGGCGGCACATAAGTATACGGATAGAGAAAAGAGTATAATTATAGAAAGCGGCAAACTTGAGTATCATTGTATAGACATGATATATTCCCACCATCATATTCGAGATTTTATAAAAGGTCTGATAGGTAATAAAGATGAGAATTAGGAAATGAAAGACAGAGAGGTGAGAGGTTCTGAGGTGATTTCAAGTGCGAATCAGGAATCGATCAGGTTTTTGAGCTGATTGTGCTTCTATGACAGTTAATTACAAAGTTATTTTACTGAGCCTTATTGTTATTAGATATAGCTTTTATAGTAGAATGGAAAACACACAGATTTTGAACATTCCTTAAAAACAGAATATAAAAAGTCAAAAACCTCCATGTAATGAAAATGGCCAACCCTATAATTGATAGACTGAATTGCTCTTTTTTAGGTTTCTCTGATTCTCTTGGCGTATCCTACTTTCTATGAGTCAATGCAAAGGATGGCACAGTAATTATTTAACGAAAATAGTAAAAAGTACACTTCGTTTCTATATCTTCATATTCATTTATTGCAAAACCGAATTCTTTATGTGGGAAATATTGTAATTCAACTGGTGATTTTATCGGCTTTGACATTATAAATTTATTATCACCCATCAGTTCAAGGCGGGCATAATAGTACTTACCATTAGATTTAAGAAGAAACTGTGCTCTATGATCTTGTTGCCCATCTTCGTATTCATCCACAATACCCTCGTTCTCTTCTTCAAAGATTGCCTTTTCAATATGATAATCTTTACTAATTGCGCCCATAGTTGTTGTTAAAATATTTCCATTAATTACAACTTCCCCATGATCATATTCAAGATTTGTTTCGGGTATCGTATTTTGTTTATCAGCAACCTTGTTGAATATGTATCTTGTTCCTTCTTCGATAAAGGATTCACATTTGATATATTTATTCTGCATACTTTCGGACGCACCTAATGTAGAGTGCGTATTTGGAGATACAGTCTCTGTAGAGGTAGAAGTATTGTTTTCACAAGTAGAAAATGATATACCGAATAACAGTAACAATGTAATAATTACAAGAATATAAGACGCCTTCATATACAAAAGAGATTTAGTATCTTTATTATCAACATCACAGAATTTGGAATATTAGAAGTAAATACTTCATTCTATTTATGGATATTCAATGTTGTTGCTCGCAATCATTTATCGTGTCACCAGTTAACTATTTAAATAGGGGATTTTTAAGAGCATTGTCTTTAGCAGCTTGACTAATATCAATTGATTTATCAAATAGAAAATGTTCAACCCAACCAATAACAGCCATGATGAATAATCCGATTATTACAAAAACAAAAAGTAGGCCAATGACATTGCCAATACCACCATTTTCCATTATCTTGTTCCAATTAATAATAAAGAAAAGAATTGCTAGTACAATAAATATGATCATAATAGACCATGTGAACAAACTCTCCTTTCTAATCCTTCTTTTAGCACAAGATTTACAAAAACGAACATGGTAATATGTGTCTTGATATGTTCTTGTGACAGTGCGCCCACTGATCTTAGTACCAACATGTTCAGATTTTGTATTAATTGGTATCACCACAGCCTCTTCAATTCTATATTGTTTTCTGCAAATTGGACAGCGGAAGTATATTCCTGCAAGGTTTGGAAAATATGTTGGGACATGATCCCGCTTTATAATCTGATCGTTATTATTAGCCATAATCATTTCTTTTAATAAAACGGCCGAACTTGTATCTGGTTTGAATATCAGATGAAAAGAAAAGGTTTCTAGCGCTTAAACTACATGCAAATAAAAACCATTTATCATGATACTTTGCTGGCAAATCCAGCCGTTTAGGTTGATAAATACTAAATTATGTTTTTGCAAAGATAGTAATAATTTTATATTATTCAGATTTTCTGGCCATTTTAATTAGATTAGCACCAACTATTCCTTTTGTAAATTATAATCAATAGCCCTAAAAGTGTTAGTAACAATATGATGTTACGATGTTTTATTCTTTTAGATAGTTGGTAAGTGCCTCGTATGTCCCACGTTCCCTCACCGAATCAGTATAAAATATAATTGGATGACATAAATAGATTTCTTAAACTATCTTTTACTGTTTGAGTTCCATTATGGGTGCAATATGGATAAAGAACGCAATTTGGGAGTATCCACGAGTAGTTCTTAATCCAGAATGGAGGATATTAAACATTCTCCAGCAATTGCTTCTGCCACCCCATATGTCTTCCCCTTCTTATTCTTAAATTAAACCATTGTATATAAGAGAATTAGAGAACGCATTTATTTACGATTTAAACTAACATTTACAAACAAAACAGAGAGAATACAATGATTAATTTACCAAAACTCGTCATGGCTCGATTTAGACGTTAATAAAATGAGGACAGGGTGGCACTAAGGTTGTATTTCTTGCCTTCAAAAACCGAGTGCGGATGCCTTAGTATTTATTGTATTTCTTGTTTTCCCTATCATCATTTCTATCATGTATTGTCTTAGTTGAGGACTGGGCTGCATTTAGGTTGGGAGTTTTGTCTTGTGTGCAAAAACGTGTACCTTTGTGGGCATGAAAGAGGGCATGAATCGGGAGATATTGAAGATTGCGTTGCCGGCGATTGTGGCCAACATCACGGTGCCGCTGCTGGGACTGGTGGATACCGCTATCGCCGGGCACCTGGGCGACAAGATATTCATTGGGGCTGTGGCTGTGGGCGCGATGATGTTCAACCTGGTGTACTGGAACTTCGGGTTCCTGCGCATGAGCACATCGGGGATGACGGCACAGACCTATGGCAGCAGGGACTTTAAGGAGAGCGCCAAGCTGCTGGGCGAATCGACCGCGCTGGCGCTGCTCATCTCGGCCATCATCATCGTGCTGCAATGGCCCATCAGGCTGCTATTGCTGTGGATCATCGGTCCCTCGCCCGACGTCACGTCGCTGGCCATCACCTATTTCACCATCTGCATCTGGGGCGTGCCGCCCGTGCTGGTGATGATGGCCTTCAAGGGGTGGCTGTTAGGAATGCAGGACTCGCAGAGCGCGATGTGGATCTCGATCATGACCAACGTGTTTAACATCGCGGCGAGCCTCATCTGCGTGTATGTGTTGAAGATGGGCTTCACGGGTATCGCCGTGGGCACGATGGCCGGTGAATGGCTCGGCCTGCTGTATGCCGCCCTGACGGTGCAACGCAAGTTCCCGCAGCTCAACGGTGTGCTCGACTGGCGGCGCGTGTGGCGCTTCAAGGGCGCTGGGCGCTACTTCAAGGTGAGCCGTGACATCTTCATCCGCAGTTTCCTGCTGATGACCGTCAGCTTGGCATTTGTCTCGATCGGAGCCCGCAGCGGTGACCTGATTCTCGCCGTCAACGCCTTGATACTGCAACTGTTCACCCTGTATAGCCACTTCATGGACGGCGTCGCCTTTGCCGGTGAGGCCGTCGTGGGCAAGTATTACGGCATGGGCGACATGGCGCGCATGAGACGCTGCATCAGGCTGCTGTTCCTGTGGGGTGGAGCCGTTGCTGCCGTGTTCACGCTGATTTACTCGTTCCCACGGGTGGCCTTCGGGCTGTTGACCGACCAGCAGGGCGTCATCGAGGCCGCGATGGACTACCGCGTGTGGTGCGCGCTGATTCCCGTGGCAGGCATGGCCGCCTTTGTGTGGGACGGCGTTTTCATCAGCCTGACACGGTCGATGGGTATGCTCATCAGCGCCTCGATCGCCTGGTCGCTGTTCTTTGTCATCTACTGGATCACGCCCGAGGGCTGGGGCAACAACCGCCTGTGGGTGGCTTACCTGAGTTTCCTGGCCCTGCGCGGCATCATCCAGACAATCCTCTACCGCCGCTACCTGAATAGCGGTGTGCTGGAAGGCTAGTTATCCCCTATCAGTTGTCCTTCATCAACATGTCGATGAGGTCCGACAGGTCGGCAATAGTGACGCCATCCATATCGTTGACATCGGCACAGATGGCGCAGCACTCGATTTTGGAGCCCAGCAGGTAATCAATCAATGTAGTGACATCACCGATGGCAACGCTTCCATCATGGTTGAGATCACCCTTGTGGAAATTGTGCACTTCCTTCATGTACCAGAAGCTGGCAGAGCCGTCACGGTTAATTATCATCTCGGTCACGGGTTTGCCCAGATAGCCGGCGGAGCCCGTGATGTTGCCCATAGGATCCATGTTGAGCATAGTGGCGGGAATAGAATTATCGGTCAGTTCATTTTTACCGTTTTGTGGCCACACGTCGCCACTCTCGCTGTATTTGCTCAACTTGTTGTCGGCAGGCATCAGGGTCACCAGCTGTATTTTCTCGTTGTTGGGCTTGTTGTTTCTCCACTGGGTGGAACTGTAAGTGATGTGCGTCACCAGTATGCCCTGTCCCGGCAAGTAGCGGTCCCACCCCACTCGCCTGCGGTTCTCAAAGATGAAATACTCGTTCCTGTTCAGGTCGCTCTTGATGCACACAGCCTTGTCGGTGTCCTTGTGACCGCTGTTCCACACGGGCAAGGTGTAGTAGGTGTTAGGCTCGGGCGTGATATAGTCCACCCATCCCATAAACACCTTCTCATAGGCCGAATAGCCCACCGGCGTGTTGCCGTCATCGCAATAGCAACCCAAGCACATGATGTCCCAGTTGCCCATGCCATAATTGTCGTTGGTGCCCGTGTCATAGAGGTCGGGCAGACCCAGGCAGTGTCCAAACTCGTGTACAAATGTGCCGATGCCATCGATGGTCTTGCCATTGTCGTTGCTGCCACGCAGCTCATTGAACACGGCAAACTGATTGATGTAAGGATCACCACTACTCGGGCTGAAGGACCCATTGCCACCCCTAGAATAATACTTGGCAGCGTCAAGCGTCCAGTTGCAGGGCCAGATGGCCTCGGGGTGATACATCGAAGCCTGAGCCTCACCCACACCGGCAAAGATCACGATGACCACATCACAGTAGTAGTCATGGTTGGTATCATAGGGGGCGAACGACACTCCATCGGCAGCAGCCAGCTCACAGGCTTCGGTCACCAGCCACCCGATGCCCTTATCCTTGGTAGTGCCTGAACGGCCACCATAATATTCCCGATTCTGTGACAGGCAGTAGATGCCGTACACGTCAAACACGGGGTTGTACACACCATTGGACTGATCACGGAAGTACTGTCCCACACTCATGTCACCGGTGAGCATGGATTGGATGATTTTTTCCTTGGTGTTGGTAAACTTCTTATCCTGGAACTCCACCAGAATGATGGGAATGTGGCGCTCACCATTGGCAGGCACATCGGCTGCGGTGTTGCTGCCAACGGCATTCAACTTGCCATTCCTGGCAGGCAGCTGGTAAGGCCTGGAGGTCATCGTCAATGTGCCACGCTGAGCGGCGACAAAGGCTTTCTCGGTCATGTTGCGATCCTTGGCTTCATGAGCCCGCATGGCAGTGAGTCCCGTCAATGAGGATGTGTAGTAGAAATCGCCGTCACTACCACGGGCGACCGTCAGACCATCACTGGTCAGGATAGCATTGTTAAAGGCATTACCCACGGCACGCAATGTCAAGGTTGTGCCGTCACTCTGCTTGATAGTCTGCAAGCCAGGCCATGCTGGCACAGCACTAGCGATGGCTGCGCAACACAGCCACATCGTGAAGATAAGAAGGTTTTTTTTCATCGATAGTTAAATCGTTGAGTTAGTGATATCTATAAATAAAGCAATATACCAATAAACAAGAGAACAAGTTGGCCTTAACTATTTCATAATGAATTGAAAACGTTTAAAAGCCGTGCAAAATTAAGCATAAAAATGCTAATCACAAAGTGAACTGGCCTAGATTGATCTTTTTTATTATAATCAATAGTGATACTGAGTGCCTTTAAACAACCATATATCAACAAGCACGATGAGGCAAGGACTTGAGTGTTCCTGCCCCATCGTGCTTGTTGTATTGTGAGTAATCTAATCTATCAGTTGGCCAGGAGTGCGTCGATGAGCACTGTCACATCTGTAATATTGACGACGTTATCTCCATCGACATCGGCACAGATTTCACAGATGTCACCACTCCCGTTCAAGAGGTAGTCAATGAGTATCGACACATCGGTAATGGAAACCAATCCATCGTGGTCCACATCACCCAGGCTGTAGCTGTGGCCGTTGTCAAACAGAGTCACCATCTGCCTGTTGCTCCAGGAGCTCTCGGTGCCATCGGTGAACACTGTCTTTACTTTATAGACGTAGGTACCCTCGGCCTCAAGGTCTTTCACCGTGTAGAACATGTCGTTGATACCTGAAATGAGACGGTAGGTTGCATCACCGCTCTCGGCAGCCTTGAGGGTAGATTTGACGCCTGCATAGATATCAACCTGCTTGATGCTGACAAAATTGGTAAGGGATTTGATGGTCACAGCATCGTAGCTGGCACAATCGAGCACCACAGTGTAGAAGTCAATACCACTTGGAATCGACAATTCCTGTGAACCGCGGCTAGTTGATATGCTGATGGTGGCATTATCATAATAGTAAGACTCCGTCTTGATGACAACCGTTGCCTTGTCATAGCCCATGAAATTGTAGATTGCCGACTTAATTGTGCCATTATAGCCCAAGATCAGCGCATTGCTGTAGGAAGCAAGATAGATCGTGTTCATCCAGCCTTCAGGCAGATAATCCCAATAGTTGCTTGAGACATTGGCAAGTCCCTGACCACCCTCGGTCAAGGCATTGGGTACACTACTGAAGTCGGCACTCTCCAGCAGTTCAAACTGGGGTTTGGTGCTCACTTCCAGGGTGTAGCTTGCCACGTTTTGGGCAGGAGTCTGATCGGTCCAGTCGGCACGGAACTGTGTCAAGTTGATGCCATCCTGGGCAGCAGGGAGTAGCACGGGAGCGTAGCCCTCGATGAGGCCATGGCCCATGAGGTTGATGGTGACATCCTCGGCACCAGGGGTGCTGAGTGTGACAGTGGCATGATAATCTTGAATAGCCCGAGGCGAGAACGTCACGGTAATGGTCTTGCCGCTGGTGACATCGGCAGCACTGATGACGGTAGGCGTGATATCAAACGTGCCGTCACCACCGTTGAGCGTTACAGTGACATCACCTGCCAATGCCTGCCCCACTACATTAAACGTTAGACCCTTGGTACTATTCATCAAGACGTTACCAAAGTTGATTTCATCTGACGAAACCGAGATGACAGGATAGTCCACCGCATCCCTCATAAACCAGAAGCTGGCCGTACCATCGGGATTGATAACCATATCGGTTACAGGCTTGCCCAGATAGCCGGCACTGCTCGTGATGCCGCCATTGGCCCGCATGAACAGCTTGGCAGCAGGAGTGGAAGTATCGGTAAAGGCATTATTGTTGCCTTGTGGCCACAGGTCGGTAGCCTCACTGTAGTAGTTAGAAGTGTTGTCGGCAGGAACGACATACATTAACTGGATATTCTGGTTGTTGGGGGTATTGGCAGCCCAACGGCTGGCACTATAGGTCACATGAGTGATCATGATACCCTCGCCAGGCATGTAGCGGTCCCAACCTTGCTTCTTGCGGTTCTCAAGAATAAAATATTCGTTCTCATTGAGGTCGCTGGTGATGCACACGGCCTTGTCGGTCGATTTCTGTTTTTGATTAAACACGGGCAAGGTGTAATAGGTGCCTGGCTTGGCTTGCATGTAATCGATCCATCCCATGAACACTTTCTCATAGGCCGTGTAGCCCGGTGGCGTGAAGCCGTCGTTGTTATAGCATCCCATGCACATGATGTCCCAGTTGCCCATGCCGTAGTGGTTGCCATTGCCCGTATCATAGAAGTCGGGCAACCCCAAGCAGTGTCCAAACTCATGGGCAAACGTACCGATGCCATCGATGGTCTTGCCATTGTCGTTGCTGCCATACAACTCATTGAACACGGCAAAGTTGTTAATCAGGGGATCACCATTACTGGGACGGAAGGCACCGTTGCCACCCATATTGTAATAGGCTGCCGCATCAAGCGTCCAGTTACAGGGCCAGATGGTCTCGGGATGAGTATCAGGTGCCGACGATTCTCCAATGCCTGCATAGATTACAATGACCACATCGCAATAGTTGTCATTGTTGGTATCATAGGGGGCAAAGGATACCCCATCGGCTGACGCCAGCTGGCAGGCTTCGGTCACCATCGCGCCCAGGGCCTTATCGTTACCACCCGAGTTGCTGCCATAATAAGCGCGGTTTTGTGACAGGCCATAGATGCCATATACCTCAAAATCGGGCTCATACAAGCCATTGGACTGGTCGCGGAAGTACTGTCCCACGCTCTCACTGCCCGTGAGCATGGCGTCAATGATATCCTCGCGGGTGTTATTGAATTTCTTGTCCTTAAACTCCACCAGAATGATGGGGATGCGACGATTGCCCAGTGAGGGGACATCGGAATCGGCATTGCTGCCACCCACAGCTAGTTTGCCCATATTGCTCGGCAACTGGAAAGACTTGTGCTGCATCGTCAGGTTGGCGCGTTGTGCATTGACAAATGCCGTCTCGCCAGGAGTTCTCTTATTGGCCTCATGGGCACGCACGGCAGTGAGTCCCGTCAGTGACGAGGTGTAGTAGAAATCACCATCAGTGCCACGGGCAACCGTCAGTCCATCGCTGGTTAGGATAGCGTGGTTGAAAGCATTACCCACAGCCTGCACCATCAGGGTGGTGCCATCACTCTGGATTATCTTGTGCCACCCTGGCCTAGCAGGAACAGCCATGACAGACAACCCAAAACAAACAAACAACAAAATGGTAGAAAATATCTTTCTCATTTTCATTAAGGGTTTAGTTAATAATAATATGATAAATAATAGGGATGAATTTCCTAACAATTTTTTCACCCCTATGATTGGCTATTGAGAAATTTTACCAATAAAGCCACAGCACGGCCACGGTGACTGATGCTGTTCTTGTCCTGGGGCGACATTTGGGCAAAGGTGCTGCCGTCACCCTCGACAGGCTGGAAGATGCTGTCGTAGCCAAATCCCCCTGTTCCATGACGCTCGGTGAGGATCACCCCCTCGACCTGCCCCTCAAACATGTGCATCTCATCGCCCTGCAACAAGGCGATGGCGGTGCGGAAACGGGCGGTGCGGTTATCAATTCCATCGAGTTTTTTCAACACCTTGTCAATGTTTGCCTCGCTATCATGACCAGGACCGGCATAACGAGCCGAGTAAACCCCAGGCTCACCTCCCAGCGCGTCAATCTCCAATCCCGTGTCGTCGCTGAAACAGTCATATCCATAATGCTGCTTGACATAGCGGGCCTTCATCTGGGCATTTTCCTCGATAAAATTGCCAGTTTCCGGGATATCCTCATGGCATCCGATGTCGGCAAGAGCCAATATATCATAACGGTCACCAAGCATCTGCCTCAGTTCCTGCAACTTGTGCGCATTATTGGTCGCAAAAACAATCTTCTTCATTAAAAAAAACAACTATTAATAAAAAAATGAAAACAACAAATACAATAAATACAACTAATTAATTATTAAATAATTACTATTGTACTTATTGTATTTATTGTTGTTTATCGATTATTAAACGACGAAGTTGATGATCTTGCCTTTAACGACGACGACCTTCTTGGGCTGCTTGCCGTTGAGCCATCGCTCGGCGCCAGGGTCACTCAAGGCAATGCGCTGCACCTCGTCCTCAGCGGTATCATCAGGCACCTCGATGTTGTAACGGGGCTTGCCATTGAACAAGACGGTATAATTCACCATCGATTCCTTGAGGTAGTCCTCGTTCCAAGTGGGCCATTGTGCGTCACACACGGTGGTGTCATGTCCCAGCACGTGCCACAGTTCCTCGGCAATGTGCGGCGCGAATGGTGCCAGCAGCACTACCAGGGGCTCATAGACCGCGCGGGCGCGGCACTTCATGCTCGTCAACTCGTTGACACAGATCATGAAGGCAGCCACCGACGTGTTGTAGCTGAAGGTCTCGATGTCGCCGCTCACCTTCTTGATGAGCTTGTGAACCGACTTGAGGGCCTCGGCACTGGGCTGCTCATCGGTGAGCTGCATCGTGTCACCCTTGTAGAAGAGAGCCCACAGGCGCTTGAGGAAGCGGTTCACACCGTCAATACCGTTAGTATCCCACGGCTTGCTGGCCTCAAGCGGACCCAGGAACATCTCATACATTCGCAAGGTGTCGGCACCGAATTTGTCCACAATGCTGTCGGGATTGACGACGTTGAACATCGACTTGGACATCTTTTCGATGGCCCAACCACAGATGTACTTGCCGTTCTCTAAGATGAACTCGGCATCCTTGAACTCGGAACGCCACTGGCGGAATTCCTCGATATCGAGGGTATCTTTATCGACGATATTGACATCGACATGAATGGGGGTGACGTCATAGTCATCCTTGAGGTTCAACGAGACAAACTTGTTGGTGTCCTTGATGCGATACACAAAGTTGCTTCGACCCAGAATCATTCCCTGGTTGACCAGCTTGCGGAACGGCTCAGCCTCACACACGTAACCGTAGTCATAGAGGAACTTGTTCCAGAAACGGCTGTAGATCAAGTGACCTGTCGCGTGCTCGGTTCCTCCCACATAGAGGTCCACCTGACGCCAGTAGTCATCGGCCTCACGAGAAACAAGCGCCTCGTCGTTGTGGGGATCCATGTAGCGCAGGTAATAGGCCGACGAGCCGGCAAAGCCTGGCATGGTGTTCAATTCCAGTGGATAACCATCGGTGGTGACCCAATTCTTGGCACGACCCAGTGGCGGCTCACCAGTCTCGGTGGGCAGGAATTTATCCACCTCGGGCAACTGCAAGGGCAACTGACTCTCGTCGAGCGGCTGCGGCTGATTGTTCTCATCATAATAGATGGGGAACGGTTCACCCCAGTAACGCTGACGGCTGAAGATAGCGTCGCGCAGGCGATAGTTCACCTTGACGTGTCCAATGCCAGTTTCCTCGATATATTGCTTGGTCTTGGCAATGGCTTCCTTGACCTGCAGGCCATTGAGCTGCAGGCGCTCATTGGATGAATTGGCCATGATACCCTCCTTGGCGTCAAAACTCTCCTCGCTCACGTCGGCACCCTCGATCAACGGGATGATGGGCAGGTCAAAGTGCTTGGCAAAAGCATAGTCGCGGCTGTCATGGGCAGGTACCGCCATGATGGCACCGGTACCATAACCTGCCAGCACATAGTCGCTGATGTAGATAGGTATATTATTACCAGTGATGGGATTGACGGCATAGCTGCCAGTGAACATACCGCTCACCTTTTTCTCGATCATGCGCTCACGCTCGGTCTTGTGCTTGACCTCGTCGATATAGGCATCGACAGCAGCGCGCTGCCCGGGAGTCACCACGTCATCGACATAGATGCTCTCGGGCGCCAGTACCATAAACGTGACACCAAAGATGGTGTCGGCCCTGGTGGTGAAAATCAACAGGCTCTTGTCACTGTCGGCGATGGGGAACGTCATCTCAGCACCCTCGCTGTAGCCAATCCAGTTGCGCTGCGTTTCCTTGATGGACTCGGTCCACTCGACCTTTTCCAGGTCACGCAACAGGCGTCCGGCATAGGCCGACACACGCAGGCACCACTGCCTCATCATCTTCTGCTCCACGGGGTAACCGCCACGGATGGAAACACCCTCGCTCACCTCGTCGTTGGCCAGCACAGTACCCAACTTGGGGCACCAGTTCACCATCGTATTGCCCAGATAAGCGATGCGGTAGTTCATGAGCACATTATTTTTCTCGATCTGGCTCATAGCGTTCCACTGGTCGGCAGTGAACTCGTCGGTGCTGCCAGTATGGGCATTGCAGCCATCGGTACCGTGTTTCTCAAAGTGAGCCACCAGCTCATCGATGGGACGAGCCTTGTCAAGCTGGGTGTTATAGTAGCTCTTGAACATCTGCAAGAAAGCCCACTGTGTCCACTTGTAATACTTGGGGTCGCAGGTGCGCACCTCGCGGTCCCAATCATAGCAGAAACCTATCTTGTCCAGTTGCTCACGATAGCGGGCAATGTTCTCGTTGGTAGTGATTTCGGGGTGTTGACCCGTTTGGATGGCATATTGCTCGGCTGGCAGTCCATAGGCATCATAGCCCATGGGATGCAAGACGTTGAAACCCTTCAAGCGCTTGTAACGCGCATAGATGTCACTGGCGATGTAACCCAGCGGATGTCCCACATGCAACCCAGCTCCCGACGGATAGGGGAACATGTCAAGCACATAGAACTTGGGGCGGTCTTTATCAATCTCACACTTGTAGGTGTGGTGTTCACGCCAGTACTGTTGCCACTTTTTCTCTATTTCCTTATAATTATAGTCCATTCATTCAATATTTTTGGGACAAAGGGACGGTTCTTTTGTCCCATTTTTTAAACAATTAAAGTAATTTCTTGATATCTTCCTCGATGATGTTGCACTCGGTGGTGGGCTCGTAACGCTTCACGACGTTGCCCTCATGGTCAACCAGGAACTTGGTGAAGTTCCACTTGATGTCGGGCTTGCTGGCATAGTCGGGGTCGGCCTTGGCCAGCATCTCGTCGAGCAGGGCACCAATCTTGTGATTCTTGTCAAATCCCTGGAAACCCTGTTGTGCCTTGAGATAGGTGTAAAGCGGAGACTCGTTTGGGCCATTCACCTCGATTTTCTTGAACTGTGGAAACTCGGTGCCAAAGTTCAGGGTGCAGAACTGATGGATTTCCTCCTCGGTGCCAGGTGCCTGCTCGCCAAACTGGTTGCAAGGGAAGTCAAGAATCTCAAGGCCCTTGTCCTTATAGTTCTTATAAAGCGCCTCCAGTTCCTCATATTGCGGTGTGAAGCCACAACGCGTGGCGGTGTTGACGATGAGCAGCACCTTGCCCTTATACTGGGTTAACGACACGTCGTTACCACGACGATCCTTCACAGTGAAATCATATACGTTCTGTGCCATAATGTTGAATACATTAAATATAATTAATAATGATAGAATACTGATTTTTTTCATATACACTTGAATTATGATGATTATTTAATAATTCCTAAATCACGCGAGATGTCGAGCATGCGCTGGATGGGTTTCACAGCGCGCTCGGCAATACCGGCATCCACGGTAATCTCGGGTGCCATAAACTTGAGTGAATTGTACAATTTCTCAAGCGTGATGAGCTTCATGTACTCACACTCGTTGCAGGCACATGTGCCATCCTCGGGCGGAGCGGGAATGAAAGTCTTGTCGGGGCAACGACGCTGCATCTCAAACAGGATGCCACTCTCGGTGCATACGATGAACTCCTGACTCTCGTCATCGACTGCAAAATTGAGCAGTGCCTGGGTAGAACCCACCTTGTCGGCCATGATGCGCACGGGCTTGGGACACTCGGGGTGAACCAGAACCTTGGCACCAGGATGTTCCCGCTTGAGGTCGGCGAGCTTGGCTGCGCTGAATTTCTCGTGCACATGGCAAGCGCCATCCCAGAGGAGCATTTCGCGTCCTGTGATGCTATTGATGTAGTTGCCCAGGTTGCGGTCGGGGCCGAAGATGATTTTCTCATCCTGTGGCAGACTGCCCACAATCTCCTTGGCATTGGACGAGGTCACCACCACATCGGTCACTGCCTTAACGGCAGCACTGGTATTGACATAGCTGATGACCGTGTGGTCGGGATGGTCGCCCACAAACCTGGCAAACTCGTCGGCGGGGCAACTGTCGGCCAGCGAGCAGCCGGCACTCAGGTCAGGCACAATCACCGTCTTGTCGGGGCACAGAATCTTGGCCGTCTCGCCCATAAAGTGCACACCGCACAGCACAATCACTGGAGCATCGGTCCTGGCAGCCAGCTGAGCCAGGGCCAGGCTGTCGCCGATGTGATCGGCGAGCTGCTGGATTTCCTCTCGCTGATAATAGTGCGCCATGATGACGGCATTGCGCTCTTTCTTCAAGCGCAGGATTTCTTCACGCAGGTCGATTCCTTCCTCGATGGGCTCATCGACATATCCTTTTTCAACATTCATATTATATATTTTATTTTTTAGTTTTTTAAAATTTTAAATTCTTACTACAATAACTATGCCTGTTAATTGTGTAGAAAACTTTTTTGTCAAACAGAGCCTGTTCATCACCATCAACACAAGCATTCCAGTTATTGATAGTTTATTGACAAGCCTAGTTGCTGTGAACTAGGGCTTTCACCACTTTATTAACAGGGTGTAAACAACCTGCAAAGTTAATAATTTATTGCCGATTTTTTACACAAAAGCTGATGAAAACCGTGTTTATAGAGGAATAAAATTTTTGTGCTAACTTTTTTGGCGTTCTCCAAAAGATTGATAAGCCGGGGTGAATTGAATTTGTCAAGTCTTTTTTATTGTTTTTTTTCAAATACTTTTCAACAATAATTGACAACCTTATTGACAAGATTTTTTTACCTTTGTGGTAAATATATCATTATTATAATATGTCAAAGAAGAAATCGATGGTGGAGCTGCACCGTGTGGGTGTGGAGGAATATAAGAAGGTGGAGAAGTTGCCGGTTGCTGTTGTGCTCGATAATGTGCGCAGCGAGATGAATGTGGGATCGGTGTTCCGCACTGCCGACGCGTTCCTGATCGAGCGCCTGTGCCTGTGCGGCATCACGCCCGTTCCTCCCAAGGCCGAGATTCACAAGACAGCCCTTGGGGCCGAGGAATCTGTCTCATGGCAGCACTACCCCACCACGCTGGAATGCGTCAATCAACTCAAGGCCGAGGGCTACACCATCTGTAGTATTGAACAGGTGCATCACAGCGTGAGTCTGGAGCGGTTTGATGTCAATGATGGGGGCAAGGTGGCTATCGTGTTTGGCAACGAGGTGAAAGGTGTGAGCCAGGAGGTGGTGGATGCCAGTGACGTGTGTGTCGAGATTCCGCAACATGGCACCAAGCATTCACTCAACATTTCGTGTTGTGCCGCCATCGTGATGTGGCACGTTTTTCAAGGGTTGGGTTTGGATGATTCCAAATAATTTAAAAAACGGATGTAATGGTCGCATTTAAAAAGTTATTAACAATGTGTCACATTGCTTGAAAGTGGCTTTAAAACTAGGGAAAAAGGCGCATGAATGGACAAAATTTAGTTAAAATATAATTGTTAAAAGAAGATTTTTTTAACATTTTAAAAAATGTGTGTTTTTCAGAAATAAAAAGTCTTTGATTTTTAAATTATATATTTAATTATCAGTAATTTAAAGATTAAATTATTGCGATTTTCCAATTTTAATAAAAATCAAAATCAAAGAGGTATAAAAGTAAGATAACAAGGTTAATTAGTTAAAATCATACATTTTAATTTAAGATTCACTTTTTTTCTGTAGTTTTGCGTACTTGTAATTATCGATAGCAGCAACCAGAAAGCACCATCGAGACCTTACATGTAACAGATGATTCAAAACACAATTATTATAACTATTGTATTAATTTAATAAACATCACTTTTATGAAGAAGCTATTTCTTTTAATGATTGCGACTTGTATGGTGGCACTCTCGGCGTATGCCGACCGCACCATACACGGGCAAGTATTAGATGAGACCAATGGAGATCCCCTCATTGGTGCGACAGTACAGGGCGTCGGCGTGAATCAAGGCACCGCCACCGATGTCAATGGACATTTCACGTTGACCTTGCCTGATCATGTGAGATTTGTAAACGTTTCCTACGTGGGCTATGCTACCCGCCAGGTAGAGGTGGCTCCCGAGATGCTCGTCAAGCTGTCCGACTCTGGCCAGAGCCTTGATGAGGTGGTTGTTGTGGCCTATGGTAGCGCCAAGCGTCAGTCGATCACCGGTTCAATCTCGGTGGTTGACGAGAAGAAGATCAAGGACCGCATCGGTTCGTCGGTGACTGCAGCCCTCGAGGGTAGCACCCCCGGTATCCAGGTGAACAACACCTATGGTGAGCCTGGTGCTGCTCCCAGCATCCGCATCCGCGGTATCGGCAGTATCACCGGTTCGAGCGCTCCTCTGTATGTGGTTGATGGTGTTGCCTTTGACGGCAATATCGCCGAGATCAACCCCGTCGACATCGAGAGCATGAGTGTCTTGAAGGATGCTGCCTCGGCTGCCCTGTATGGTAACCGTGCAGCTAACGGTGTTGTGCTCATTACTACCAAGAAGGGTAGCTATGCCAACAAGCCCACCGTGACCTTGCGCATCAACCAGGGTATGTACAAGCGTGGTATCGCCGAGTATGACCGCATGAATCCCGACCAGTGGATGGAGGCTTCATGGATTGCCATGAAGAACTTCGCCATGAACGGCAGCATGCAGCTCGACGCTGATGCCGCTGCACAGTATGCTACCCAACACCTGATTGGTGACTACGTTCGCCGCAACATCTATAACGGCGAGTCCACCAACCTGTTTGACGCTAACGGTAAGCTCACTGCCACCATGCTCCCCGGTTACACCGACCTGGATTGGGAGAAGGAAGTAGAGCGCACCGGTTATCGTCAGGACTACAGCATCGCCGGCAGTGCCGGTGCCGAGAAGTATAACGTGTATGCTTCGGCCGGTTACACCAACGAGAAGGGTTATGTTCATGCCAGCGCCTATGAGCGTTTCACTGGCCGCTTGAACTCTAACTTCACCCCCAACAGCTGGTTGAAGACTGGTGTTAACCTGAGCGGTACCTATGCTACCCGCAACTTCAACGACAATGCTACGGGCAGCTATTATGCCAACCCGTTCTACACTGCACGTTACATGGCTCCTGTGTATCCCGTTTATCTGCACAATGCCGATGGTAGCTTCCTGCTGGACGAGTATGGTGAGAAGCAGTATGACGTTAAGTCGTCCTACCTGACCAACCGCAACATCGCCTTTGAGCTGCGCAACGACTTTGACCGCACCCGCCGCGCTGTTATCGACGGTATGGTCTACGGTACGTTCACCCTTCCCGTCGGCTTCTCGCTGACGTTGAAGGCCGACTTCAGCCACTCGAACTCCAACCGCCGTCGTTACAACAACCCGTTTATTGGTGACGGTGCCACCAACAATGGCCGCTTGACGAGCTATGCCTATGAGTACAACACCCGCACCGCTCAGGAGATCCTGAACTGGTCGCGCGAGTTTGGCGTTCACCACATCGACGTCATGCTGGCTCATGAGAACTATGAGTACAACATGCGTTCGGCCTATGGCATGAACACCGGTGCTGCTGCCGATGGTATCTACACTCCCGGCAACTTCCAGACCAACTCCTACTTCCAGGGTTCGGATGATGAGGACAAGACCGAGTCCTACCTGGGTCGTGCCCGCTACAACTACCATGAGAAGTACTTCGCCGACTTCTCGTTCCGCCGCGACGGTTCTTCCCGCTTTGCCAAGAAAAACCGCTGGGGTAACTTCTTCTCGTTTGGTGTAAACTGGAACGTAAAGAAGGAGAACTTCATGCAGGATGTGAACTGGGTTGACGAGCTGCGCGTTCGCGCTTCCTATGGTGAGACCGGTAACAACATGGGCGTGAGCCTGTATGCTTACCAGGCACTTTATTACATTGAGAAGAACGCCGGTAGCGCTGCTTTCATGAAGCAGAGCCTCTCGGCCGAGGATATCAAGTGGGAGACCTGCCAGAATATCGACTTCGGTATCGAGGGTCGCCTGTTTGACCGCCTGAACTTCAACGTCGTTCTGTTTGACAAGCGCAACAAGGACCTGCTGTTCGCTGTCCGTCTGCCGCTGTCTGCCGGTTCGTTCGTTGGGGCCGATGCACTCAACATGAGCATCTACAAGAACATCGGTACCATCTCCAACCGTGGTATTGAGATTTCGCTCAGCGGTGACGTCATCCGCACCCGTGATTTCACTTGGAATCTGGGTACCGAGGGCACCTTCATGAAGAGCAAGATCATCAAGCTGCCTGACGGCAAGGACATCCTGCACGGCCAGCAGAACTACTCTGAGGGTCATGACCCCTATGAGTTCTACACCTATCACTTTGTGGGCGTTGACCAGATGACCGGTCGTTCGCTCTATACCCTGGATCCCGATCTCGCAGCCAAGGCTGAGGCCGCTGGCCAGACCGTGAAAATCGGTGACGAGACCTATACCTACCAGCCTGGCTCCTATGGCAAGCGTGACTGGGCAGGTACGGCACATCCCTGGTTCTTCGGTTCGTTGAACTCGATCATGCAGTACAAGGGCCTCTCGCTCAACGCACTGTTCACCTACAGCCTGGGTGGCAAGGTGTATGACGCCAGCTACCAGACGCTGATGTCTACCTCGTCGGCATCGTCGGCTAGCGCTAACCACACCGACCTGATGAAGTCCTGGAACGGCGTTCCCGCCGGCATGACCGAGGATTCTCCGAACCGCATCGACCCCAAGGGTCTTCCTATCCTCGACTTTGAGACCAGCAACTACAACAACGCTGCCAGTGACCGCTGGTTGACCAGTGCTAGCTACTTTGTAGTGAAGAACATCACCCTGAGCTACAGCCTGCCCAAGTTGTTGATGAGCAAGGTGGGTATGCAGGGTCTGACTATCAGTGCTGGTGTCGAGAACCTGGCAACCTTCACTGCACGCAAGGGTCTGAACCCGCAGTACAGCTTCAGTGGTGGTTCGGATGATACCTATGTTACCGCACGCGTGTTCAACTTCGGTCTCCAGTTCCAGTTCTAACAATCAGTGTTTAATTATCAGTTAAATTTCAAAATGACATTCATTATGAAAAGAATAAATAAAATATTATTGAGTGGTCTGCTGTTAGGCTCTGCTATGGTGATGACCTCATGCGGTGAGGATTATCTCGAGACCAAGCCCACCGAGTCGATCAGTGACGCTGCTGCCGTGGCTACTGTCGACAATGCCTACAAGACGCTGAACGGTGTGGCCAAGACGATGACCATCCAGCATGGCAACTATCGTCAGGGTTTCTGCGGCGAGAATGCTATCATGCGCCTGTATGAGAACTATCCCAGCCAGGACTACTACTACAATTCCTATGCTGCAGGTTGGGCCGACATCCACAACCAGACGATGCACACCAACACCGCCTCGATCTATAACAACTATGCCTGGTACTACTACTACCAGATCATTACCCAGGCCAACGTGATCATCGGCCGCATCGACGGTGCCGAGGGCAGCGATGGTGACAAGAAGTTCATCAAGGCTTCGGCCCTCACCTTCCGTGCCTACAGCTATGAGAAGCTGATCCACTACTACTGCGTGCGCTGGCAGGATTCCAATAACGGAGCTGCCCAGGGTCTGCCGCTGCGTCTCGACGAGTCGACCGGTGAACTTGCACCGTCGTCGATGGCCGAGGTCTATGCCCAGATCTACAAGGACCTGGATGAGGCTATCGCACTGTTTGAGGAAAGCGGTGTTGACCGCGCTGCCGGCGAGTGCTGGATTGCCAACGAGAACGTGGCACATGCCGTCTATGCCCGCGCTGCCCTCTACAAGCAGGACTACCAGACCGCTCTGAACCATGCTAAGCTGGCTCAGGACGGCTATCCCCTGATGAGCAACAGCGACTACGCTGCCGGTTTCTGCCGTCCCACCAGCGAGTGGATCTTCGGTAGCTATGGCAGTGCCGACGAGAACAACTGGTACTGGAGCTACGGTACCCAGTACTCGTGCAATGGCTACTATGCCAACAACACCGAGAACAACGCCGGTACCATCGGCCGCGAGCTCATCAACCGCATCCCCGACGAGGACTTCCGCAAGTCACTGTTCCTCACCGAGAGCGGTCTGGGCATCGATGCCAACGATGAGAACCAGGTTGAGCGTCCTTATGGCTTTATTGGTATTGACTACAATGAGGCCGGTACAGGTTTCGTTATCACCGATGGGGCTGCTTACAAAAAGGCTTTAGACTATGTAGCGGAGCATGCAGCTCCCGGTCTTGCCGCTCCTTATCAGGCTGGCATCTTCCACCTGGGTGCTCACTTGAAGTTCTACGTCTTTGACACCCCGGGCGTTGGTTATCTGCCCTTCATCCGCACCAGCGAGATGATCCTCATCGAGGCCGAGTGCAACTACTTCCTCAACAATGAGGCTGCCGCTCAGGCTGCTCTGGTCAAGCTCAATGCCGGCTCAGGCCGCAACCCGGGCTATACCTGCAGCAAGACCGGTCAGGATCTCTTCAACGAGATTGCTGACTATCGCGCTCTTGAGCTCTGGGGCGAAGGCTTCCAGTGGAGCGACTTCAAGCGCTGGAACATGGCCATCGAGCGTCACAGCTGGGATCAGGGCGGTAATGCTCACCCCGCAGTGGCTGTCACCATCCAGCCCCATGAGGTCAACAACTGGACCTGGGATGTGCCCAAGGCCGAGACCGACTACAATGACGGCTACAAGAGCATCAACGATCCCAGTGCCAACTAATCAGATTTAGTTGACCCCAACATCCACACAGCAATGGTGGGCGGTTCCCTCGATAGGAATCGCCCACCATTTGTCATGGGGGGCCGCAGCGAAAAAAAGTGGGTTAAAAAGTGCAGTGGCAGTGAAATATGGGTGCGGTCGGGCAAGGGTGGATTTTGGTTGAATGGGGAGAATAATGTATCTTTGCGGGCACATTTTTAATGGATAAGCAATGATGAAGAAGTATATATTGATGGTGCTGCTGGCACTGGCGATGGCCCTGCCGGCTGGAGCGGTGCTCAAGGAGAGCAACATGGCCCAGACGCTGGGGGTGCTGTGTGATGAACTGAGTGAGACGCACAAGGAGCAGAAGGCCCGTGCGCAGCGCTTCGAGAAACGCAACAAGCAGTTCCAGCGCAGCATCGGGCGTGACCTGGAGCTGTGTAACAATATCGAGCTCATGCTCTATAGCCAGAAGGAGCAGAACATCTTTGACCTGGCATACGCCTGTGGTCAGGCGACCGAATTGTATAAACGGGTGTCCCGCACGCGGTCGTTCAAGCAGTTTGAGCAGCAGCAGGACGAGCAGATCGCTCAATATGAGCATCTGGCCCAGGCGCTCAACAATATCCCCGACTATCAGCTCAAGACACGCGAGATGCGAGCCACCCGCGACAGTTGCATCTACCTGGCCAAGTTCATTGAGAATGACATCCGCCGTGCACGTGAGACGATGAAGGACAATCACGAGAAGCGCCAGTGGGTGGCCAACAAGGCCAAGAAGCTCAATGATTATGCCCTCTCGATGTATGAGCGCATCCGCCAGAGCGTGTTTGTCAACGGTGGTCAGAGCTATTTCCAGATCATGCAACGCTTCGGCTACAACTGGAAGAACAGCAAGGAAGACATCAAGGAGAAGTATTCACGCTCGCGCAAGACGCGCAGCGAGTGGCGCGGCCCGCTCATTGGCTTCCTGTTCATCTTCATGGCCGTGTATGTGATGGGTGCGCTGTTGCTCAGCTGGCTCATCCTGCGTTATCTGGTTCCTGGCCGCTTTGTCAACCTCAAGTTCCGCAAGAAGCGGTCAACCATCGTCATCTGTGTGGCGGCGGCGGTGTTTGGCATCGCAACGTTTGTTATCTCTAACGTCACCGACCAGAATTTCATGATTATGGCCACCAGGCGGTTGAGCGAGTATGCTTGGTTGATAGCGGCCATCACCTTGTCGATCATCATCCGCATGGACAGCGACGCAGTCAAGAGCGGCGTCAAGCTCTATGTGCCAGTGCTGCTGCTGGGCTTTGTGGTCTTCTTCTTCCGCATCGTGTTTCTGCCCAGCACAGTGGTCAATATGGTCTTCCCGGTACTGCTGCTGGTGTTCACCATCTGGCAGCTGGCCGCCAACAGGCGCAACAATGAGAATGTGCCTCGCAGCGATGTGTTCTACTCGTGGATTTCATTCATTGTGATGGCTGTATCGACGGTCATGGCATGGATGGGCTACACGCTGATGAGCGTGCAGGTGCTTATCTGGTGGATCATGCAGTTGACGCTCATCCAGACCATCACCGTCATCTATGACCTGCTGCACTCCTATGAGCGCAAGCACATTCCCGATGATGCCGACGTGAGGACGACGTGGTTATATGACGCCGTCTATAAGATGATTGTTCCCATCGCTGCCACCTTGAGTGTGGGACTGTCGATCTACTGGGCCGCCAGGGTGTTTGACTTGACGCAGTGGTGCGAACGCATTTTCCGCTACAAGTTTGTCGATCAGCCAGGTCTCATCGTGCTGTCACTGGACAGGATACTGGCATGTGTGGCATTTGGCTTTGTGTTCAACTACATCATCTACCTGTTCATCCAGGGCTACCAGTTGTGGAAGCAGAACCGTGCCGAGGCCCGTGCCATCTCGCTGTATGAGCGTGAGAATGATGTGGATGCCAGCGAGGACATTGACATCGAAACAGTCATCCAGGATGATCCTAATGCCAAGGCCAAGGTCAAGGCCGCGTCCAAGGCCGTCACCCTGTCGATGAACATCATCAAGTACATCGGCTGGGGCATCTATATCTACATCGTGCTGGTGACGCTGCACGTCAACCGCACGGGCATCACCTTCATCCTCACGGGTCTCTCCACCGGTATCGGTTTTGCCATGAAGGACACTCTCGAGAACCTCTTCTACGGCCTGTCGCTGATGAATGGCCGTGTCAAGATAGGTGATGTCATCGAGTGTGACGGCGTGCGCGGCAAGGTGAGCAACATCAACTACCAGAGCACCCTGGTCGAGACGACCGACGGCTCGGTTATCGCCTTCCTCAACAGCCAGCTGTTTACCAAGAACTTCAAGAACATGACACGCAACCACGGCTACGAGATGGCTAAGATCACCGTCGGTGTGGCCTATGGCAGCAAGGTGGACCAGGTGCGTGACCTGATCATCGACCGCATCAAGCAGCTGGATTGCTATGATCCCAGCAAGGGTGTGCAGGTGCTGTTCCAGAACTTTGGCGAGAGCAGCGTGGACCTGCTGGTTGTCGTGTGGGTGCGTGTCGCCTCCCAGGTTGCCGACGTTGCCCTAGTCAAGGAGAACATCTACAGTGTCCTTAACGAGAACGGTATCGAGATTCCCTTCCCGCAGGCCGATCTCCACATCCGCACCGCTGTCCCACCGCAACAATAGCAAACTACGAATTACGCTAATTAAACTAATTTGGCATCCGCACTCAATTAGGAGGCTGTGTCATAATTCGCAACTGGTATCATTAATCGAGCTTCGCTCGAAAAATTAAACAAAAATTATAAATCATTGGTGTCTGGGGAAAGTCTAGCAGGCAGAAGGCCTGCACAAGGCCAGC
>CAMVAP010000030.1 GCA_947165485.1 uncultured Prevotellaceae bacterium
CATTTTAGTCCTGATTTTATCTGACATTTTTGTCAAACTATTTCAGGACGATACACCCCTTGATGTAATTTTTTTCAAACAACAGGAACAACAAAAAACAACCAGGACAACTTTCTTATTTTTCACATCTAGAGAGTTGTCCCCCTTGATGTGATTGTGCACTTCGACAGATTTTTTCAGACAACTGGGACTACGATAATAACAACTGAGAAAACATTTATTTGCAAATGGATGTTGTCTCAGTTGTTTATTAGTTGTTATGGTTGTTTGATTAACGATAGGTGATGCGGTAGATGGTGCCCTCGATGAGGGAGCAGTAGATATTTCCATCGTCATCGACCTCAAAGCCGTTGACCTCGCTGGTGCCCAGGCGATAGGTGAACTCCAATTCATAAGTGGCAGCATTGACGACGGCCAGCATGCCACGGCGGGAACCGCAGTAGATGTGGCCGTCATGCTCTAGGATTATGCAGGGCGCATGCTCGTAGCCGAAACCCAAATCTACCTCCCACAGAAATTGATATTTGTCTCCCGTGCTCATAGCGACGAGGGTGCCGTCCATCGTCTTGGCGTATGCCACCTTACCGTCGGCGCTATAGCCCAGGCTCTCACGTACCTTGTTCTCATTCTTCTCGCGCCACACCTGAGTGCCATCACGGCGGTCAAGGGCGGTAGTGACACGGTCGGGGGCAACGATGATCACGCGGTCGGGGGTTACCACTGGCACGACATTGCCAGGGCTGTAGAGGTTGGCGTTCTTGCCGTTGTTCCATTGCCAGTTCAATTTTCCCGTGCGTCGGTCGAGCGAACGCAGATAGGTGTCCCAAGCACCGAAGATGACATCGTTGCCGTTCACCACGGGCGCTGCCTGACAATAGTTGTTGATGCAGTCATATTGCCACAACAAGCGATGCCGCTTCACGTCCCACGCCTGGAATGTCTTGTAGCCTCCCTGATATAAAACACCGCCCTCTACAATGCCGTCGGCAACGTAGGGTCCAGCGGCTTGATATTGCCAGCGGGCTTTGCCAGTCTTCTTGTCGAGCCAGATGAGCCGATTGTCGCTGGTGGGCAGCACTACGTATTTGTCGCTCACTGCCGGACGCGAGAAGAGCATGGCATCGGTCTTGTATTGCCAGCGCAGGGCGCCCGTCCTTTTATCCACTGCCTTGCAGTATCCCAGCGAATTGCCAAAGTAGATGTTCTTGTCATCAACACCCAGCCGGGTGAAGATCGAGGCATTGTCGGCCACGATGCGCTCAACGGTGAAGTCAGGCGGCACAGAATAATGCTCCTGGGGCAGTTGGGGCATGTAGTAATCGGTGTTGATGCGATAGGAGAACATCACCTCGGGGTCGCTGCCTATCACCTTATTATATACATATATCCATTGCCGGTCCAGGTCGATGGTCATCAACGTGTAGCCATAGTTGCCACCGCCCATGTCGAGAGCCCGCACCATCACGCCATTGATGCCGTCAGTCTCGTAGAGGCGCCAGCGGTGATAGTGTCCGCACTGGTGGGTGACGACAGGGTACTTCTTGAGGACATCGACGTATGCCCGATAATTGTCCAGGTCATCGAGGATGGGATAATGATTGACGCTGAGCACCTTCATGCCAGGCCCCGCCATGACGTTGAGTGTGCTATCGAGCCACAACAGGTCTTCCTGCTTGATGTGTCCGTCGCCCATCTTCATGAACGGGCCACAGTTCATCCCCACAATCACCAGGTCATCGACCGTGAAGACAAAACGGTCACTGCCCCACAGGTCGTTGAACGTCTTGCAGGCACTCTGGCTCCAGTTGTTCTCGTGATTGCCGGGAATGACATAGAGGGGATGGAAGATGCCGTCGAGGAGGCCCTTGACGTTACGCAGTTGCTCGTCACTACCCTCGTTGGTAAGGTCGCCTGTCATCAACACAGCATCGACATCGGTCGCATTAATCTCGGCTACCGCTTCACGCAACTTACCCTCATTGGCATTGCCGGGCGTCACATGCACATCACTCAGGATAGCCAGCTTGACTACCCCACCCTGCATGGCGATGGTCACGGCCACCACAGCGAACAAGACAGAAATAAAACGATTCATGATCATTACTTGAATTTCATTTTGTGTCAACAAAAGTAATAGAAATAAATGAAAAATGCACTACCTTTGCGGCAGAAATGAATCACGAACTCTACATCGCGCGGCGCATGAAGCTAGACAACGAGCGGCAGCAAGGCTCACCGAGCCTCACGGTCGCCCTCGTTGGCATCGTGCTCGCTATTGTTGTGATGATCCTCTCAATCGCCATTGTCATGGGATTCAAGGGAGAAATCACGGGCAAGATCATGCACCTTGACGCACACCTGCGCGTCTCCAATGCGGTGCTGGGCATCGATGATAATTACGCTACCGTCAACGGTCGCGAGGTGCGCGAGGCCATTGATGCCGACGGCAAATTCTTGCCACTGGTCGAGAGCATCAGCCTGATTGCCGACAAAAGCGCTATCCTCAAGACCGACCAGGACTTCATGGGCATCATCATGCGCGGTGTGGACGACGGGTATGACTGGCGGTATCTGCAGAGCAGCATGGTGGAGGGCACTATACCAGTCGTGAGCGACACGGCGACGACCCACCAGATCGCCATCTCCAAGACCGTGGCCGACCGCTTGCAAATCCATGCAGGAGACCGAGTGCCCACCTATTTCATTGACGAGAGAATCAAGGTGAGGAACCTCACCGTCAGCGGCGTGTTCGAGACCGACCTGGAAGCGTTTGACAACGCCTATATCGTTGGCGGAATCAATGTGGTGCAGGGCGTGAACGGCTGGAACGGCGACACAGGAACCCAAGTGGCCATCAACATGAAGAGCACCGATGATCTGGACAACGATGCCTACTACCTCTACTCTATGCTGGCCGAGAACACCGTGCAGCACGAGAGCAAGAACCTGTTTATGGTCACCAGCACCCACCAGAACAATTTGCCCTTCTTTGCCTGGCTACAGATGCTTGACATGAATGTTGTCGTGATCCTGACGCTGATGATGATTGTGGCGGCGTTCACGCTCATCTCGGCCATGCTGATGATTGTGCTGGAGCGCATCCGCGTCATCGGCAACTTCAAGGCCCTGGGAGCGACCAACGGCTCCATCCGCCGCATCTTCATTTTCTTGACGGGCAAGCTCATCCTCAAAGCGCTCCTCATCGGCAACATCATCGGCATCGGGCTGGCCTTGTTGCAGCGGTATGGCCACATCGTGCGCTTGGATCCCGCCTCCTACTACATGCCCTACGTTCCCATCCAGCTGAGTATTCCCGCCCTGCTGCTGCTCAACGCGGGAATCATCCTTGTATCCTACCTCACCCTGCTAGGCGCCAGCCACATTATCTCGACCATCAAGCCCACGGCCACCATGCGCTTTGAGTAACCATTATTCTCATCAAAAAAATCAAAACTTGTTATCAACTGATAAACAAGTACTTACAAAAATAGGGTCATTTTTTTTGAAAAAAAGTTGATTTTTTTCTTGGTGGTAACAAAAAAAGCAGTACCTTTGCAGTCGCAATTAGGAATTGTCCTGTGGTGTAATGGTAGCACATCGGATTCTGGTTCCGCTTGCGAGGGTTCGAATCCTTCCAGGACAACAAGTGAAAAGTGACCCTTCAACAAGGTCACTTTTTGTGTAAACAAATATTTTAATTACAAATTTAAACTGTTATTATTGAATTATGGCAACAAAGATCAGATTGCAGCGCCACGGTCACAAGGACTATGCGTTCTATCCCATTGTTATTGCCGATAGCAGGGCACCACGAGATGGTAGATTTATTGAGAGGATTGGTTCTTATAACCCCAACACTAATCCTGCTACCATCAGTTTGAATTTTGAGCGTGCACTCTATTGGATCAACGTAGGTGCAATTCCCACCGACACTGTACGTAACATTCTCTCTCGCGAGGGCGTGATGCTGATGAAGCACCTCCAGGGTGGCGTCAAGAAGGGCGCTTTCACCGAGGAAGAGGCTCAGAAGCGTTTCGAGGCCTGGAAGGCCGAGAAGCAGGCTAAGCTCGACGCTATCCGTAACAAGGAGCGCGACGACAAGAAGGCCGATTACAAGAAGACCATCGCTGAGGAGGCCAAGAAGAACGAGGCAAAGGCTGAGGCTGTAGCCAAGAAGAAAGCCGAGATCGCTGCCGCTAAGGCTGCTGCCGAGGCTGAGGCTGCAAAGGCCGCTCAGGAGGCTGAGGCCGCTGAGGCTCCCGCCGAGGAAGCACCCGCTGCTGAAGAGGCTCCCGCCGCTGAGGCATAAAAAGAACCCCGTTCTTTTTAAAACCACACAAGCTCCCAACCATCACGGTCGGGAGCTTGTATCATATTATCAAGTCAGTACTTATCACAAAGCCTTAAGGCTTTCGTACCATTCACACACCCGATTGATGGCAGGAGTGTCGATGCCATTCAATCTAGCCGTATCTCTGATATAGAATGTACCGCACTCAAAATCTTCGGTGAAATAGCGACTCTTTAAATCAGGGATAAAACCGTCGCCAGCCTGCATCATTGGTGATTGAATCGTTTTGAAAGCAGGTATTGAACGTATCTTTTGCGTCAAGGAAGATGCGTCAACCGACTCATAATAATCCAATATCGAAGGTACACTATTTTGATCAATTGACAGATGCCTCAATAGTAATTGAAGTTCTGAATCCATATCAATCAGCAACTGTGATGCCTCATCGGTCCACTCAGCATAAAACAACGGGGCTCTGTCATAGACAACCATAGGATTCCAATCTTTCCACATGGTGTACATTCTTGCAGGATGAAGCAAGGGATTGCTATTTGATAAACTAACCTCATAGAAATTGTCTAGCAATTTAACCGGTGTATTTAATAGTTGCTCAAATATCATCCGAATCGCATTTCCATTTCCATTTTCGACACACACACTCAGCGATTTCTTTGATCCCAATAAATCGGCTTCTTTACCATATTCCACGATGCGGGATATAAATGGAACCCTCTGAAAACCAAAGATTGTCTGTTTGCCAATCACTTCATGAGCATGGAAGAAGAAACCTGTATTAGAAACTATGCTTCCAACAATAGTTCGCTCGTTCAAATACGGTTTAATTCTCTCTAACATGGATTTGATGTGTGGTCCGGGTAAACAGATAAAGATAACATCAGATTCAGGAATAACATCTGCTGGATCAGACGAAACGCGATTCAATTCACCAACAAGCACATCTGCTCCATTAGACTCCGCAACATTTATCTTGAGTGAAGAAGACCAACTCTCGGGATGACCAGTCAGCACATTGACACGATGTCGTCCTTGTGCAGCTATATATCCAGCCATGACATGACCCAAATTGCCTCCGCCACAAATGCAAATATTCAAGCCGGAAAGAGCCCTTAAGGCTTCGACAAGGCGATTGTTGTCCTTCTCGTCGCGGATGGCGATTCTGATATAGTTCTTACCTTCAAGCCCAGTCTTGGTATCACAATCTTTAATGAGAATATTGTATTTATTAAGAAGTATTTCGGTCAGTTGGCGAGAAGTGAAATGCTCTTTCACCTGGCATAAGAAGAAATTGGCCTGTGTGGGAATCACTCGAAGGTATGAAATCGTTGACAGTGCCTCGGCAAAACGGTTTCGCTCGGTGACAAATTTACGGCACGCATCCTTGTAGAACGACTCGTACTTGTTAAAGATTTGCATGTAGAACTCAGCAAAGGAATTGATGTTCCAGATGGCGACATCCTTCTTTATCTTATCCAGCAAATCGGTATCGGCTCCAGCCAATATGCCCAGGCGAAGACCTGGAACGCCATAAGACTTGCTGATGCTCTTCATCACCAACAGTTCAGGGTATTTCTCCAAAAGCTCGTCATTCAACAACGAGTTGGCAGGTCCCTCGTCGGTAAAGTCCACAAATGACTCATCAACAATTAACCTTATACCACGACGAGCGCACCACTCAGCCAATGCCAGAACATCGTTCTTGGGGATATAATTACCCGAAGGATTATCTGGGTTAATCAACAACAGTGATTTAATGTCTCTGGTCTCATAAAAACGCATCAAATCTTGTGCCGTATAACGCAAGTCCTTGTTTTCAGGATAAAAGGCTTCAATTGCATCGTGAGGCAAGCGATGGGGATATTCTTCAAAAGTGGGATACACAACACCCACCTTTCCTTGCTCCACATACCGTTCCATCAAACTCTTAATCAGTTCAGCGGCTCCATTGCCCACCACGACATAGTTGCTACTGATGCCAAAGTACTTGCCAGCCAACAGTGAATTAACAGCCATGCCACTGGGATACTGAGTTAACAACTCATCAAAGTTGGCTCGCATCTCGGCACGCATACGCTTGGGCGGGAAGTAAGGATTCACAAGATAGCAGAAATCCAGCAATTGGGGGAAGCGCCAATAGCCACCATACCTGACATGGTATTTATTGAGTTTTTCTCTCTCGTGAGAGAATATGGCTTCGGCAATATCTTTGTCCTGCACATCATCAATTTCATACCAAGGCTTGTCCCCAATGGGCAATGCCTTGAGATTGGCTTGATCCAGCAAAGTGATCACCCGCAAGACCTGTTCATAATACTCATTGTTACCCATCACCTTGCAATAAGCATCAAGGAAAGGCACATACACCCGAGTAGAGAAATCCTTACTGAACTTGTAAACGTTCACTGTTTTGTAATAGAAATCGACCTCGGCATAGTTGAAAGCCTTCTTGGGCACAAAATTGACTATGTTGTTTTCTTTATTGATACGCACCATCGTACCGTCCATCCATGTCTCATACTTCGCGACAAGTGCCAAGTTGGGATACGGGTCATCGAGAATCATCTGGAACAAGCTGTCATCGAGAATCAAGTCACTCTCAATAAGCAACGTGTCATCTTCCATCATCTTATCCTTGACCAGGGCCAGCGAATAGATATTATTAGTCTTGTCATAGACTGGATTCTCGGCATACTCAATTCTCAATCTGTCGTCATAACGGTTCCCGATGTAATCCATCAATTCCTTGCCTTTATACCCAACAACCATAACAAGACGTGAAAGATTGAGTTGGCACAGCTGCTCCAGCATCCTATCAATAAGACGGACACCATTCACTGGCAACATACACTTGGTATTATCCCGAGTATATTTGCCTAATCTACGGCCCATTCCAGCAGCCAAAATAATCGCTTGCATATTCTTATATCAGTTTTTTAAACATTATCAATTATTGAAATTTAATCATAGAATTGAAGACGCTCCACGTGGTGATACACGTGGTCAAGGTCATCGGGAAGTCGCATGTAGTCACCAAACATGGTTTGCAACATGTGATGACTATTACCGGGGACAGGGAGCTGCACTCCTTCAAAAATGTGGGTCTTGAGCGGGAAAACATCATTGATGTCATAAATGTTATGGAAAGGAATACCGTAATCACACATCAATGCATCGGTGCCGCTCAAGCGACTAAGCATGCGCAACAATGGGAAAGAGACATGACGATTGAACCATGTCAACGCCCTGATCTTGCCCATGGCACCACTGCCCCCATTGCGAAAAAAGTTGTAAGCCAGGCTTTGAAGGCGCAGGCGCTGAGTCCACGGCAAGAGCTTGTCCAAAGGAAAGATGTCAATAAAGATGCCGCGTTCCTTGAACACCTTGTCAAAGTTCCCTTCATCAAGGAAAGAGCGTCGATCACGCAATTTAGTGATGAAAAGGAAATAGTTCTTGTCGGTATCGTTAGTTTGCAAAGCGATGTGCTCTGGCAACTCGTCGGGCAAGACCTCCAGCAGCCGCTTGTAGTCTTTACGCATCATCGCCACATCCAAATCGTCGTCCCAAGGAATAAATCCGTCGTGTCGAAAAGCGCCCAGCAACGTACCACCATACAGGAAGTATGGGATATCATGCTTCTTGCAAATTCGATCCAGTTCTTGTACCATCTCCAGCATTACCATTTGCTGGCGGCGCAAGGGTGACCCCTCAGGGTTAAATCGAGCCTTGAGTTCAGCAGCGTTAAATGTCGGTTTCTCTTGCAATGCTATAGCGCTGAAAGTTAAGATGCGGCCTTCTTTTCGGTCAGTTTTAACAGGAGGCCGAAACCACAGGCAAGTACGATTGACATGATCAACTGTGATTGCCAGTTAGCCATCAAATTTGCTGAATTGAAAGCGATACCGCTCACGCATAAGCACTTGAGCAGGCGGAAAACGACTTTTGACACAATGATGCTGACAAGCATTCCAGCGATTGCGTTCTTACCTAACTTCGTCAGCCAATAGAACAGCTTGACGTTAAGCAGCAACTCAACTACCATAAGAGCGCAAATGATGGGCGTGGGCATACCAGATAGAATCATTGATGAGATGGGCAACACGGCTGCCAAGAGGTAGCTGTTTTGATGGTTCCCAACGATAAGCATTCCAGCGAAAAGCGCAATCCTCATTGGCTCAAAATAGTGATATGACAAGCCAAACAGGTGCATGATGGCCGGAGTAATACAGAACAGGGCGATGATCACAGCATCGACGATGAGTGTATTTACACTTACTAGAGATTTAGTTTGCATAATTCTATTATAATTGTTTTACTTGGTTACATGATGCCGCGTTCGCGGAGGCGTTTTTGCCAGTTCCAGGCGCTGAGCATGGTGTCGTCGAGGGAGATCTCGGCGTGCCAGCCCAGGACCTCGTTGGCGCGTTTGGGATCGGCCCAAATCTGGACGATGTCACCGGGACGACGCGGTGCAATCTTGTGAGGCACCTTGACGCCAGTGGCACGCTCAAACGAGTGCAGCAACTCCAGCACAGAAGTTCCGTTGCCGGTGCCGATGTTAAAGATCTCGAGTGCCTCGTCGCTCTTGTCCTCAAGCATGCGCTCCAGAGCCTTGACGTGGGCCTTGGCCAAGTCAACGACGTTGATGAAGTCGCGGATGCAGGAGCCGTCACGCGTGGGATAGTCGTCGCCAAAGATGCTCAACTCCTTGCGCACGCCGATGGCGGTCTGGGTCAGATAGGGCACCAGGTTCTGGGGCACACCGTTGGGCAGTTCACCGATTTCGGCACTGGGATGTGCGCCGATGGGGTTGAAGTAGCGCAACAGGATAGCCTTGATGGGGCTGCCGCTGCGGATGACATCGTGGATGATGTCCTCACAGATCTGCTTGGTGGCTCCGTAGGGCGAGGTGGCCTTCTTGGTGGGCGCATCCTCGGTAATGGGATTCTTGTCGGGCTCGCCATAGACGGTGCATGACGATGAGAACACAAATCCCTTCACGCCAAACTCGGGCATGAGCTCCAGCAGGTTGAGCAGGATGTTGATGTTGTTGCGGTAGTACATGATGGGCTTCTCGATGCTCTCGCCCACGGCCTTGCTAGCTGCAAAGTTGATGATGCCGTTGATGCCAGGGTTGTCCTCAAACAAACGGCGCACCACAGCACGGTCGGTGCAATCACCCTCCACAAACACGGGGCGCACCCCGGTGATGCGCTCGATGCCGTCCAGCACCTCGATATTACTGTTGCTCAAGTTATCGATAATTACCACCTCGTAGCCAGCCTGTTGCAGTTCTACGGTGGTGTGGGAACCGATGAAGCCGGTTCCGCCGGTCACTAAAATTTTACCTTTCATTGTTTGATTCATTATATTGTTGATGTTTTAGATTTCTTGGAACGGATAAACTCGATACACTCCTCGAGGATTCGGGCGTGCAGCAGCTTCATCGTGATGACATAGAGCGCGGCTGCAAGGACAACACGTGCCATCAGCAGGAAGTACATGTTGCCGATAAAGCGGGTCACCAGATAGGTCACCGCCATCACCACAAGGGCAATGAGCATGAACGGCAACAGATCGCGCAGCATGGTCATGAAACGATAGCCGATGAGGCGTGAGGTAAACAGTTGCCATGCCAATAGCCACAGGATATTGATGCAAGCAAACGCAATCACCATGGCCATGATGCCCAACTTGTGGCACGCCAGTACCGCGACGAGCATGATGGCGATCTGGGCAATGGTGAGCCACATGTAGGTGCCTGACTTGCCCTGGCTCAAGAACAAATTCTGATAAACCGTGTACAGTGGAATGAAGGCACCACTGATGCACAGCACCTGCAACAACGGGATGCTGTTGACCCACTTGTCGCCAATGGCAATGAGTATCACCTGTGGAGCCACCAGCGCCAAACCAAACATGGCAGGGAAAGCCAGGAACGCCGTGAACCGCAACAACTTGCCGAACACGCGCCGCTGTCGCTCATTGTCATCGGTCACTCGTGTGAGAACAGGCTGGGCCACTTGTGCCACGGTATTGGTAACCAGTTGATTGGCCATCGTGTTCCACTTGTTGGCCTGTGTAAAGTTACCAACGGCCTGAGCAGGGAACAGTCGGCCAAAGATGACCGTCAACACATTGTTGTTGATGGTCGTGAGCACTGCCGTAATCAGCACCTTGTAACTGAACGAGAACATTTGTTTCACGGGGGTGAAATCCACCTTGAATGTGGGGCACCAGCGGGTGAAATAAAAACGCCCGATGCAGATGACCACATTATATAATATCTGCTGTGTTGCAAGGCTCCAATAAGAAAAGCCCATGAAAGCCATCGTCACGCCCACAGTGCCCGACACCACCAGCGCCGACAATGAGGTGATAGCCTTCTCCTTCATCTTGAGGCTCCTCACGAGCATGGCATTGGGGGAAATACCCACTGCGGCAAAGATGATCGCCAGGAACACATATCGTGACAACGACTCCAGACAGGGCTGATGGAAAAACGCCGCGATCAAGGGAGCGCACAGGAACAGAACGAGATACAACAGCAGGCTCATTGCCGTATTGAACCAGAACACCGCGTTGTAATCATTATGCTTGATGTCCTTGATGTTGACCAGCGCCACACCAAAGCCGCTTTCCTGCAAATTGTTGGCCAGCAGAGTGAATATGGCCAACATGCCCACAATGCCATATTCGCCAGGCGACAGCAAGCGGGCCAGAAAGATGCCGATAATCAGATTGAGCAACTGCATACCGCCGCTGCTCAAGAAGCCCCAAAACAACCCCTGGGCTGTTTTCTCCTTCAAGTTCCGGTTATCGACGCCCTCGTTCATCTTTTGTCCAGAATCATATCGATCCACTCTCGCACGCAAGCATCACCACCACAACGAGTCAACACGAGAATGCGAGGAATGGATTTCACCTTGTCGCAAGCATCGGCAGGACATGCCGCCCAGCCAACCGCCGACAACAGGTCATAACAGTTCACATCGTCGCCGATGTAGGCCACCTGCTGCATCGAGATACCCATTTCTTGACAGATCTCACGGGCCGCAGCCAGCTTGCCCCCATCACGGGCGCCCTGCTTGAGGTAGTCCAGTCCCAACTTGCGGGCACGGTTCTCGTTGATGGCCACATTCTCGCTGGTAACAATACCCACCTTCACGCCTGTGCGTTGCAGCATCTGCAAGCCCATGCCATCGCGGGTATTGAATTTCTTGAACTCGGTGCCGTCGGTACCATAATACATGCCACCGTCGGTCAAGGTGCCGTCAACATCGGTCAAGAACAACCTGATGTCACTGGGATAAGGAACGAGACAAGGATTATCGTTATGCATATCTGTCATGATTGTCACTTCAAGTATTTCTCAATGTTATAACGCGGACGGTGCTTGCCCTCTGTGTAGATGCGCCCGATATAGGCTGCGATGATACTGAGGCAGATGAGCACACATCCACCCACAAACCAGATGGACAGCATCAACGAGGCCCATCCCTGCACACCGCGACCCTGACACAAAGCCACAATCACATAGATGAGGATTCCCAAGCTGATGAGCAAGAAGATCAAGCCCAAGTCAAAAATCAGGCGCAATGGCTTGACACTGAACGAGGTCACGCCGTCGATAGCAAATGAGAGCATCTTACTCAGCGGGTATTTGCTCTCGCCCGCCTGCCGCTCCAAGCGGTCATAATAGACCGAATCGGTCTTATATCCCAGCAGCGGCACCAGGCCACGCAGGAACAGATTGCGCTCCTCATACTGGCACAGAGCATTTACCGCACGCCGGCTCATCAAGCGGAAATCGGCATGGTTATATACCGACTTGACCCCCATACTGGTCATGAATCTATAGAACATCTGGGCCGTTGTGCGCTTGAAGAAAGTATCGGTCGAGCGCTTGCGGCGCACACCATAGACGATGTCACAGCCATCATCAAACTTCTGCATCATCTCGGGGATGACATGGATGTCATCTTGCAGGTCGGCATCAATCGAGACGGTCACATCAGCATCGGCACGAGCAGTATCGAGTCCGGCCATGAGCGCATTCTGATGTCCGACGTTGCCGGCCAGTTTGAGCCCGCGCACGTGGTCATCACCGGCGCAGTACTCCTCGATGATCTGCCAAGTGCGGTCACGTGAGCCATCGTTGACATAGAGTATGTAACTGCCTTGCCCCACCAGGCTCTTGTCAATCATGTCGTCAAGCAACGCACGCAATTGCCGGTTGGTCTGAGGCAAAACCTCCTCCTCGTTGAAACATGGCACAACTATCGCTAAGATTGAAGATTCCATATATCGTGATTATTCTTTAGTATAGACCAATCGGCAAAGTTAATAGAAAAAATCGTATAACGCAACACAATTGCCTCAAGTGCTATCATTTTTCTTTATTTCAAGATGTATATTGGTCACTCTAAATCTTTTTTATATGGATTGGCATGAAGAAGTATGAATTTTTTTGTAATTTTGCAGATGATAAAGAAAACTAATTGACGATGATACTATCCATGACTGGATTTGGCAAGGCCGTGAAGGTGTATAACAACAAGAAAATCACCGCCGAAGTCAAGTCACTGAACAGCAAGCAACTGGATTTTGGGGTACGCACACCCCAAAGCCACCGAGAGATTGAGATGGAACTGCGCAACAACGTGTCCACGGCACTGTTGCGCGGTAAGATTGATTTGTTTGTGTACTGCGAGCCCATCGAGGGGGCGGCATCGGGCACCATCAATATTCCGATGCTGCAACAATACAAAGCCCAGATCGAGCAGATGGCTATTGAACTCAATTTGCCGCAGCCCGAGGACTGGTACGCCACATTGTTGCGCATGCCCGACGCACTCAAGACCGAGGCCAAGGCCACCGAGGCCGACGAGGACGAACTGAATGTCGTTCGTGAGGTTGTAGCCCAAGCCACCGAGCAGTTGATAGACTTCCGCCGTCAAGAGGGGACTCGACTGGCCGCCTTCTTTGAGGAGAAGATCGCCGCCATCCAGGCATTGCTTGATGAAGTGCCGCGATATGAGGAGCCCCGCACCCAAAAGATCAAAGGCCGCATCCTTGACGCACTGACCAAAATCAAGGAAATGGACTACGATAAAAACCGCTTTGAGCAGGAACTCATCTATTATATTGAGAAGCTCGACATTACCGAGGAGAAAATCAGGCTACAGAACCACCTGAACTATTTCCTGGAGACCATGCACGGCGACCAACCCGGCCAGGGCAAGAAACTGGGCTTCATCAGTCAAGAAATCGGGCGTGAGGTGAACACGATGGGCTCCAAGGCCAATCAAGCCGACCTGCAGAACCTGGTGGTGCGCATGAAGGATCACTTGGAACAGATCAAGGAGCAAGTGCTGAATGTGCTTTAACACGCAGTGTTGCCACGACAAAGCCGTGGCCCACATGACACGGGCTCACAAACCGAAAAAAGAATAAAATAAATGGAACAAGGCAAATTGATTATTATATCGGCCCCGTCGGGTTCAGGCAAATCGACCATTATCGGGCGCATCATGCAGGACGAGTCATTGCGACTGGCCTTCTCGGTCTCGGCCACTACCCGTCCCCGCCGGGGGCAGGAAGTGCCTGGCGTGGACTACTACTACAAGACCATTGACGAGTTCAAGCAGATGATTGCCAATGACGAGCTGGTAGAATATCAGGAGGTGTATGAGGGTCGTTACTACGGCACTCCCAAGAGCGAGGTGGAGCGTATCACTGGCATGGGCAAGAATGTGGTGCTCGACCTCGATGTGCTGGGTGGAGTGAACGTCAAGAAGATGTACGGCGAGCGTGCCATCAGCATCTTTATCCAGCCGCCCAGCGTGGAGGTGCTTCGCCAGCGTCTCATCAACCGTGGCACTGACAGCATGGAGGATATCAAGGCCCGGGTCGATAAGGCCGAATTTGAAATTTCAATCGGTCCACAATTTGACCACACCGTCATCAACGACGACCTGGAAACCGCCGTCAACGAGGTTCACAACCTCATCGCCGCCTTCATCAGCGCTTGACCCCAGGGGAAAATAATCAATCATTACAACACTATAATTCTTGATTTGCAGAATCATGTAAGTCAAGAATTTTTGTATTAAAAATAATTGCGGTTTTGGAGTAAAAACGCTAATTTTGCAGGTTAGACAATTAATAATAATCAACCTAGATGAAGATTGGGATATTTGGAGGGTCTTTTGACCCGATTCATAGCGGGCACGCAATCATTGCCCAGCACATCATCGGTAGCGGTGTTGTGGACAGGTTGTGGTTGATGGTGTCTCCAGTGAATCCGTTAAAAGCGGACAAGGAGCGGCACGTGACCGATGCCGACCGCCTGCGCATGGTGGAGATGGTGGCACGGCCCATGGAGGGCGTGGAAACCTCGGCATTTGAGTTCACCCTGCCCCGCCCATCTTATACTATCGACACGCTCAATGCCCTGCAAGCCAAGTTCCCCGACGATGAATTCTATCTGGTCATCGGTGGTGATAACTGGGAGCTGTTCGGCAACTGGCGCAACAGCGAGGAAATCCTAGCCAACTATCATGTGCTCGTTTATCCTCGCCTGGGCTATGAGGTGAACATCCCCGATGAGTTAAAATCCCGCGTCACACTGGTTGACGCGCCCATCATCGAACTGTCATCGACCCAAATACGCCAACGGCTCGCCACGGGTCAAAGCGTGCGCTACTATGTCCCGGACCAAGTGCTCCACTATATCGAAGACCGCAACCTGTACAAAGTGAATAGCTAAATGGATCATCATGGATAAATTAACACCTAACGAACTTGCGTTTATTGCCCTGGCCAATGAATATTGCCATGCGCTCGAACACGCCAACGAGTGTGAATCACGCGACCAATTTGTGGCACAGATGTTGAAATTGCTGCCACGCTTGTATATTACCGTCAACGACATTGATGATGACACCTATAGCGAGGAATTCATCGACTCGGCACTGGAGGAGGACGTGTATGACCTGGTGCGTGACCGTGTGGCACAAATCATGGCCGAAGAGGACATCTATCTGGAAGTGTTCCTGGAGGACATGAAGTATAGCGACACGCCCATCTCGGCCTCGGTATCGGAGAACCTGGCAGACCTGTATCAGGAATTCTTCAACCTCATTCACTCGATACAAGATGCCCTCACCGAGACGCAGCACGAGATGTTGTGCCAGTGCAAAATCAACTTTATCAACTACTGGGGGCAGACCCTGTGTAACGTACTCAGGGCGCTCAACGCCATCTACTACGGAATATAAACTATTATAACTAAATACATTATGACCAAGAAGAATGACTACGTGAGCTCACTGCTTGAGTTCCTCGACAACAGTCCCTGCAACTTTCTGGCTGTGGACACCGTGAAGAAAATCTTGACCGCCAATGGTTTCAAAGAGAAGAAAATTGATGACAAAATGACCGCCAAGTCTGGCGAGAAATTCTTCTTTACCAAGAACGACAGTGCCGTCTTTGCCGTTCAAGTCGGCAAGAAGAATCCTGCCGAAACTGGCTTTAAGATTATCGCCGCACACAGCGACTCCCCTTGTTTCCGCATCAAGCCCGCCAGCGAGATACCGAGCGAGGGAGGCATCCTGCGCCTGAACACCGAAGTCTATGGCGGCCCGATCCTCTACACCTGGTTTGACCGCCCCTTGTCACTGGCAGGCCGAGTGTTGCTCAAGGGTCAAGACGCCTTGCATCCCGTCACCAAACTCATCAAGATTGACCGTCCCCTGATGTGCATTTCCCACCTAGCCATCCACTTCAACCGTGCTGTCAATGAGGGCAACAAGCTATCCAAGCAGAAGGACATGCTGCCCATCCTGGCCAAGATCAATAAGGACTTTGAATGGCAGAACACGCTGCTCAACCTTGTGTCCGATGAGTTGCAGGTCGAGGCAAGCGATATCATCGATTTTGACCTGATGCTTTACGACGTGAGCAAGGCAAGTCTGTTTGGCTTGAATAACGAATTCATCTCGGCAGGTCGCCTTGACGACTTGAGCATGGTACATGCCGCCATCACCGCCATCACCGAGGCCGAAGACAAGGACGCGACGCTCGTGGCAGCCATCTTTGACAACGAGGAGACCGGCAGTGGCACCAAACAGGGAGCCCACTCGCCAGTGCTCGGCAACATGTTGCTGCGGCTTATCATGGCGTTGGGCGGTGATTTTGAGGACTTTGGCCGCGCCATTCACCGTTCATTCATGGTATCGGCAGACAATGCCCATGCATTCCATCCTAATTATCCCGAGAAATATGACCCGACCAATCATCCCTCATTGGGCGGTGGTCCGTGCATCAAGGTTAATGCCAACTGCAAGTATATGAGCGACGCCCACTCGGCAGCCATCTTCAAGAGCCTGTGCGAGAACGCTGGAGCACCATTCCAGTACTTTGTGAACCACAGCGACGTGGCCGGTGGTTCAACGCTGGGTAACATCCTGACCGGTCAGCTCGACATCGAGGGCGTTGACGTGGGCAATCCCGTGCTGGCGATGCACTCGGTGCGCGAGACAGGATCGTGTGACGATCATGTGAACATGATTAAGGTGATGAAGCAGTTCTTTAAATAAGATAATGATAGCCGTGGCAGAGCCACGGCCCACTGAACAGGATAAACGTAGTTTATGGTAAGTTACTTGCAAGTTGAGGGCTTGAGCAAGGCATTTGGCGTTGATGTGCTCTTTGAGGATCTCACCTTCGGTGTCGCCGAGGGTGAGAAGATCGGACTCATTGCCAAGAACGGTACAGGCAAGTCCACCCTACTCGACATCCTTGCCGGCATTGCCTCGCAGGACAGCGGCACTGTTATTTATCGTAACAACTTGCGGGTAGGTTACCTGCCGCAGTTGCCCGACCTGGGAGGAGCGCAGACGGTGCTCGATGCCTGCCTGCATGGAGACGACCCGCGGTCAGTTGCCATCCGAGCCTATGAGGAAGCCTTGCGCACAGGCGACAGCGATGCCATGACAGTGGCGATCCAAGCCATGGATGCCAATGTGGCATGGGACTACGAGGAACGATTCAAGCAAATCCTCACTCAACTCAAAATCACCGACTACAATCAGCCTGTCAAGGAATTGAGTGGCGGCCAAGTGAAGCGTGTGGCCCTCGCCCGCTTGCTTATAGACGACCCGCAGATGCTCATCCTGGATGAGCCCACCAACCACCTTGACATTGACATGATCGAGTGGCTAGAGAACTACCTGCAACGCAGCCGCGTGACCCTGTTGATGGTGACCCACGACCGCTACTTCCTGGACAACATCTGTAACCGTATCCTGGAAATGGACCAGCACAGCATTTTCTCCTACAATGGCAACTACAATTACTATCTGGAGAAAAGAGCTGAACGCATCGAGGCGCAGAACGCCCAGGTGGAACGAGCCCGCAACCTGCTACGCACCGAGCTGGACTGGATGCGCCGCCAGCCACAGGCGCGTGCCCACAAGGCGCAGTACCGCATTGACGCCTTCTATGACTTGCAGGAACGCGCCTCACAACGACGTGACGACGGTGAGGTGGAGCTCAATGTCAAGAGTGCCTACATCGGCAAGAAAATCTTCACGGCCCACCACGTCAACAAGCGTTATGGCGACAAGGTGATACTCGACGACTTCAACTACACGTTTGCCCGCTACGAGAAACTGGGTATCGTGGGTGACAACGGTGTGGGCAAGACCACGTTTATCAAACTGCTACTCGACATTGTCAAGCCCGACAGTGGTTACTTTGAAATCGGTGAGACAGTCAAGTTTGCTCATTATAGCCAGGAGGGCATGCACTTTGACGAGGGCAAACGGGTAATCGATGCCGTGCGAGATGTGGCCGAGTACATCTACTTTGACGAGAAGCACCACTACACCGCTATGGCGTGGCTCAACCATTTCCTGTTCACACCACAGGATCAGCAGAAGTTTATCGCCAAGTTGAGTGGCGGCGAGCGACGACGCCTGTATCTGGCCATGGTGTTGATGACCAAGCCCAATTTCCTCATCCTGGACGAGCCGACTAATGATCTGGACATCTCCACGCTTGAAATCCTTGAGGAATACCTGACCCAGTTCAACGGGTGTGTCATCATCGTGAGTCATGACCGTTTCTTTATGGATCGCACTGTGGATCACACGTTTGTCTTTACTGGCAATGGTCACGTCAAGGATTTCCCCGGTAACTACAGTGAGTACCGTGCATGGAAACAGCGCCACGAGCAGGAAGCCGCTCAACTGGCTAAGGAACGTGAGGTCGCCAAACCCAAGGAGAACACGTGGGCCAACCGCAGTGAACAAAAGAAGTTGACCTACAAGGAGCAGCGAGAGTTGGAACAGCTCAACGCCGACATGGAAGCGCTCAACAAGGAGAAAGCCGAATTGGATGCCTTGTTTGCCAGTGGCGAGACACTGGATGATGTTGCAGCCAAGGCCGCCCGCTATCAGGAGGTCAAAAGTCTGCTCGACGAGAAGGAGATGCGCTGGCTGGAGCTCTCAGAGAGTTAGCTTTTAGGCGTTAGGGAGTGACCTAAAGCCTATTGCCTATAGCCTAATTAATAAAATGTACGGTCTGGTCGATTGCAATAACTTCTTTGTGTCCTGTGAGCGTGTGTTTGATCCACGGCTTAACGGGAAGATGGTCGTTGTGCTCTCTAACAACGACGGTTGCGTCATTGCCCGCAGCAACGAGGCCAAGGCCGCCGGCATCCCTATGGGGTGCCCTGCTTTCAAGATCAAGGAGCACACCGATCCTCGGCAGGTCATTCAGCTATCGGCCCGCCACATCCTCTACCGTGACCTGTCCAACCGAGTGATGAACATCCTGAGTGATGAAGCCGAGAACGTGCAACAATACTCGGTCGATGAGGCATTTTTTGTTTTGCCCAACGAGGATGTGGAGACGAGCCATCGTGCGATGGCCAACGTCGTGAAGCGGGTTAAGCAATATGTGGGCATTCCTGTGAGCGTGGGATTTGCTCCCACCCGCACGCTGGCCAAGATAGCTAACCACATCGCCAAGAAGGATCGCCGCATCACCGATGGCGTGTATTGGCTCGTGCGCCCCGAAGCCATCGACATCATCCTGCGCCGCACAGCCATCGAGGACGTGTGGGGCATCGGTCGTCGTCTCACAGCTAAACTCAAAGCCAGGGGCATCATGACGGCAGCCGATTTTGTGAAAATGCCCCCGTCTCTAGTTAGGTCACAATATTCGCTAACGCTGGAACGCACACAGCGCGAGCTCATGGGTCACGATTGCCAGATTGCCAATCCCGTTGACATTGCCCACAAGACCATCATGACATCACGCACATTTGGAAAAATCCTCACCAACCGTGACGAAATTGCCGATGCCATCGTGTCGTTTGCCGAACGGACAGCCCGGCAACTGCGTGACGAAGGCAGCGTGGCAGGCTCAATCATGACCTATGTGCGGGGCGATCACTTCCGCGAGGATCTGCCCTTCTATTCCAATTCCTGCCAATTGACCCTCGACACGCCGTCGAGCGACACAATGACCATCGTCAGGCAGGCACTCAACGCATTTGACAACATCTGGCGTGACGGCTTCGGCTACCGCAAGGCAGGAGTGATGGCCCTTGACATCCAGCATGGCGGTGGCATCCAGCTCAACGTGTTTGACCCAGAGGACCATGGCAAGCTGCGCCGCTTGATGACCAGCATCGACGGCATTAACAACATGTATGGCCGTCGATCAATAAAACTCGCCCCCGGCTTGCAACGAGGCGAGTGGGCACCCAACCAGAACCACTTCAAGCCCCTGAGCAAGACCCTTCACTTCTATACAGGTATCATCCATCCTTATCCTGTCAAGGAAGAGCCAAAGCCCACCGATGAAGATGAAGATAGTTGTAAAACAACTGAATACTCTGAATAATCTGATAATTGTCACAAGTGGTGACCGCTCAGAAGATTCAGAGTATTCAGTTGTTGGCTATACCTTACAAAGGACGGTGTTTAGTTCTTGAGGGAGTAGGTGACGGTGGTGACGACGCGCACTTTCTTGATCCAGGGGGTGTACTCGTCGCGGTTCTCGATGGAGAACTGGCCCTGGTCGGCACTGACGATCTTGTTGAGTTTGCTGTGGGAGTTCTTGGCAAACTGCTCGGCGGTGGTCTGTGCGTTCTCGATGGCTTCTTGCATCATCTTGGGCTTCATTTCCTTGAAAGCGACAAACTCATACTGAACTTGATTGTCATAGCTGTCACCTGTAATGGCTACACCTTCTTTCAGCAAGTCGCCCTGCTTGGCAATGAGCTTGCGCACCTGGTCCACGTTCTTGCTAGTCACCGTGACAACCGACGTGACGATGTAGCGGTAGGCCTTGTTGACCTCATACTCACGCGCCGTGAGGTCAGACACTTGAGGGGCACCCAAGCTGATCTCGTCCTCCTTGACGCCTCCCTTGATAAGGAACGCCTTGATTTTTCCTTGTGTGGCGGCAATGCGGTCATATAGGCCCGGCAAGTCGTTGCCGACTTCCTTGGAAACGATGGGCCACGTCACCTTGTCCGCAGGTACTTCCTGCTCGGCGAGGCCCTTGACACTGACCTTGCGGTCCTTGCTTGCAAAGTCATCGATACCGGCCTTGATAAACCAGCCCAGGCAGAACACGCTCAGCGCGATGAGGGCCGACGAAATAATCATTTTCTCTTTCATAATAGTATAATGTATTAAGATAAAAACTTGTTGCATCAATAACTGCAAAAAGCAGGCCATATTGTGTGAATGCTGAAGAAAAATTCACATCCAGCGAAAAAATATCACCAACTCAATGATAATCATATTTTTGGGAAAAATCAATTATTTTTTGGATAATTGAAGAATTGTAAGTTTTTTGCAATCGTAAAATCAATTAAAATCATCTTCCTATGTAGCATAATCAATTGAAGACATTATAATAAAAAAGCGTAAGCTTTATTCTTGCTTTCTAGAAATCGGCAAATTTGAAGAAGCAATCAAGAGTAAAAGTGAGACGCTCACGCTATAGGCGTGGGCTTTTACTCGGATATGATTGCATGGTGTTTGCCGATACCTTAGAAAGCGTAGACGAAGTATCAGTCCGCGTTTTTTTATTGTCTATGCCCGCCACCCAAGGACTGACAACCAAATGGACGAAATGGATGATTGCCAGATGAGGGCAGCTTCCTACATTTGCAAGTGGGAAATACAACCACAATTATATCAACATTTTAAAACTTAACAACATGAAAAAGAGTTTATCATTATTTTTAGTTGTGATAACGATGTGTATCGCTTCAACATCTTGCACAACAGCAAAACTTAACACTGAAAAATTGCGGACAATGTATGAGAAGCGAATCAATAAGACTTCTATATTAAACAAGTTGTTCTTCAATGATCACAAAAAGAAAAAGATCATCTATGAGAACATCGAAATTTTCATGAATGAGGACGACGTTAAAAGGGAATTTGATGTCATAGCTTTTGGACGTTACACGCCCATTCAATCTCCATTTGGCCTCCTTCGTCCAGAAAGTCGGAGCCTTGAACACAACTTATTCTACAAAGCGGCAAAAATGGCTTATGACAATAAGTGTAACGCTGTCATCATTGACAGTAAGAATGATTTTAGAATCATTAGATATAAGTAACTCAAGTTTCTAAAGTTGCCAAACCACTTTAAAAACTTGAGTACACTATTAATTAAATCATACAATTTTACTCAACAATGAAAAAGTATTATTATTTATTAGTTGCCATGATAATGGCAGTTATGACCGCTGGGCTGACAGCCTGCGGCGATGACAGTGACGAACCCGACGGCGGTGATATCGTCGGTACTTGGTCAAGCGATCTTGCACAAGAAATGATTAACGCCATGGAAGATATTTATTCTAGTGGTGAGGATATTATCCAATTTAGAAAAGATGGAACATTCGTAGAAGTATCGGTCTTACATTTTACTAAAGAATGGGCTGATTTCTATGCCAATGACGAAGACTTCAAAAACCCAGAGATTGAAATTGACCACGGAACCTATACTATCTCGGGAGATAAATTAACGCTTGATTTTGATGATGGCGAGAAAGATGTATGCACCTTTAAAATAAAAGGAAAATCAATGACTGTAACGACTTCTTATGGGCTGATTATTTCCGCCACATTTACCAAAGTATCCGATAGCGTTATCAATAAATACCTTTAAAATTAAGATAACGCATCATCTTTTTGATAAGCTGAATACTCTGAGTCTTCTGATTCGTCAAAATGTAGTGACAATTTTCAGATGATTCAGAGTATTCAGTTGTTTGTTAAAAATAAAAAGATAATGTGGTTACTTGTCTTGGTAATGCCCTTTGGCGGTTAGGATGAGAACCTTGACGACATCATCGTAAATATCATAGATGAGTCGGTCTTTCTTGGTGATATGTCTTGAATAAGTTATATCATTTCCCTTTAGTAAGGGTTCTGGATGACCTGTTCCTTCTCGTGGATGAATTTGCATCTCGCCCAACATCTTGGCAATTTTTTTGAAAGCCATCGGGTTCGATTTTTTGTATTCTGCCAGTTCTTTCTTTGCCGTTCTTGAAAAATCAATGCTATACATCTTATTGATTTACAGTGATGTCAGGAAATCATTCAATTCTTCTGCATTGTTGACTACTGTGGTTTCTCCAGCCTTAAATTCTTCTCGGGCTTGTGCTATGAGTTTCTTGGTATCCTCGTCGAGGCGATTCTCAACAGGAACACGATTCAGCATAAACAATTCTTTTCCTCGGCATATCAAGATAGAAACGCCTTGGGCCGCTAAGTCAAGAAAATGCTTCTGATTTTGGCGAAATTCAGTTGTTGTCAGTTCAATAGTATCCATTTTGTACGATATTTGCAATTATTTTGTACAAAATTAGTACAATATTCTGAAACCGCAAATAATTTCCATATTTAAAAGTCGAAAACCTTCATTGTTTTCGATTTGAGAACGAAGCCATTTAGTTAGTGCATGGTCTCGGCGAGAGCCTCGGCGCAGCGTTCGCCGTCGATAGCACTGGAGACGATACCTCCCGCATAGCCTGCGCCCTCGCCACAGGGATAGAGCCCCTGGAGGTTGACGTGATGCAGCAACGTGATGTCACGAGGGATGCGCACTGGCGATGAAGTGCGTGTCTCAACCCCAATGACGGTGGCATCGTTGGTGAGGAAACCTCGCGCATTCTGGCCAAAGATTTTAAAGCCCTTGCGCAACCTGTTAGCGACAAATGGCGGCATCCACTGGTCGAGCCTTGATGGCTGCACACCAGGCAGATAGGACGACGGTGGGATATTGCGTGAAGACTTACCATCGACAAAGTCCTTCATGCGCTGCGCTCCAGCAATGAGCGTATTACCAGCCTCGATAAAGGCCCGTCGCTCCATGTCACGCTGGAAATGCATCATCGACAATACGCCATATTTTTTATACCGTTCAGGCAGATCCTCGGGATGCAGTTCCACGACCATTCCCGAGTTGGCCCAATGCGAGCCGCGGTTGCTGGGCGACATGCCATTGACCACCAGTCCATCGACCTCGCTCACAGCAGGCACCACAAATCCACCAGGACACATACAGAAAGAATATACGCCACGATGATCGACCTGGGTAACAAAGTTGTACTCGGCAGCGGGTAAATACTCACCTCGTCCCAACACGCTGTGGTACTGAATCTGGTCGATTATGCGTTGGGGGTGCTCCAGTCGCACACCCACAGCGATACCTTTGGCCTCCAGGTCAATGTCGCTATCATACAGCATCTGATAGACATCGCGGGCCGAGTGTCCAGTGGCCAAGATGACAGGTCCCTCAAAGGTTTCGCCTGTTGCCGTTTCAACCCCTTTAACACAGCCCTCGTCCAACAGTAGCCGTGTCACTCGGGTCTCAAAATGCACCTCACCGCCGCATCTCAAGATAGTCTCGCGCATCGTCTTTATCACACCAGGCAACTTGTCGCTGCCGATGTGGGGATGGGCATCGACAAGGATGTCCTCACGGGCACCATGCTGGACAAAGATGCCCAAGATGCGTTCCACCGAACCACGCTTCTTGCTGCGGGTGTAGAGTTTGCCATCACTATAAGCACCTGCCCCACCCTCGCCATAGCAATAGTTGCTCTCGGGGTCCACCACGCCTTCACGTTGAATGCGCGAAGCGTCCAATCGACGATTCATCACATCCTTGCCGCGCTCCACAACGATGGGCTTGATTCCCAACTCAATGAGCCGCAAAGCGGCAAACAACCCACCAGGGCCCATGCCAACGACAACGGCCTGCCGCTTACCATCCACAGGCTTATACTCAATGGGCGGTACCAGGTAATCTTGCGTCATGGGCTCATTGATATACACCCTCACCTTGAGGTTGACCACCACATTGCGCTGACGGGCATCAATAGAGCGTTTCAAGATTCTGATGCCTTGAATGCTCTGGGCCGGTATGTCATTGTGTTGGGCCAGATGTCGTGCTATGTCACCCATGCTAGCTGCCGTGCGTGGACTCACGCGAAGTTGCAATTCTTGAATCATAATAAGAAATATGTGTTTTTTTTGTGGCACAAAGTTACAGCATTTTTGATAAGTTTTAGCTATTTTTGCGCCTTAATTTATATCAAGAAACAGAATCAACATGAGAGAAAAGACTAATACACCGTGTGGTGTGCTGTTTGACCTTGACGGGGTGTTGCTCGACAGCGAGGGGCAGTACAGCATCTTCTGGGCATCGATGGATGAACAATATCCAACCCACGTGCCCGATTTCGCACGATTCATCAAGGGCTTCCACCTGAACCGCATCCTGGGCTACTTTGATAGCGAAGAAGTGCGTCATCGTGTGGTGGAGCAACTGATGGAATTTGAACGCACTATGAAGTATGTTTTTTTTCCTGGTGCACTAGATTTAGTCAACCAATTACACGATGCGGGCATTCCCATGGCCATTGTCACATCGAGTGACCGCAAGAAAATGCAGTCATTATACAGCCAGTATCCCGAGTTCCCCGCACTATTTGACAAGATTGTCACCGGTGATATGGTAACCCATGCCAAGCCCGACCCTGATTGTTTCTTGCTGGGGGCACGGTTGATAGGTGTTGACATTGAGGATTGCATCGTGCTGGAAGATTCACGCAACGGCCTTATTGCCGGTCGCGCATCAGGAGCCCGGGTGATTGGCATCACCACTACCCTGCCCCGCGAGCAAGTGAGTGAATTGAGCGACTTGACCATCGATGCCGTGAGCCAATTGAGTGTCGAGCAGATGCTCAGCACGCGCCAAACTGTGAAATAATTTCAAAAGCGCTTTTTTCTTTGCTTGATTGCAAAAATGATTGTACCTTTGTCACACCGATGAGAACCGATCCAAATATCGAGGATATTGCCGATAGCAACAACCCGGTTGTCCGCAAGTTCAGCGACTACCTGGATGCCCATGGTATGCGCAAGACCACCGAGCGCTATGCCATCCTGAACCGCATCATGGGCATCAATGGTCACTTCACCATCGAGGAGTTGCAGCAGATCATCGAGGAAGACGGTTTCCGTGTGAGCCGCTCAACCGTTTACAATACCGTCGAACTGTTGATGGACGCCAAGATGTTGCGCCGCCACGTGTTTGAAGGGATGCAGGCACAGTATGAGCGCATCACGTTGCCCCACACCCACTTGATATGTACCACATGTGGCAAGGTCAAGGAGGTAAAGGACCCTAATTTTGCGGCATCGATGAATGCCCGGCGCTTCAACGCGTTTAACACCGACCATTACAGCCTGTATGTGTATGGCACGTGCAGCACGTGTGCCCGCAAGGCAAAGCGCCTCAAGAATGAGAACAACAGTAAACACAAGAAATAACTTTATTTACAAAAAACCTATTTAACACTTTTAAAACCGTTAATTAATCATGGCTAAAGTAAAACCGTTCCGTGGCGTGAGACCGCCCAAGCAGTATGTAGAGAAAGTAGCATCCAAGCCCTATGACGTGCTCTCCAGTGAGGAGGCTCGTGCCGAGGCTGGCGACAACGAGATGTCACTGTATCACATCATTAAGCCCGAAATCGACTTTGAACCCGGCACAGGCGAACATGAGCCCAAGGTATATGACAAGGCCGTCGAGAACTTCAAGAAGTTCCAGGACAAGGGTTGGCTGGTACAAGACGATCAGGAGTGCTACTACATCTATGCTCAGACAATGGATGGCCGCACCCAATACGGATTTGTTGTGGGTGCCAGCGTTGAAGATTACCTCACTGGCCGCATCAAGAAGCATGAGCTCACCCGTCGCGAGAAGGAGGCTGACCGCATGCATCACATTGAGATCAACAATGCCAACATCGAGCCGGTATTCCTGGCATTCCCCGATAACAGCATCCTGGAGGACATCATTGACCGCACCGCACAGACCACGCCCGAGTATGACTTTGTGAGCGAGGACGGCATCGGCCACACCCTGTGGGTAATCAAGGACAAGGAAACCATCGATACCATCACCAAGGAGTTTGGCGAGATTCCCTACCTGTACATTGCTGACGGTCACCACCGCACTGCCGCCGCTGCCCACGTGGGCGAGGAAAAGGCCAAGGCTGATCCCAACCACAACGGCACCGAGGAGTACAACTTCCTGCTGGCAGTATGCTTCCCCCAGTCACACCTCAAGGTGATGGACTACAACCGCGTGGTTGTTGACCTGAATGGCAACACCGAGGAGCAGTTCCTTGAGAAGCTGGGTGAGAAATTCATCGTCGAGGAGAAGGGCACCGAGATTTATAAGCCCGCCAAGCTGCACAACTTCTCCCTCTACCTGGGTGGCAAGTGGTACTCGCTGACCGCCAAGGAAGGGACCTATGATGACAACGATCCCATCGGCGTGCTCGACGTGACCATCAGTAGCGATTACATCTTGCGCGACATCCTGGGCATCACCGATTTGCGCACCGACAAACGCATCGACTTCGTTGGTGGTATCCGTGGCCTGGGCGAGTTGAAGAATCGTGTTGACAGCGGCGAGATGAAGATGGCGCTGGCCCTCTATCCCGTGACCATGAAGCAGATCATCGACATTGCCGACAGCGGCAAGATCATGCCTCCCAAGGCCACATGGTTTGAGCCCAAGCTGCGCTCGGGTCTGATCATCCACAAGTTGGATTGATATTAGGCTTTAGGCTTTAGGTTATAGACTTTAGGCTTTAGGCTTTAGTGGTGAGTGACAGCTCATTTTGTGGAGCAGCCCAATCCTGATGCAAGCCTATTGCGAAGTGTGTAATACTCTTAAAAAGCGTTATCGAGGCAATCGATGGCGCTTTTTTTCGTTTTTTTATCAACAAACACATCTTTATTAAGAAAAAATCACTATATTTGTAGGTTAAAAGAGAGAACAAAAGATTAATCACAATATAAAGAGACATAACTATATGAAATTCAACGTCCAAAGTAAATTATTGCTTTCTCGCTTGAACGCAGTGAGCAAAGTGGTGAGCAGCAAGAATGCCTATGCCATTCTCGACAATTTCCTGTTTGAGCTTCAAAGCGACCGCCTTGTCGTGACTGGTAGCGACATGGAGACGCGCCTGACCACCAACATCGAAGTTCAGAACATCGAAGGAACCGGAAAGTTTGCCCTTGATGTCAAGCGCACCATCAATTCCTTGAAAGAGCTGCCCGACACTGCTCTGACCTTTGAGATCAACGATGAGACCCTGGCTGTCAAGGTAACCTACATCAACGGTTATTATGACGCGATGGCACTCAACGGAGACGAGTTTCCCGAGAAGGCAGCCAATGCCAATGACATCCAGCAGTTCAACTTGCCAGCCAAGAGTATCGCAGCGGGCATCGGCCACACGCTGTTTGCCGTGGGCAATGATGATATGCACCCCCAGTTCATGGGTATCTTCTGGGACATCAAGCCCGACATGATTGTCTATGTTGCCAGCGATTCCCACAAGCTCGTACGCTATCGTCAGACCAATGTCACCCCCAACTTTGAGCGTTCGTTCATCCTTCCTGCCAAGCCCGCCTCAATTCTGGCGAGCATTATCGACCGCAATAGCGAAGATCCCATCAGCATCACCATCGACGAGAGCAGTGCAACCTTTGAGAACAGCGACTTCCAGCTGTCATGCCGCTTTATCAATGGCCGATACCCCAATTATAATTCAGTTATCCCCGAGGACAACCCCTACACGATGGCCGTTGACCGCATGACGTTGCTCAATGCCGTTCGCCGCGTAGCCGTGTTTGCCAACGTGGGCGGGCTTGTACGCCTTGACCTGCGTCCCACCGAGGTCGTTCTCACATCCCAAGATGTTGACCACTCCACCGCTGCCGAGGAGACCATCAAGTGTGAATACAACGGAGAACCCATGAATATCGGCTTCAAGAGCGCCGATGTGATCGATGTAGTCAACAACATCGACTGTGATGGTGTATTCCTCAAGTTGCTCGATCCCGCACGTGCAGGCGTATTCATCCCCAGTGAGCAGAAGGCCGGCGAGGACCTCATCGTGCTCCAGATGCCCATGATGATTTAATTCGCCAAGTAACGGAATCACTAGAACACATGAAACTGAATCTTAAACGTCCGCTCGTGGTCTTTGATCTGGAATCTACTGGACTGAATATCACCGAGGACCGCATCATTGAGCTTTCCTACGTCAAGGTTTATCCCGACGGTCGTGAAGAAGGTCCCAAGACCTACCGCTTCAACCCCGAGAAGATAATCCCCCAGCAGGCTATCGATGTGCACCACATCACCAATGATGAGCTGGTGAACGAGCCCACCTTTAAGGAACGAGCCCACGACATTGCGCGAGTGTTTGAGGGTTGTGACATTGCGGGATTCAACAGCAACCACTTTGACATTCCCCTGCTGGCACAGGAGATGAGCAAAGCCGGCGTTAGCTTCGATCCCAGCCAGCACAAGTTTATCGACGTGCAGACCATCTACCACAAGCGCGAGAAACGTGATCTAGAAGCCGCTTGCCAGTTCTATTGCGGCCACTCGATGGAGAACCATCACTCGGCTGCCGATGATGCCAAGACCACGCTTGAAGTGCTCAAGGCTCAGCTCGACCACTATGCCAACGATGATGAGCCACTTGTTAACGATGTGGATTTCCTATCCCAGTACTCGACCCACAACCGCAATGTGGATCTTGCGGGACGCATCATCTACAACGAGCAGCGGGAACCGGTTTTCAACTTTGGCAAGCACAAGGGGAAACTTGTCAAGGACGTGTTCACCAAGCTCGACCTGGGCTACTATGACTGGATGATGAAGAGTGACTTTGCCGAGAACACCAAGCAGGTCATCACCAGGTTGTATATCCAGTTTAAGAAGCAATAATAATTCCATCACCATTTATCACTAGCAGATACTCACCATGTTGAAAGGCAAGCACATCATCCTAGGCATCACAGGCGGTATTGCTGCCTATAAGTGCGCCACGCTCACGCGGTTGCTCATCAAGGCCGGAGCCGAGGTACAGGTTATCATGACCCCCAATGCCAAGCAGTTCATCCAGCCGTTGACATTGTCAACACTGAGTGGCAAGCCTGTTATCAGCGAGTTCTTTACCGCCAACACAGGCCAGTGGAACAGCCATGTCGATCTGGGACTGTGGGCCGATGCGCTCATCATTGCCCCAGCCACCGCTTCGACCATTGGCAAAATGGCTCATGGCGTTGCCGACAACATGCTGGTGACCACCTATCTGTCGGCCAAGGCACCCGTGTTTGTGGCTCCAGCGATGGACCTTGACATGATGCGCCATCCCAGCACAGTGCGCAATCTCGACTTGCTGCGCAGTTACGGCAATCACATCATTGAACCCACAGCGGGTGAGCTGGCCAGTCACCTCATCGGCAAGGGACGCATGGAGGAACCCGAGAACATTGTCAAGGTGCTGGACGACTTTTTTTCTCAAGGTGAGGATCTGAAAGGCAAACAGGTACTTATCACTGCCGGCCCCACGGTAGAGCGGATCGATCCCGTGCGCTACATCAGTAATTTCTCATCAGGCAAGATGGGATTTGCTCTAGCCGAGGAATGTGCGAGCCGTGGAGCACAGGTAACGCTGGTTTCCGGGCTTGTTGCGCTCAAGACCGGCCACCCATCCATTCACCGCATCGACGTGACTACAGCCCTGGAGATGCATGATGCTGTCATGCAGGCCTTGCCGCAGAGTGACGCAGTGATATTGTGTGCCGCTGTCGCCGACTACCGTGTGGAAAACGTCGCCGACAAAAAAATCAAGCGTGAAAAAGATACGGCACCCGTCATCCGTCTCACCCCCAATCCCGACATTGCCCGTGCCGTGGGGCAAGCCAAGCGCCCCAACCAAGTGACTGTGGGGTTTGCACTGGAAACCGACAACGAGAATGTGAATGCGCAAGGCAAACTGGAGCGTAAGAACTTGAATTTCATCGTTATGAACTCATTGCGTGACAAGAATGCCGGTTTCCAAGTCGATACCAACAAGGTGACCATCTTTACCGATAAGGGTGAAACCCTTGAAGGAGAATGCAAGTCCAAGCGTGAAGTCGCCCATGACATTATTGATGTTTTACACAAGTATCTGTTGCAAAAATGAAGAAGACACTATTGCTGTTGATGGTGGCACTGCTATGTGCCTTTCATGTTGTTGCCGATGACGAAGCAACCGAGCTGAATTGCGAAGTTGAAGTCAACGCCGATAAGATTTCCAATGGAAGCAGGGACGTGTTTAACGAGTTAAAGCAATCGGTCACCGACTACATGAACACCACCAAGTGGACCAATGCCACCTTTGGCACCAATGAGAAGATCTACTGTAAACTCTTGTTCACCATTAGCTCCTGGGACGATGGTTCAGGGGTTATGGAGGGAGATTTACAGATTCAATCCCAACGTCCCGTCTTCAACAGTTCCTACACTACCGCCCTGATCAACTTCAAGGACCCCAAGGTGCATATCACCTTCATGCCCGGACAGACCCTGGAGTTCTCTGAGCTGGAGATGAAAGACAACCTGACGGCTATCCTCAACTTTTGGGCCTATATGATCATTGCTCTCGACTTTGACTCCTTTGAGTTGAACGGTGGAGATCCCTATTATGATCGCGCAGCACAGGTCGTTCGCTTGGCTCAGAATTCTGGCGAGAGCGGTTGGAAAGCCTTTGAGGACAACAACAACCGTAGCGCGGTTCTCAGCGCATTTACCGACAAGCAGACTGCTCCCATCCGTCAGATGCTCTATGACTATCACCGCATGGGACTGGACCAGATGGTTGTCACCGTTGACAAGGGTCGTGCCACCATTACCCACACCCTGGAGAACCTGGCCAAGATCTATGATGTTGCCCCCATGTCGGTGTGCCTCACCATGTTCAAGGATGCCAAACTCGACGAGTTGGTCAACATCTACAGCAAGGCAAACACCACCGAGAAAGAAAACGTCTATGAAATGCTCTATCAGGTATATCCGAGTGAGACTAACCGTCTAGAGAAAATTAAGCAAACCAGTAATTAACAGGATTGCCCCGCACTTCACGTGAGAAATGATTAAGCATCTGCACATTTCTAACTATGCACTCATCGACAAGCTCGACATCGGGTTTGCCGATGGTTTAACAATTATAACAGGTGAGACAGGAGCCGGCAAGTCCATTATCTTGGGAGCCTTGTCGCTGATACTGGGAGAGCGGGCCGACACAAAGGCCATCCGTGACACCCAGAGCAAGACCATCGTTGAGGCGACGTTTGACATCGACGGTTACCAGCTGGAGCGCTTCTTTGTTGATAACGATATCGACTGGGACGAGCATGAGTGCCTACTGAGGCGCGAGCTGTCACCCAGCGGGCGGTCGCGTGCATTTATCAATGACACGCCCGTAGCCCTTACCGTATTGCGCGACTTGAGCACCCGCCTGCTCGACATCCATTCCCAGCACAGCAACATGCTGTTGTCACATCCAGCATTCCAGCTCTCTATACTGGATAGCATTGCCAACAATAACCCATTGCTGGTTCGATACCATGCAGCCTTCAACGAGTACAGGGAAGCGGTCAGACAACTCGACATGACACGTCAGGCCATCGAGCAGATGCGGCAAAACGAGGATTATATCCGTTTCCAGCTCGATCAACTCCAAGCCCTTCAACTCAAGCCCAATGAGGATGAGGAACTTGAAGCACTCCAGAGCAAACTCAGCAACATTACCGAGATCAAAGAGGCTCTATGGACTGTTGAGCACGAACTGGATGGCGAGGAGAACAGCATACTGGAGCGCCTCACGACTGTGACTCAACGGCTGGAAGAGACCGAGAGGAACCTTGATGACGTTGAGGGGATGGCCGCCAGGGTGCGCACCGCACTGATCGACCTCAAGGACATATCGCATAGCGTTAATTCTATCGTGGACACGCTCAATGACGATCCGGCCCAACTGGCTCGTGTGGACGAGCGTCTTAACGACATCTACAGCCTGCAACGCAAGCACAACGCCCAGGATGTCAACCAGTTGATTGAAATCCAGCACAATTATGAGCGTCAACTGGGCGAAATCGAGCACAATGATGAAATTGTCGAGCAACTGAACACGCGAGTAGCCGCTACACAAGCCATAGCACAAGATCTGGCATCCCAATTGTCGGTTAAGCGACATGAAGCAGCCAAGCGTTTTGGCAAGGAACTCTTGTCACTGGCCACGCCGTTGGGCATGAAGAATATAGCATTTGACGTTGCATTTGACTCTATCGAGCTATCGTCGAGTGGCACCGATTCAGTCGAGTTTATGATGGCATTCAACAAGAATCAACGTCCCATGCCCGTCAAGGAAACAGCCTCGGGTGGTGAGATTTCACGTGTGATGCTGTGCATCAAGACTATAATCGCCCGTCACATGAAGTTGCCCAGCATCATCTTTGACGAGGTGGATACAGGCGTCAGCGGTGACGTAGCCAACATGATAGGCGAAATGATGGCCGACATCTCCCACAGTATCCAAGTGATCGCCATCACCCACCTGCCCCAAGTGGCAGCCAACGGCGAGCATCACCTGCGCGTGTACAAGACCGACACCGAGACCGAGACCCTCACCCAAGTCAAGGCGCTGAACGAGGAAGAGCACATCCTCGAGATCGCGCGTATGTTAAGCGGCAAGGACTTGAACCAAGCCGCAATCGATAACGCTAAATCACTCATCAAACACCAACAACATCATGATTGACAAGACCCAATACATCTATGGCATCCATGCCGTGCTTGAAGCCCTGGAAGCGTGCAAGGACATTGATAAGATTTTCTTGAGCAAAACCATGAGCGACGAAACCGCCAAGGAAATCTCTGATCGCGCGAGGGCATTGCGAGTGCCTGTGCAACGAGTACCTGTGCAGAAGATCGACCGTATCACCCGCCGCAACCATCAAGGTGTGCTAGCCATGATGGCCGCTGTTACCTATTACCGCGTTGAGGACCTGGTGCCGCAGCTGTTTGACGCTGGCGAGAACCCGTTCTTGGTCGTTCTTGACGGCGTGACCGACGTGCGCAACTTTGGTGCCGTAGCCCGCACCTGCGAGTGCGCCGGCGTGAGTGCAATCGTGATACCCGACCGCGAGAGCGTGAGTGTCAATGCCGATGCTGTCAAGACCTCGGCAGGCGCGCTCAATCACCTGCCCGTGTGCCGTGAGCACAACCTGGTAAATGCGGTGAAACTGCTACGCAACAGCGGTTTTAAAATCGTGGGTACCAGCGACAAGCAACAAACGCCCTACACCGCAGCCGATTACACCGGTCCTGTTGCCATCGTCCTGGGTGCCGAGGATAAAGGCATTTCCCCTGAAATCATGAAATTGTGTGACACCCAAGTGCTCATTCCCGAGTTTGGCCACATCAATTCATTGAATGTGTCGGTGGCTGGCGGCATCATGATCTATGAAGTCGTGCGTCAACGCCTCAACGACAACCAGAAAGTGGATTAAACCGCTATTTACTTGTGTGCACCACCTTTTTTCGCTATCTTTGCAAGTTCAAAAAATCACACTATGATCAATCGAGTATTAATTAGAACAAAAGTCGTACAGAATCTGTACTCCTATATGCTGACGCGTCCCGAGTGCACCCTTGCCAAAGCGCTCAAGGATTTAGCGACATGTCTTGATAAGACCTACGAGCTGTATCACTACCTGATGCGGTTGCCTGTTGAGTTGACCCACATCCAGGAGATGCGCATCGATGAGGCCCGCAACAAGTACATGCCCACCCAGGAGGAGCTCAATCCCAACATGAAGTTTGTCAACAACCGTCTTGTGGCAGCGCTAGCCAACAACGAACAGTTGCAGGAGTTTGCTCAGGAACACACGGTAACGTGGAACGATGACCCGATCTTTGAGCGCTTGATGCTCGACAAGGTCATCAAGAGCGACCTGTATAATGATTACATGGCCGATGATGAGGACAGCATGACAGCCGATAGCCTGCTGTGGCAACAGCTTATCAAGCAGGTCATCTTGCCCGACGAGAACATGGCCGATGCCATTGAACAGCGTTCCCTGTTCTGGACCGAGGACGACATGGACCTGATGGGCCAGTTTGTCTGCAAGACATTCCGTCGCCTGGCCGAGGGTGATGAAGATGCTATCATGCCCATGTTTAAGGACGAGGAGGACAACGACTTCGGTAAAGAACTGTTCACAGCGACAGTGACTTTAATGCCCGAGAGCAACGCCCTCATTGATGACTTGATTCTGGACAGCCGATGGGACAAGGACCGCATCGTGCTCATGGACCGCATCATCATGTGTGCCGCAATTGCCGAGTTGCGCACATTTGACAAGATTCCCACCGCTGTAACGCTCAACGAGTACATTGAGCTGGCCAAGAACTTCAGCACAGCCGCTAGCGGTAAGTTTGTCAACGGCATTCTCAATAACGCCGTGAAGCGCCTACGCAAGGACGGGCTTGTCCTCAAGCCTTAAGGGACAAGTTTTCCTCACTTAAAAAATCACATTATTATATTAATATATAACCAACAAAAGTCATTATGCTTAACTCAATCTTATTGCAAGCCGCAGGCTCAGCCGCTGGTTCAGGCTGGAGCAGCATGATCATGATTATAGCCCTGATTGCTATTTTCTATTTCTTTATTATGTATCCCCAGCAGAAGAAGCAGAAGAAGATCAACTCCTTCCGTGAAAGCCTGCAGAAAGGTGATAAAGTAATGACCGCTGGAGGCATCTATGGCCGCATCCGCGAAATTAAGGACAATTACGTCATGCTGGAAATCGACAACAACGTAACCATCAGGATTGATAAGAATTCCATCTATCAGTCGATGCAGGACGTTGCCGAGACCAAGTAATTTAACACCGACCACATCAACCATCACCTCAACCCGATGCAGTGTGAGCATCGGTCAAAGACATGAAGATTTGGGACCAGATAAAAGCCAAATTTCAGGAGTCACCTCGCATGAGGTCGATTCTCCTGTATTTGTCGTTTGTCGTTATCTCGGCGGTTTTCTGGGGTTTCTTGACATTTAACAGTGACGTACAACTTGACATAGAAGTGCCTGTCGAGATGAGTTTGCCCAGCAATGTGCACATGCTCGGCAAGGTACCCGACACGTTGTCAGTCACTGTCAAGGATCGCGGTTACCGTTTTTTCTCCTATCTCTTCCACAAGACGCCCAAGCTCACCTTGCGATTCTCGGATTACAGCGACGGCAACAGCACATTCAAGATAGATCAGAGCCACTTGAGGAAAGCGCTCACAACAGTACTCAATAAACATGCCACCATCGTGAGCGTCCTTCCCGAAGCGATCAACATCAGGTTCACCGACTTGCCTGGTAAGAAAGTGCCCGTCAAAGCCGATATTCTGGTGGAGCCGCGCGATGACTATGCCTTGTATGGAGCCCTCATCCAGAGTCACGACTCGGTGCTCGTGTTCAGCGATGCCAAGACCCTGAACGAGATCAATGAGGTTTACACCCATCACGTTGAGGAAAGGGAACTGACCGACACCTTGCGGCGCAAGGTGGGTATCGCTCCCATTAATGGTGCCGTGATAGAGCCCCGCACTATTGACATCATGGTGCCCATCGAGAAACTCGTTTCTCAAACAAGGACCATCAAAATCGCTGTGCGCAATGCCCCTCGTGATGTCAAGATGCTTCTCTTCCCGAGCGATGTCCAAGTGAGCTATCGTTCCCCTCAGAGCCGTATCAGCGACAAGGCCGACATTACCGCTGTTGTCGATTACAACGCGATCACCTTTGACGGTTCCAACAAGGTTAAAGTCATGATTGGAGAAATGCCCGCAGCCTATCAGGACGTGCATTTCTCACACGATAGCGTGGAGTATATCATCGAGAAGCACTAGGCACCGCATGAAACTCATCGCTATCACAGGAGGAATTGGCAGCGGCAAGAGCGTGGTGGCGCGCATTGTCAAGGTCATGGGCTTTCAAGTCTATGACTGTGATACACGTGCCAGGAGCCTCATGACCGATAGCGAGGACGTGCGTCGGTTGCTGACCGACGCTTTTGGCAGCGAGACTTACCATCCTGATGGCACGTTGAATCGTCAACACTTGAGCAAGGTTGCCTTTGGTAACGCGCAGGCCTTGAACCGTCTCAACGCAATTGTGCATCCGGCTACAGCCAGTGACCTGATGCGATGGGCTGACGGCAGGAAGACCCAAGGCGACAAGGTGGCATTTGTCGAGACGGCGCTACTGCGCACATCAGGACTTGACAAGATGGTGGATGAGGTGTGGCACGTTACAGCACCACAAGACGTGCGCATCGACCGTGTCCAGGCCCGCAGTGGCCTCACGGCACAACAAGTGCTGGATCGCATGGCATCTCAACGTGACGAGGAACTCATTGCTCCTGGAGAGCAGGCCATTGTCAATGACAATACTACGGCCCTGCTGCCACAAGTCATGCAACTTCTTTCCACAACCCAGACTAAGGTCTATTAACAATCTAACAAGATCAAAACTCACTACTAAAAATTTATAAACCAATTATGCTGAAGAAAATTTTATCAATCTCGGGGCGTCCCGGACTTTACAAACTCGTTTCATACGGAAATAATAAACTTATTGTCGAGGGCCTCACCGACGGTCGCCGTTTCCCCGTCCACTCACGCGAGCGCGTGATGTCGCTGGGTGACATTTCCATTTTCACGACCAGCGAGGACAT
>CAMVAP010000031.1 GCA_947165485.1 uncultured Prevotellaceae bacterium
GAGCAAGAAAATGGACAGCAACCATGTTCTATTTCATGGAAACAGAACGAAAAACGCTTTATTGATAGATATCTTTCAGTGAAATAAGCCTTGTGGATCGAAACTATTTTTCTTTGGCCATCTTCATGAAGTCTGATGGAGAAATGCCGGTAATGCGCTTGAATGTAACAGTGAAATTGCTGCGGGAATTGAAGCCCAAATTGGCTGCAATGGCCTCGATGGTAAGATGGGCAGACTGATTAGGCTCGTTCAGGATGCGACAGGCCTCACGCACCCGTTGCTCGTTGAGCACCTGCTTGAAACTTTTCCCGTAACGCTCATTGACCACCTGTGACACATATTTATAGTTGCTGCCTACCTGGACAGCCAACTGCTGAAGTGAGAAATCGGGTTTGCAGATGATGGCAATATCGTCCATCACATTCTTGATGCGCTCAAACAAGCGGTCCTTGCTCTCCTGGTCAAGTTGGCTTTGATACTTGGGGGCTGAGTCCTCTTGTTTGTCAACCGAGTGAGATGCTGGCTGCTCAGCAGTTACTTTGACATCCAGTAATTGCACGTTTTTCTCATAGAGGTGCCTGATGTAATTGCGCTGCTTGATATTGCTGCGCACGAGTAGAACCATTGCTATAAGTATGATAGCGGCAATCAAGCTCATCATTAGCAGCAACTGATGGGCACGCTCGTGCTTAGCTTGAATCTGTGCCACTTGATCATTGACACGGCTCAACTCGTCCAGAAAACGTGACTTCTCCAGCATCTGGGCATGACTCTTGTGGACAAATTCGTCCCTAGCCTTGAGGTACTTGTAATCCAGTTGATCGGCCATCTGCCGGTTTCCCATGTTGGCATAAACCTTGGCCATGGCCTGATAGGTGCTGATCAATTCGCTCTGCATGCCATTGCCGATGGCAATCCGCTCCACGTCACGCAGGACGGAAACCGCATCTTCATAGCGGTGCATGGCATCGAGCACGACAGCCTTCTGCTGCATGGCCTCGATGATGCACTGCTGGCGGTTGGTTGTCACTTCCTGAGCCTTGAGGAGCATCTGATCATAGTAATTGAGTGCTTGAGGATAATCGCCTGCTTGGAAAGCCTCGGCGGCTTGGCAGAACATGCGTGTGCACTGCCACATCTCCACGCTGTCGCTCAACTGCAAACCCTTAAAACGGGCCAAATCTGGCGCAATGAGTTCAGCTTCGCCTTTATCGTGTATCATGTCCAGCATGTTATAGATGCTGGTCACAGCCACATTCCACTCTCCAGACTTGACGGCGACGTCAAAGGCTAACCTAGTATTGTCCAACACCTCAGTCGAGAGAGTTTCATCCGAGACTAATCTATTGCGGCTATCAAGAATCGAGGCCATGTTCATATAGACATACGCCAGATTATTGTCAAAGCCGTATTGCTTGGACATTTCCATTGACCGCTTCACGTTCTCATAGGCTTTCTGATAGTCATAGTAGTATGCGGCATAGATGTAACCTATATTGTTGAGTGCCCTGGCAATCTGATACATTTCCTTGCTGTCCTGATCAGTGCGACGGGCGCGGTTGGCAACGATGGTGTAACAGACTAGCGCACTGTCAACCCAGCCTTTATTCTGAAGGTAATCCTGGCCTCGGCGCATCAGGCCTTCAGTTGAGACCTTCACCCATTGATTGTGCTGGTTGATGTTATAGGCGTTAGCCCCTCGCATCATGACAGATGCCAGCAGCATTATTAATATGGCACAGAGTTGCTTCTTGAACATTAAACTGAATCTTTGGTCCATGACATGGCAATCATGACCTTTCAATGCGGGTTAATATTGATGACGATTGTGTTTCAATCAATCTGATAAATGGTTCCGCAAAGATAATTTTTTTAAAAGAAACAGCGTATTAAATCCAGTGACAATCCTTAAGAAATAATGGTTTCTGGTAGGCAGCAAAATGGCTGGGCGCCGTTGTTAGCGTCCAGCCATTATTGATATGGTTTCTCTCTTCGATTTACTCCTTGACCAAGAGGGTGCCGGTCTTGCCTTGCAGGGCTTCACGGGCCTTGTCGAGTGAGGTGATCAGGGCGGTGCCACCAGCGGTGTTCTCCACAAAGCTGATGCACGATTCCACCTTGGGCAACATGCTGCCGGGAGCGAAGTGGCCTTGCTGGATGTACTCGCGGGCCTCGGCGATGGTCATGCGGTCAAGGTCCTTCTGATCGGGCTTGTTGAAGTTGATCGAAACCTTCTCGACAGCGGTGAGGATGACGAGCATATCGGCATTCAGGTCGAGGGCCAACTTGGCGCTGGCGCGGTCCTTGTCGATCACGGCTGCCACGCCCTCATAGTCACCGGGGCCATTCTCCACAACGGGGATGCCACCACCACCCACGGTGATGACCACGCTGTGCAGGCCTACGAGCTGCTCCACGATGGGCAATTCCACAATCTTGACAGGGATGGGCGAGGGGACAACGCGACGATAACCACGTCCAGCGTCCTCAACAAAGGTGTAACCCGTCTCAGCGACGATGCGGTCGGCGTCCTCCTTGCTATAGAACATGCCGACGGGCTTGGTGGGCTTCTGGAAGGCGTCATCGTTCTTGTCCACAACCACCTGTGTCACCACTGCGGCGCAGGGCTTGTTGATGCCGCGGCGAGCCAGCTCGCGTTCTACGGCCTGTTGCAGGTGATAACCGATGTAACCCTGGGTCATTGCGCCACACTCGGGGAACGGCATGGCGGGAGTGCCACCACCGTTGTTGGCCGAGTACTCAAAGGCCAGGTTCACCATGCCCACTTGGGGACCGTTGCCATGGCCGATGACTACGTCATAACCTTCCTCAACAAGATCCACGATGGTGGATGCAGTGCCCTTTACCAGAGCAAGTTGCTCCTGCGGAGTCTTACCCAGGGCATTGCCGCCCAGGGCGATAACAAGACGTTTGCTCATATTTGTAATTGTTATAATGTGTAGTCGGTTACTGTTACTTGATAAATGAGATTAATGATTAAAGTCAATGAGACGTTGCTCACCAATCTCTAATCATTAATCTCTAATCCTTAAATTCACAATGATTACTTCAGTGTTGCGTACATCACGGCCTTGATGGTGTGCATGCGGTTCTCGGCCTCGTCAAATACCTTGGACTGCTTGCTGCGGAATACCTTGTCGGTAACCTCCATCTCGGGCAGACCGAACTTCTTGTGGATGTCCTTGCCGATGGTGGTCTCCAGGTCGTGGAACGAGGGCAGGCAGTGCAGGAAGATGGCGTCGGGGCTGGCGTTGGCCATCACGGCGTCATTCACCTGGTAGGGGCTGAGCAGCTTGATGCGCTGTTCCCAGATCTCGTCGGGCTCGCCCATCGATACCCAGATGTCGGTGTAGATAACGTCAGCATTCTTGGTGCCCTTCTTCACGTCATCAGTCAGCGTGATGGTGCAACCGTTCTCCTTGGCGATCTCCTTGCAGGTCTTGACGAGCTTATCGTCGGGCATGTTGTCCTTGGGACCGCAGGCAACGAAGTTGATGCCTAACTTAGCCGAAACGACCATGAGAGAGTTGGCAACGTTGTTACGGGCATCACCCATGAAGACCATTGTCAGGCCCTTATAGCGACCGAAGTTCTCCTCGATGGTGAGGACATCGGCAAGCATCTGAGTGGGGTGGAAGTCGGTGGTCAGACCATTCCATACGGGTACTCCAGCATGCTTGGCAAGGTCTTCCACGATCTGCTGGTCAAAGCCACGGTACTCGATACCGTCAAACATGCGACCCAGTACCTTGGCAGTGTCTTCGAGAGACTCCTTCTTGCCCATCTGTGATGATCCGGGATCCAGATAGGTGACACCCATACCCAGGTCGTTACCGGCAACCTCAAACGAGCAGCGGGTTCTTGTTGACGTCTTCTCAAACAAGAGCACGATATTCTTACCAGCGAGGTATTTGTGAGGGGTTCCGGCGCGTTTCATGCGCTTGAAATCCTTAGCGAGCTCGAGTAAATACTGAATCTCTTCGGTCGAGAAATCGAGTAACTTCAGGAAACTTCTTCCAGATAAACTTCTTGGCATAATTGTAAATTTTAGTTTAAGTTTAAGTAAATATAATGGATTATTATTGTTGGTTGTTAATTGTCAGGATGCGGGAGCAGATTGTTAACTATTAACTGTTCACTATTAACTATTAACTGTTCACTGTTCACTGCTCAATCCCTCCACAGTGGCATGCTCATGCAGCGGGGTCCTCCACGGCCGCGTGACAGCTCGCTGCTGGGAATCTCGAGCACCGTGATGCCCTCGTCGCGCAGGATGGCGTTGGTCACATTGTTGCGCTCATACACGATTACCTTGCCAGGAGCGATACACAGCGTGTTGCTGCCATCGTTCCACTGCTCGCGCTCGGCCGTGATGCGGTCACCGCCGCCACACTTGATGAGCTTCACGTGCTCCAGTCCCAAGGATTCGGCGAGGATTTCCTCCAGCGTCTCCTCTTTGCGCTCCAGCTTGATGTCATCGCCCTCGCCACGCGTAAGCTTGAACACCTCGAGTGGTCCCAGGATGCCGGGATGCACGGTGAACTTGTCGTGGTCGATCTGGGTGAACACGGTGTCCAGGTGCATGAAGGCACGGGTCTCGGGGATGTGGATGGCAAGCACCGTGTCGATGGCGGCATTGCCGTTCTTGAAGATGTTTTTGGCGATCAGTTCGATGCCGTCGGGCTCGGTGCGCTGGCTGATGCCGATAGCGAGCGTGTGCTCGTTGAGGTTCAGGATGTCTCCACCCTCGATGCGGTAAGGCAGGTCGCGGTCATAGTAATGCTCGACCTCCTTGAAGTCGGGGTGGTACTTGAAGATGTAGTCACCGTAGATGGTCTCGCGGCAACGTGTCACCGAAAACATCCGGTTGATGCTCACGCCCCTGCCGATGCAGGCAAACGGGTCGCGCGTGAAGTACAGGTTGGGCATGGGCTTCACCACAAAGCGGCTGTCACCCTTGACCTGGTCAACCAGCGAGTTCTTCACCTGTTGCGGGTCGCGGGGCAGGTCTTGCAGGTAGATGCCCTCCATCGTCTTCAACACCAGCTCCTTGCTCGACGTGATGCCGTTTAGGTAGTTGTAGATGATGTCGTGGTACTTTGTCGCACTGATTCCGGCTTCGTCGATGAACTGGCGCAGGAACTTCTCCCTGATCTCGGGATTGATGTCCAGCACCTCGGCCATCAGGTCTTCAAGGTAAACCACCTCAACGCCATTGTCACGCAGCACCTGGGAGAAGGCATCGTGTTCCTCCTCCGCTACCTTGAGATAGGGAATATCGTCAAACAGCAGTTCCTCCAGCGTGTTGGGTGTCAAGTTGAGCAGTTCACGTCCAGGACGGTGCAACAAAACCTTCTTTAACGGTTTTATCTCACTTGTAACATGAATACCTTTCATGACATTGGAATTCTATCTTATTGTTAATGATAACAGTTGATTAATCTGGTGCAAAGGTAAGCAATTTCCCATAACCATAAAGCATTTTTCACATCTTTTTATTAACACGCCTATCGGTAAATGTCGAGAGTGATGATATGCATATTTATTGCTTGCTGAAATCGATAGGGATGTAGATGTTAAAAATGTGTGTTAAAAATGGCCCGATGTCTTGCATTTGTGCGATGTAGTGTGTACCTTTGCGGTGTCGTTGAGACAACACGATCATTGAAAAAATGTCCACATCAAAGTAGATCGGGATACTCTTCAAATTTTTATGAAATGCCGAGAAAAGCGCTGTAGTCAATGGCGGGCCTCGACCGCAAGGTGCTTAACAGCCGGAGGATTACAAAGATTATGGCGCCCTCAAATCCTGTATTTAGTCGGAGTTTCATCACATCCTTTGGTGTGGCTTCTTATAGATAAGGAGTGGAACACGTGCCAGCCGTTGCGCGCGTCCCACTCCTTTTTTATCACTCGTCGAGAAAAAAGGATGGTGCATTTGGTCATTTGCGGGAAATAGTGTACATTTGCACCGCAAAACCAAAACAATACAAAGAAAGAGACAATGAAGGCTTATTTATATAAGGAAGAGGCTCAGCCCATCGAGCCTATCGATGAGCACAAGCTCGCCGTGGCCAACGAGAAACCCGAGAAGGTTGATGTCCCCAAGCAGGGACTGTATGTCGTCAACTACAAGCCCTTGTGGACCGCTACGGGCATCGCGCTGGTGATTTTTGTCATTTGGGCACTCGCAACCTGGCTGCTGAACTAAAATTTTTTCTTGGGCTTAAGTCATTGACGTTGTGGTCAATAACGTCAAAAACCTGCCTGCGCTTGAAAAATTTTTGAAAAAAAGTTTGCAAAAATGCTTGCCAGTTCAAAAAATGGCAGTATCTTTGCACCGCTGAAAACGAAAAACTGGTCCCTTAGCTCAATTGAATAGAGCGTTTGACTACGGATCAAAAGGTTACAGGTTTGAATCCTGTAGGGATCACAGAAGAAAAAGCGTAATCAACTGATAATCAGTGGTTACGCTTTTCTTGTTGCGTTTTTGTGCGTCATGGTGGGTGACTTGATGTTATATGAGGGTGGCGCGTGGGGAGGGGGCTGCTGAAGTGACCCTGCAGGGCTTTGAGGCAACATCTATATTGTTGCCTTTGATTTTTGGGTTCAACAGTTGTTAGATATGCTCTCGTTAATTAGGCATCGGGTGTGAGTGCCTCAACAAAAGAGCGGGGGAGAATGATGTTATCGATGTCGAGTGCCGCCTTGAAGAGCGGGGCGATATCGCTGGGTGTGAACCCGGCGATACCGCAGCCGATGGGCGTGACCAGGAATTTCATCTCGGGATGCTGCGTGGCAAATGCGATGAACTCGTCAACATAGGGCTTTATGGACTCGGGCCCACCATGCATCGTGGGGATGGCATAGCTGCGGCCTTGCAGGCCCACTCCCTGCCCCCACACAGCGCCAAAAGCCTCTAGCGCGACGCGTGCCGCACCGCCGCCGTGAAACCCACCCAGGTTGCTGCCGAACACAAAGATCTCGTTCTCCTTGAGCTGGGTGATAAAATCGGGCGTGAAATCTCGGTTATACATGATGTTGTTACTTCTTGCGGTGGGCGATGAGGTATTGGCCAATCTGGACGGCATTGAGGGCGGCGCCCTTCTTGATTTGGTCGCCGCACAGCCAGAAGGTGAGACCGTTGTCGCTGCTGGTATCCTCGCGGATGCGTCCCACATAGACGGGATCCTTGCCCGAGCAATCGATGGGCATGGGGTAGCGGTTGTTGCGCGGGTCATCCACAACGACAACGCCGGGGGCCAGTTGCAGGGCGGCGCGGGCCTCCTCGGGGGTGATGGGTTTCTCACACTCGATCCACACGGCCTCGCTGTGGGCGCGCATGACGGGGACGCGCACGCAGGTGGCGCTCACACGGATGTCGCTGTGCATGATCTTGCATGTCTCCTTGACCATCTTCATTTCCTCACGGGTATAGTCGTTGTCCTGGAAGATGTCGATGTGGGGGATGACGTTGTAGGCTAGCTCGTGCTGGAAGTGCCGCACGGTCAGTTCCTCCTTGCCTACGGCGATTTCGCTGGTTTGCAGCGCAAGCTCATACATCGCCTCCATGCCTGCCCCGCTGGCCGCCTGATAGGTGGCCACCTGTACGTTCTTGATGTGCGACAGATCGTCGAGCGGCTTGAGGGCGACAACCATAATGATGGTCGAGCAATTGGGGTTGGCAATGATGTTGCGCGGGGTGTTGAGCGCATCCTCGCCATTGACCTCGGGTACTACCAGAGGCACGTCATCATCCATGCGGAAGGCGCTGCTGTTATCAATCATGATGCAGCCATGCTTGGTGATGGTGGGAGCAAATTCACGGGCAGGCCCAGCGCCCATTGCCACAAAGGCGATGTCGATGTCCTTGAAGTCATCGTTGTGCTGCAACAGTTTGACCACATAGTCCTTGCCGCGGAACGTGAAAATGCGTCCTGCGCTGCGCTCCGATCCAAAGAGGACGAGTTCACTCACGGGAAAATTCTGTTCATCGAGGACACGCATAAATTCCTGTCCCACAGCGCCGCTAGCGCCGACAATCGCAACCTTCATTTTAGTTTTTAGTTATTAGTTGTTAGTGTTAAGTAGTTTCATGCTTTGTGATGCAAATCTCGTGCCAACCCACACAGGTCAAGACTGGATGTGGGTGCCCTTGTCGGGATTGCCCAGCTGGGCAGGGCAGGTGATATAGACATCTTTCACACCGTGCTCCAGTGCGGTGAAGGCATTGTCGAGCTTGTTGTTGAACCAGTCCTTGATGATGCTCATGTCACGCAATGCCTTGTACTGTGAGCGCCGCAGGTTGGCGATGACACTGTCGGGGTCATCGGTATTGAGCAGCACGCCTTTTTTCTCAAAGCAATAGATGAGGGTGATGTCAAACCGCAATGCCAAAGCCCGGGCAATCTCGGCTGCCAGAGCGTCGGTCTCGTTGAACAGCAGGTTGCCCCGCCCGTCGTGGGTGATGGGTGCGAGCACTGGCACGATCCCGTTGTCAATCAATCGTGCGATGCCCTCGGTGTTGACGTGGCGCACTTGTCCGGTGTCGCCCAGTTTGCCATCTGTCAGCCTCACGCTGGTGATGAGGTTCATGTCGGCACCAGTTACCCCCAGGGCATTTACCCTGTTGCCTTGCAGCAGCGAGACGAACAGTCGGCTCACCAGTCCACCATAGACCATCGTGAGTAGCTTGAGTGTGCCAGCATCGACCACGGGGCGGTCGTCAATGAGCTTGGTCTTGATGCCCATCTTGTTGCCAATCTCCTGGGCCATCATGTTGCCACTGAAGATGAGCATCTTCTTACCCTTGATGGCAGAAAACGCCTTGACAAAGGTGCGCAGTTCGTCGGCTTTCTCGACGATCTTGCCGCTGACCTTGACGATAGTAAATTTCTCGTTCATCTATCTTGTGGTGGTATATGATTAATGAGTTTTCAATTCTCAGTCCTAAAGGCCGTGTCAGGCCTCGGCAAACTCCATCAGGTAGGCCTTGATGAAGTCATCCAGGTCACCGTCCATCACACCGCCCACATCGCTGGTCTGATGGTTGGTGCGGTGATCCTTCACGCGGCGGTCGTCAAAGACGTAGCTGCGTATCTGGCTGCCCCATTCGATTTTCTTCTTGCTGTCCTCCACCTTGCGTTGCTCCTCGCGCCGATGTTCCAGTTCCTTGTTGTAGAGGATGGAGCGCAGGTTGCGCAATGCGTTCTCGCGATTCTTGGGCTGGTCTCGTGTCTCGGTGTTCTCAACGAGGATTTCCTCCTCCTCACCCGTGTAGGGGTCTTTATACTGGTATCGCACGCGTACACCCGATTCCACCTTGTTCACGTTCTGTCCACCAGCGCCGCCGCTGCGGAAGGTGTCCCACGAGATCCTTGCGGGGTCGAGGGTGATCTCGATGGTGTCATCGACGAGCGGTGTGACAAAGACTGATGCAAACGAAGTCATGCGCTTGCCCTGGGCATTGTAGGGCGAGACGCGCACCAGTCGGTGCACACCGTTCTCGCTCTTGAGGTAACCGTAGGCAAAATCGCCCTCGATGCTGATGGTGACGCTCTTGATGCCCGCCTCGTCACCGTCGATGATGTGCTCGATGGCCGTCTTGTAGCCGTGGCGTTCGCACCATCGCAGGTACATGCGCATGAGCATCGATGCCCAGTCCTGGCTCTCGGTGCCACCGGCGCCCGAGTTGATTTTTAATATGGCATCCATCTTGTCCTCGTCGTGGCGCAGCATGTTGCGCAACTCGAGTTTCTCGAGCATGGCAAGCGCCTTGCTGTAGAGCGCGTCGAGTTCACTTTCCTCTACCAGACCCTCCTTGACAAAGTCAAATCCTGTTGCCACCTCATCGACGGCGAGCTCCACTTCCTCGCAGCCGTTGATCCAGTTGCGCAGTGACTTGATCTTCTTCATCTGTGCCTCGGCAGCCTTCTGGTCCTGCCAGAAGTCGGGCACGTGAGTACGCAGTTCCTCTTCCTCGACTTCGATTTTCTTTCCGTCGATGTCCAGGTAGCGTTTGAGGTCGTCCTTGCGTTGTTGTAATTCCTTGAGTTGTTCTTGCGTTATCATTTTTTAGTTTTTAGTCCCTGGTTTTTAGTTTCTAGTTTCTAGTCCCTAGTTTCTAGTTTTTTAGTTTTTATGGGTTGCTAGCGGTTTCGTTATTGCTTTTTTTCTTGCGGTAATCGGCGGCATACATCGCGTCGATCAGGGGACGGTAGCGCTTGTTGATGACCGCACGCTTGATTTTCAACGTGTTGGTCAACTCGCCACTCTCCATAGAGAAGGCCTTGGGCAACAGCACAAAGCGCTTGATCTGCTCATAGGCGGCCAACCCTTTCTGGTAGTCGTTGATACGGTCCTCAATCATCTTGTGGATGTCGGGGCTGTTGACCAGTTCCTCGATACTGCCGTGCTCGATGTGCTTCTTCTCGGCATAAGCCTTCAATTCCTCAAAGTCGGGGACAATGAGCGCCGACACATATTTGCGTCCGTCGCCGATGATGGCGACTTGCTCAATGTACTTGTCTTGTCCCAGCATGGTTTCCAGCACTTGTGGAGCGATGTACTTGCCGTTGCTGGTCTTGTATAGATCCTTGAGGCGCTCGGTGAGGATGATCTCTCCAGTGGGAGCCAGTTCGCCGCAGTCCCCAGTGTGGAACCACCCGTCGGCATCAATGGCCTTGGCGGTCTCTTCGGGCTTGTTATAATAGCCCTGCATCACGGTGGGTCCCTTGACGAGGATTTCGTTCTGGTCGCCAATCTTCACATCGATGTTTGAGATGGGCATACCCACGGTGCCGATGGTCCATCCAGGCTCGGTGAAGAAGCTCACCGAGGCGTTGGTCTCGCTCAGGCCGTAGCCGATGCAGATGTTGATGCCCACGGCATGTAGAAACTCGGTGATGTTATCGCTCAGCATGGCACCAGCTGTGGGGAAGAGCTTGCCCTCGGTTACGCCGATGGCGCCGCGCAACTTCATGAAAACTTTCTTCTCGAAGTATTGGTACTGCTTCTCGATGATGGCAGGTGCTTTCTTGCCCAGTCGGGCATACTTCAGGTTTCTGGTCTTTCCCACACGTATCGCCTGTTTCACCATCATGCGCACTACGGGCTTGGCGTTCTGCAAGTTGTCGTTGATGGCGGTATAGACTTTCTCCCAGAAACGAGGCACGCTGCACATGTAGTTGGGTTGCACCTCCTTGACGGCTCGCTGGATCTCGCGAGGGTCATAATTGATAGCCACACGGATACCTGTGCACAGGCACACCATCGTCCACCCCAACTCAAACACGTGGCTGAAGGGTAAGAAACTTAACGACACATCGGTCTTGTCATTAATAATGGTGTCAAAACGCTCGATATGGGCATCCATCGCGGCGTTCATGTTGCTATGGGCCAGCATCACACCCTTGGGCACGCCTGTTGTTCCCGAGGTGTAGATCAGGTACATGATATCGCTCTCCTCGCCCTCTTGTTTGCGCTTCTCGATTTGGGCAGTGACATCTTTGCCCAGCTTGTCGCCAGTAGCGAGAAATTCCTCCCAGGTGAGAGAGGCCTTATCGTCGGGATGTCGTTTGACCCCGGGATTCAGGGTGACGATAAACTTGAGTGAGGGGCATTCATCCATTACCTGGCGGGCAATGTCGTACTGTCGCTGGTCGCCGGCAAACAGGATGGTGGCACCCGAGTCGTTGACAATATAGGCAACCTCGTCCTTGCTGCTTGTGGCATAGATGGGGACGGGGATGGCACGATTGTAGAAAGCTCCAAAGTGGGTAATCAGAATTTCGGGGCAGTTTTGGGTAAAAATGCACACGCGGCCTTGTGGCTCAACGCCGCCCATATACAAGGCGCCTGCAGCGCGGTCTATCAACTGGCTGAAGCCGTTCCACGTGATCGACGACCACACCTGGGTGTCATAGTCACGAAAACGTAATGCTTCGCGCTCGCCATACTTGGCGCACTGCTGGGGAATCAGTTCAACAAATCTGTTCATAAGCGATAGTAATTAGAATTCTCACCAAATAAATGGCTCGAATTGTGTTTACAATCGGCAAAGATAATAAAAAAGTCTCTAGTTTTAGCCCTTTGGCATTGCTTTTTTTCTTTTCTTGATTGCAGTGGGTGTTCATTAGAAATCAGGGTGGTGCCTTGTGGTGGGGTGACGATTGTGGATGGAATCGCATGTGGGCTGAGGTGGGAGCACGGCGTAGATGAAGCTGAAGCGGCTCGTTGAGGTGTGAAATGGAGTTTGATTTTTAGAGGCGCTGGAAAATAGTAATTTTTTGTTTTCTAGTGGGTTGTGTGCTTGAAAAGTTTAGATTTTTTGTTTGATAGTCTGGTGTGCTTGAGATTTATTTGTACCTTTGTCGATAATGATGTCACGCAGAGGCAACAATAACAATAATGATAACCAGAAAAATGAGACGACTGTTTTCTTTAGCCATCCTGATGATGGCGGCATTGACCTCGGTGGCGGCGATTTATGAGCCGACGCTGGCGGGTGATGACGAAGTGTGTGTGTTCTTTGAGGCCAACGGCACGGTGACCGATGCGCCCAAGGTGTGGGCGTGGGAAGGTAATACCGATGGCCGTAGCTATGTGGGCACGGCCTGGCCAGGTGCTGCGATGACCTATATGGGTGATACACAGAGTGGTAACAAGATTTACAAGTGGGCCTATACTGGCACACTCGCCATGCCCACGGGGCTGATTTTTACTTGGAATAACCAGGCAGGTCGCGTGGATGGCTCGTTTACCAATCACGGCTATTATGTGATGGGTCAGTTGACTCAGATTGTTGGGGCAGGAGAGAGTACCTTTGTCCCCAATCAAAATGTTATCTATCAGCTTGACCTGTATAACTTTACCAGCCAGGGAACCCTTGCCGCCGCCCAGCAGCGCCTGGATTACCTCAAGGACTTGGGCGTTGACATCATCTGGCTCATGCCCATCCATCCCCGTGGCGTGCAGGGACGCATCGGTTTGCTAGGCAGCCCTTACGCCCCTCGCGATTACCATGCAGTGAACAGCGACTTTGGCACCATCGCCGACCTCAAGGCTTTTGTCGCTGCCGCCCATGACCGCGGGATGCAGGTGTGGCTAGACTGGGTTGCAAACCACACCGCCAAAGATAATGTGTGGATCACCCAGCACCGTGAATATTACAACACGACGCTCACCAGTCCCAACGGCTACGGCGACGTCTATCAGCTGGATTACAGTAAGGAATCAACACAGCTGGCAATGATTGAGGCCATGCAATACTGGATCGACCAGGCCGACATCGACGGCTATCGCTGTGACTACATCAGTAGCAACACGATTCCCACCGCCTTCTGGACCCGTGCCATCAAGGCACTGAAGGAGTACAAGCCGGGCAAGACCATCACCATGCTGGGCGAGGGCGACATGGCCAACAGTGTGCAACGCCTGCTCACCTGCGGCTGGGACTATGACTACGCCTGGGGCTTCCAGAGCGCGCTGGTCAACAACAAGTCCAACCCCACGGGCGTGCTCACGCAGTGCCGCAACCTGGTGGGCGACCTGCGCTTCAACAATATGAGCCGCATGGTCTATCTCACCAACCATGACCAGAACTATAGCAGCTCGATGAACACGCAATATGGCAACAATGCCTACGCCTTCACGGTGCTGACCTTTACGCTTTACGGCATGCCGTTGATTTATAATGGCCAAGAAACGGGTTACCTGTTGTCGAGAAAGCTCGACTACTTCAACCGCACACCCATCAACTGGAATGTCGTCGATAGCAAGATGCTCAACACCGTCAAGGCCCTCACCGCGCTCAAGCACAGTTGCGATGCCCTTATCGACAATGGTGACCGTGCCAGCGAGGTGACCTTCCTCACCACGGGCAGCAGCAACCTTGTCGCCTATACCCGTCACCACAACGACCAAACGGCGCTTGTGGTGCTCAACCTGGGCACTAGCAGCGTGAATAGCGTTGTGACAGGCTTGGAGCCTGGCGAGTGGAAGCTGGCTATCGATGTGGAAAATATCGCTGCCGGCTTGACGGCCATTCCCGTGACCCTGAATGCTAGCCAGAGCTTCAACATCCCCGCTGGTGGCTACAAGGTGTATTACAAGGGTGAGCCTGCCAGTGACGCGCTTGCCGGTGATGTGAATCTGGATGGCGAGATCACGATTGCCGACATCAGCATGATTGTTGATGTTATCCTGAGTGAGCAACCGGCACCCGAGCTGGCCAAGCGTGCCGATGTTAATGGCGATGGCGAGGTTACCGTGGGCGATGTGACCGCACTGATCGATATTCTATTAGGTCTTTAGGCTATAGGTTGTAGGTTATAGGGTTTTAAAAAGTAACAAGGTGATGAGGAGGATTGTGATTCTTGTGATGATGGCGGTGATGTGCACTCTTGTGGCGCTTGCAGCGGGCGAGGGTGGCCGTTTTCAACGTCTCGACAGCTTGATTGCCCAGCAGTCTCACATCATTGCCCAGAAGGAAGCCCGCTTGACGCAACTCAAGGCTCAGTTGGCCCAGACCTCCCATGCCCACCATGAGCGCTTTCAGGTGTTGAGAACCTTGTATGAGGAATACTCGGCTTATCAATACGATTCGGCCTATGCCTACGTGAACCAGTGTATCGGCCTGGCCCGGTCGATGGGTGATGCCCGCCTGTTGAACGAGAGCCGCCTGAACCTGGCCCATATCCTGTCCACGGCTTGCCTGATGGACAAGGCGCATCAAACGTTGAGCCAGATCGACACGACCCTTCTAGCGCCCGATCAACTGATCTTGTATCACCGCACCCGCACCGACTTGCTGATTTATCAGGCCGAGTACATGCAGGGCACCCAGTATGCCGAGGAATATGTGCGCCAGCTGGTCGCCGAGCGACGTGCCGCCATTGCGACACATGTGCCTCACGATGATGTGAACTACTTGCTCACGCTGGCCGAGACCTATGCCGACAACAAGAAGCCAGGACAGTCTATCCAATTGCTTGAACGCTTGGTGACTGGTTACCATAGTGGTGAACGCCTGTATTCCATCATCACCAGCACCATGTCGTTCCACTATAGCCAGATGGGTGATAAGGAACGACAACTGGAATACCTGATCAAGAGTGCCGAGAGTGACCTGGAGGGCTGCATCCGTGAGAACACGTCACTCAGGACGATTGCCGACCGCCTGTTTGACGAGGGCGATATCGACCGTGCCTATCGCTACATGCGCGTGGCGGTCGATGATGCCAACTTCTACGGCACGCGCCTACGCAACATCCAGGCCTCGCACATTGTGCCCAAGATCCTCACAGCCTACCAGACCCAGCAGGAACAGGGACACCGCAAGATGATGTGGCTGCTCGGTATTATCTCGATCATCGCCCTATTGCTTGTAGTCGGTGTCATCGCCATCTACCAGCTGCTCAAGCGCTACCGCCGCTTGAATGAGCAGAAACGAGCCATCAACGAGCAACTGCGGCAGGTCAATACCCAGCTGGGCGACACCGTCGGACAATTGCATGATGCCAACGGACTGCTGCGGGAACGAGAGAAGATCAAGGAGCAGTACATTGCCCGCTTCCTCACCCTGTCGAGCCGATTTATCGACCAGGGAGAGGAACAGCGCAAGGCGCTATACCGCCTGTACCGGGACCGCAAGACCGAGGAACTGGCGCGGGCGCTCAAGAGCACCCACTACGGAGCCGAGAATGCTAAACTGTTCTACGAGAACTTTGACCATGCATTCCTGAACATTTTCCCGACCTTTGTCGATGAGGTGAATAAGCTCCTCCAGGAGGACGGGAAGATCGAGGTCAAGCAGGGCAAGCGCCTCACCACCGAGTCGCGCGTGCTGGCGCTCATTCGCCTGGGCATCACCGATAACCAAAGCATCGCAGCCATCCTGCGCGCCAGCTTGACGACCATCTACACCTACCGCTCCAAACTCAAAGCCCGCGCCCTCAACAAAGACGACTTTGAGTCGCTGGTCAAGGCCATCGACGCTTGACCCAACAACAGAAACAACCTAAACATAAAAAATATTGAAGCTGATGAAAAAGATTTTTGTTATTGCGCTATTGGGGCTGATATCCAGTGTCCAGCTGAGCGCTAAAGATGTGAAATTGACAAGCCCCGACGGGTCGCTGACGGTGACCGTGGGCGTGGATGGCGGCAAGGCCTGGTATCAGGTGAAGCGTGGCGGCGAGACCGTGATTGGCCGTTCGGCGCTGGGCTTGGTGCTCAAGGACGGAGACTTGAAGGATAACTTCAAGATGGGCAAGACCACACGCTCGTCACTTGATGAATCGTGGGGTCAACCCTGGGGAGAAGAATCCATGGTGCGCAACCACTATAACGAGATGCAGGTGACGCTGCAAGAAAAAGGCGGCATGAAGCGCCGGTTGGGCGTGACGTTCCGCGCCTTTGACGACGGAGTGGCTTTCCGTTACGAGTTCCCGCGCCAGCCAGGCTTGCAGGATTTTGTGATCATGGACGAGGCAACCCAGTTTGCCCTGCCCACCGACGCCCCCACGTGGTCGATTCCCGCCTTGACGGCCTACTATGAGGGCATCTACACCCGAGAGCCGCTGAGCAAGAAGGGAAAGATGTCAGGTCCCATCGCACTGGAAGTCAACGACTCGCTCTATATGGCCATCATGGATGCCAACCTGACCGATTACTCCACGATGAACTTTGCCCCCAGTGGCACGACGCTCACCGTCGATCTCGTGCCCTGGCAGAATGGAGATAAAGTGAGGGTGGGGGATACCCGTGTCTCGCCGTGGCGTGCCATCATCATTGGTCACCGTGCCGCCGACATCCTGCTCTCGCGCATGGCGTTGAACCTCAACGAGCCAAGCAAGATCTATGACACCGATTGGGTGAAGCCCACCAAGTATGTGGGCATCTGGTGGGCGTTGCAGAAACAGCGCTGGACCTGGTCGCAGGGCGACCGCCACGGTGCCACCACCCAGAACACCAAGCGCTACATCGACTTTGCGGCCCGTCACGGCCTGGGCGGTGTGCTGGTCGAGGGATGGAACTATGGCTGGGACACCGACTGGACCAAGCACGGAGACGGTTTCTCGTTCACACGGGCCTATCCCGACTATGACCTGGAGGGATTGTGCCGCTATGCCGCCGAGCGTGGCGTGCGCATCATCGCCCACAACGAGACCGGCGGAGCGACCCAGAACTATGAGAACCAGCTGGAGGAGGCCTTCACCCTGTATGAGTCGTTGGGCATCAACACCGTCAAGACCGGATATGTCAACTCCCACTTCTACAACGGCGAGTTGCAGCATTCCCAGTGGGGCATCCAGCACTTCCGCAAGGTCATTGAAACCGCAGCCCGTCACCACCTGATGATTGTTAACCACGAGGGCGCCATGCCCAGCGGCATCCAGCGCACGTGGCCCAACCTGATTGCCACCGAGAGTATGCGTGGCCAGGAGTACAACGCCTTTGACCGCCAGGGCGGCAACCCGCCTTATCACGAGTGCATCCTGCCGTTCACGCGTGGCCTGGGAGGTCCCATGGACTTCACCCCCGGCATCATGGAGTACCGCAACGATGCCGTGCCTGGCACGCGTCCCCAGAACACGCTGGCCCACCAGCTGGCTGAGTATGTGGTGATCTACAGCCCGGGCCACATGGCTGCCGACGAGATTGAGAACTACGAGCACCAGCCCGCCTTCAAGTTTATCGAGGACGTGCCCACCAACTGGCAGTGCACGCTCGTGCCCCATGCCGCGATGGGCCAGTATGTGACCTATGTCCGTCAAGAGCGAGGCCGTGATAACTGGTACGTTGGCAGTGTGACCGATGCCCAGGCGCGTGACCTGGAACTCGCGCTTGACTTCCTGGACAAGGACCACCGGTACACGGCTATCATCTACGAGGACGGCCCTGATGCCGACTACCGCACCAATCCCTATCCGCTGACCATTCGCCGCCTGGACGTGGACCGCAACACGGTGCTCCACCTGCATCTCGCCCCTGGCGGTGGCGCAGCCATCCAGATCCTGTGCCAGAATTCATAAGCTGCAATTTTAATGATTGGGTGTCGGGGGGAGAGTCCCGTTAGGGACGACCAGGGCAATCTCACGCCAAGGCGCTAAGACGCTAAGCTTTGATAATAAACAACTTAGCGCCTTAGCGTATTAGCGTGGGGCCCCGTTCGCTGACCAGTTACCCGTGTGCTCGTGGAAAAATGATTGGTGCCGGGGGGAGAGTCCCGTTAGGGACGACCAGGGCATAGGCAGGGGTTGCACTCGGCTTCGCCTCACTACACCACCTGCCTATGACCTGGCCAGCCCTAACGGGCTTCAGCTTCGCTCAATACCCTGCCTATGACCTGGCCAGCCCTAACGGGCTTCAGAGTAAGAATCCTTTTCTCGGCCTGATATGAATCTCATGCCAAGGCGCTAAGGCGCTAAGTTATTTATTATCAAAAACTTAGCGCATTAGCGTAGGGCTTACCCGTGTGCTCTTGATGAGTTCTGTGCTGTGGTGGGTGGAGAGCGTGTCGAGAGGGAGATTACTCGGCGGGACTTGAGAGCAGCATGTCGATGAGCATGGTGACATCCTTGATGGTGATTTCACCGTCTTGACTCACATCGGCATTGGTCGCATTGAAGGGGGAAGCATCGCCCCCCAGGAGGTAGTCGACGAGCATCGTGGCATCGGCGATAGAGACATCACCACTATCGTTGACGTCGCCCAGGAGAACCTGCGCCGGCAATTCCCATGGGAACTCGGCAGCCGTCTCCAGCCAAGCGGTGTTGGCCGGGATTCCAGTCCCTGTAGCCTTGACAAAGCCCAGTTTGCCCGACTCGGTAATGCCCAGTACATACTTCTGGGGATTGGTCGTCTTGGTGTAATGGTCGCCATCGATGTAGGCCGTGGTGGGATTGTTGACGTCCTGGGAGTTGAATTTGGAATAAGGTATCTTCCCATCGGTGTTGTAGTAATAAGTTCCCTTCAACAGATTGGTGCCAGTGTAATAAGAATTCTCGTCGGAGGCAGGAACACCAGCCGCGGCGGCAGCCGGATCGGGTGTCGTGAAGCGGGGTGCCGTTGTCGTGAGGTGAAGCTGGCAGTCGGCGGCATTGGGCGAGGCGCATTCCAGAATGACGGGAGTGCCCGCAGGAATGGTGCCTGTCACTTCCTGGTATTGCAGGATGCCATCGTTGACGGCTGTGACGACATAGGCCTTCTCTACCTGTTCTCCCAGGGTGAACTCAAAGGGCACCTTGACCGTCGTGTAGTATTTCCCGTTAAATTCCACCTGTGGCACAACGTTGAAGTGATCCACCGCCTCGGCACTCCACTTGGCGTTCTCGCCGGTGCTGGACGTGTTGATGGCAAATGTCCCGTCATTGTCCACAAAGTATCGGGTGCCCAATGACTTGTTGGTGGAGATGGGGAAGCTCCCGATATAGACGATCACCGTCGCCTTCAATTCAATCGAGGCGGTGTACAGGCCCCCGTTGGGCTTGATGTTGATGTACAGGTCGCTGAACTTGACATCCCCCCCCGAGCCGTCATACATTCCCGTCGTCAGGGTGAGCAGGCTGGTACCCTGGGCAATCAGGTTGTAGTCGTAGTTGGCCGAGTTGTTGTTTTTCTTGTCGGCATAGATCACCGTGCTGGGCAGGATGACCTGGTTGTCATCAATCAGGTGGATGTCGTTGCCCAGGTATTTCCCCACGATGTCAATCGCCATTTGCTGGTTGTTGTTGTCATTGGTCGAGAGGGCAGAGGCTCCGCCGGCGCCACTGACGATGGTGTGGTAATTGAGGCGGTCGTTGGCCAGTGTGATGTAGTGGTTGGTGCTGTTGTTGCGCACCCTGTAGTATCCTGATTTGAGTTGTGCCGTTGCGGGTAATGCCACACTAGCCATGATGGCAGCAAGACAAAGGTGTAGAGTGATTTTTTTCATATATTGTTAGTTTATAGTTTTTTCACTGTTTAGAATAAAAAGAAGTGTGAGCAATTCACGGGCAGTGTGAATTGCCGAGAGTTGCTCACACCATGGGTTAACTTAACAAGTTATCATAACTGCATTGACAAGAGATAATCGACGAGATCGGTGACATCCTTGATGGTGAGATTACCATCCTTGTTGACGTCGGCGGCCTCATAATCATACTCGGCCATAACCTCAGGATCAACGAGCAGAATGTCGATCAATGCGGTCACGTCGCCAATCTCCACACTGCCGTTGCGGTTCACATCGGCCAGGAGCATCAGGTTCACAACGTCGTGCTCCTCGGTAACGAGGAATGCCTTGTTGGTGGCCACGGTCCAGTTGTTCTGGAATGCCAGCGCGCCCTTGTCGTCGGTTGCCAGGCTGCGAACCACACAATCCTTGCCCTCGTTGTAGGTGCACAGTTCAACATCGTCCTCCGAGAGACCCCAGAAGTACTTGTTGTTGACCGTTCCTGCATTCTTGAGCAACAGGTGCTCATACTGCTCGATGTAGTTGGTGTAGAAGGTCTCACCCACCAGGCCCTTGGCCAGTTCAAACAACGTCACGAGCTGCGGCGTCTTGATCTGATAGGTCTTGATGAGCTCGTCCGGACCAACGAGCAGGTTGTCGGTGGCAGCCGTGCCGTTGTTCAAGTTGAGCGTCACGTTCTGGTCGCCAGCGGCGTTGGACATGAGCATTACCGGCATCTGAGCGGGAACGGTGCCCTCCAGAGCGACGGTCATGGCGTAGCCGCTCTTGGTGATGCTGGTCACCTTGTAGGCGGTAACGCCCTCGGGCAGGTCGTAAGCAAAGTCGGTGTAGAGCGTGGTAACATAGTTGTTGCCATACTTGTTAGCCTCGGGGAAGTTGACCGTGAAGGTCTCGCGGGGCTGGAGCGTCCAGATGGCGCGACCCTCGTTGAGGTCCTTATTGCCCTCGCTGATGAAGTCGGCCTTGCCGTCCTTCTGAACCACATAGTACTTGAAGTCGGGACGGATGTGCTCGATCTTGTCGATGTACTGTGCATACTCGCCCAGCTCGCCGATGGCCTCGATAAAGGTCTGGTTGTTCTTCAGACGCTCCCAGTAGGTCATAACGGTCTCATAGGCAAAGCTCCAAACGTAGTTCTTGTCGTTCAATACCTGGCGGTAGAATGCCATGGTCGAAGCCTCGTCAACAGGCTCGGTGAGCGTGCCGCCCATGCGCTGCCATGTCTCGTGCAGGCTGAAGGGTTGCAGGATGCTCTGTCCCTTACCGCCAGTCTTGTCGAGGATCTTGGTGATGGCATCGTTGATAAAGGCTTCGAGCATCGGGAGCTTGGTCTCCACCTTGTGGGTGTTCTCGCGGTAGAAGTCCACAACGGGCTGCATGCTCGGGGTCTTGCCATACAGGCGGTAGCCGCCCTGTGCCTCCTCGATATACAGGTGGTGGTCGAAGCTCTCGTCAAACTTAGCCATCAGAGCGTCAAGACCGTCATCGCCCAGGATTTTACCATCGCCCACGGCGTTGAGCTTGTCGGCAACGAGTTGAACGATTTCGGGAACATACTTCATGGCACGGTTGGCATAGCCCTGCAGGTCGGCGGCCTGTGAGCGCAGCGACTGTACCTGACCCTTGTCGTTGGTCTCAACATAGATCACGGTACCGGCATTGCTGTCGGCATCGTCGGTGAATCGCAGGGTCTTGCGGCCAGCGATGTTGGCATACATGCCGTTGCCGTTGTTCTTGATGCTGTAGTAGCCCTTGATCGGCTCGATGGTGGGCAGCTCAGCGGGAATGTCGATGACGAAGTAGGCCGTAGCGGTGCTGGCGGTCATGCCATCCTTCTCGGCCTTGACAATGATGTTCATGTCGTGATCGACGGTCACGGTGTTGCCCTGTGTCCAGGACTCACCGCCGTCGGTGCTGTAGCTGATCACAGCGTCGGCAGTCTCGCAACCGATGATCAGAGTCTGCACGCCAGTGTAAGAACCGCTAACGAGCGAGAGCGTCGGCGTGGCGACGGGCTCGGCAGGAACGATGGTATAGGTAACCTCGGCGATCTCGCTGTCGGTCATGCCTTCCTTCATGGCGATGGCCTTGATGGTCATGGTCTGACCAACAGCGATAGCCTCGTTATAAACAGGGCTCTCGGCTGTGGGCTCAGTGCCATCAACGGTGTAGTGGATGGTAGCACCCTCGGTCTCACAGTTGATCTCCATCATCACCTGATCGGTGTAGGTTCCCGTCGGGTTCTTGAAGGTCGGGGTAGCTACCTGCTCGGGCTCGGGAGTAACCTCTTCCTTCTCAACGTAGATCCAACCATATACAGAGTTATCGTCAGTGGTTGAGTAGTTACCGAAGCGGTTGTAGCCGCTTGCGTACCTTACGGCACGGTTATGTTCAGCATGCTTTACACGGTAGCCGTCAAGCGTACCATTGTAGTCAGCGATAGCCCATTCGGTAGCGGTGCCGAAGTCCAGGCTGGTGGAGTTGACACCGTGCAGATAGTTAGCGCCCAGTGCGAGGGTGTATTTACCCTGAGTTCCACCCAAGGTCATGATAGCAACACCGTCGTCGCTAACTGTTACCTCGTTGCCACCAGTGATATCGATGGCAGTGAGGAAGTTGCCAGTGGCGGCGGTACCCATAGCCTTGTTGCCGCAGACGATGATGTACTTCTTACCGGCAACGAGCTGGTCGGCAGCAGTTACCTTAACGAAGGTCTTGCTCTCGATGGGCTCGGGGATGTTGATGGTGTAGGTGGCCTCGGCGATCTCGCTGTCGGTCATGCCCTCCTTGACGGCGATGGCCTTGATGGTCATCGTCTCGCCAACGGCGATGGGCTCGCTATAGACTGCGCTCTGGGCGGTGGGCTCGGTGCCATCAACGGTGTAGTGGATGGTAGCGCCCGGGGTCGAGCAAGCGATGGTCACGGTCTGGGCCTCGGTGTATTCACCTGCTGCGGGATCGAAGGTCGGCTTGGTAACCTGAACGGGCTCGTCACCACACTCGTGCATGATGGTGATCGACTTCACATACAGGCGCTTGACAGCATTGATGTCAATAGCGTTGAGAACCGTTCCAGCAGCGATGGGGAACTCATAGTCAACAAACTCGTCGGTCAGGGTGACGGGATCACTGGCATTGACGATCAGTTGTGCATTGTCGCTGCCATACTTCTTAGCCCTAACGATGATCTTGGAGGTCTTCCACGAGCCGCTGCTCTGGTCGGCCAGATCAAAGTCAAGGTGACCGTTGTTACTCTTTGACGAGAACTTGAGTCCGGTTACACCCTGGTAAACGTAGTTAGAGTGAAAATTGGTTCCAACAAATCCGGCGCCGTCGCTAACGGTTTCTAAGAAACTAGTCTTGTTATTACCGAAAGCGGTGTTGCTGTCGTTGTCAGCATCCTTAAAGGCAAGGACTGCGGGACAGTCGGTGCTGGGCTGGGGAGCGGCTTCCTTAGTGTAGGTAGCTTGTACAACCTCGCTCTCAACGTCACCCAGAACAGCCTTGGCGTAGATGGTTGTGGTCTCATCAATTACGATGGGAGCGCTGTAGTTGGTGAAGTACTCGCCATTGTAGCTGTACTGGATGGTAGCACCAGCGGTAGCGCAAGTCAAGGAAACCGTGAGGTTCTCCTCAAAGGTTGTGCCATCCTCAGGATTAAAGACGGGAGCATCAACCGTAACAACGGGAGTCTCACCGGCATTCTCATAGGCAAAAGTCACCTTAGGCAGGAAGTTTTGGATGGATCCTCTCTCATATACACCATTAGCATCCGTCTGGTTACTAGAGTTATAGCTGCTGAAAGAAGCGGCTGACGCATAAATGCCGAAGAAATTGTTTTGTGGGTAGTTGTCGCCAGGCGTGGTCTCTTCAAAGTCGATGAGCAGGTTGCCGCCGTTGTAAACGATGGGCTCGTCAAAGACGACATATAATTCTGTTCCAGAATGAGTGCCGTCATCAACGGTTGCAACAGTGGTCAGACCCTCGGTGATACGTGCTTTCTGAGAGAAAGAACTGTTCTCGGTAATGCCAAGTTTGAAGGTGTAAGCGCCACCCTTTAACACAATGTTATCACCATAGAAAGTCATCGATTTGATTTTTTTACCCTTCAAGTTGTTCAGCATACTTTCAGGGTAAATCATCTGGTTGATCTGGTAATTATCGTAGTAATATCCGTAGAATGGAATATAATTATTGAGAGTGGTGCCATCGCAGATGGTCACCTCGTTAACACACAAACCATTTAAGGTGACGTTAACGGGAGCAATGTCACTAACACTGAAGCTTACTTCAACAGTGCCATCAAACTCGCCAGTGGCAGTGGGAGCATACACGACGGGAATCGTGGCAGTCTCGCCCTGAGCCAGCTCGGCAGGAGTGTAAGACGTAGAGAACGGGGCACTCAAACCGCTGATAGACGGAGTGAAAGGATTAGTGCCCAGATTCTTCACAGTGATGTTTTGAGTGGCAGTATTACCAGGAATGGTTTTGCCAAAGTCAATGCTGGTGGGTTTAACTGATGCAGCATAGGGCTGAGCGTCACCATAGGTGAAAGTAGCCTTGGGCAGGAATGACTGAACAGATCCCGACCAATAACCACTACTATAGCTGTAGTTGTAGAAACTGCTGGACTCCTGTGAAACACCGTAGAAAGTGTTCGAGTTGTAACCGCCTTGTCCTGTGACAGTGATCTCGACAACCAAGTTGCTGCCGTCATAGGCAAAGGGTTCATCAAACTCGATGACCACTTCAGCACCAGAGGTTGAGAGCGTTTTACCAGTTGCCACCGTTGACATGCCAGTAATAGCTGTTGCTTCACTAAAGATTGACTGAGTGGTCGTTCTTAATGCAACATTGAACGTGGCACCACTTGTCAAGGCTGACTTTGCATAAAAGGTGACTCCAGTGATGTCCTTACCGGCCATGTCACCTAACATGGAGGCAGGATAGATCATCTGGTTGGACTGCAGGTAGTACCCTTGCCCGTAGAAGGGCAAATAGGTGTTCGTTGCCGTGCCGTCGCATACGAGCAACGATCCATCGGCCCAGGCTGGCGGGATGGCCGCAGCCAGAGCCAGGAGTACCATTAGAAATTTGAATTTGAAGTACTTCATACGCATGTAATGATTAATATTGGTTAATAATAAAAAGGTAATATTCGGTTAGTTAGTTGATTGTTTATAGTATATCGTTGGTCGCATTCTTGAGGGAATGCGGACTGATATAGAGGGCTGTTTCTCAGTTACATAAGGTAGCGCAGGGTCCTGTGGTAAAGCTGCCGAGACAAGACTATACACTATTATACTCGCAAAAATAGTAAATTTTTTCCAAATAGCTGTCATTTTTCTTAAAATAAAAAGATTGAGCCTGATCGAAAAAAGTCGCGGCATATTTTTTAACGGCTAATCTGGCGAATGTGATTTTTCAGCGACTTAGGGTGAGATTGTTCGGCAGGCGATAGGGAGAACTGTTACTGGAATGCGGGGTATCGTTAAACAATGTGAAGACGGGTGTCGCGTTGGGGCTGATGAAAAATAAGGGGAGGTGTCAAGAAATTGGACGATTTCTAGAGAAAAATGGCTTTTTTTTTGATTTTTCTTAGAAAAAAAGTTGCAACAGTAAAAAAATGTTTATCTTTGCGGTGTGTGGCTTGATGGTGTGACGCAATGCAATGGGTCTATACCGTGAGCTAAATAGATAGTAAAAAATCAGTAAGCAGAGCGCACTTGCTGTATCAACTACCTTAAGAGAAAGAGAAAAACGTGTATCCAGAGGCATGTTCAGGTTTTGCGCTCGCCCGAGCATGTTGAAGGGTTAATTAATTGTTTACTGTATGAAGAGACTTTTATCAACTCTGATGGCGATATGCCTCATCGTGATGAGCGCATGGGCCAACAAGACCGTAAGTGGTAAGGTCGTCAGTGCCAGTGACAATGAGCCGTTGATTGGCGCCACCGTGCAAGCCGTCGGCTCTAGCCAGGGTACTTCTACCGACCTGGACGGTCAATTCACAGTAACCGTCAGCGACAACGTGACGCAGCTCAGGATCAGCTGCGTGGGCTACACGCCCCAGGTCGTTGCGGTATCGAGTTATGTAACTGTCGCCCTCGAGGAAGCCAACACCATGATCGACGAGGTGGTGGTAACCGCGATGGGTATCAAACGTGAGGCCAAGGCGCTGGGTGTGTCGGCCACTCCCATCAAGGGTGACATCATCGCCCAGGCCCGCACCAACGATGTCATGTCGAGCCTTGCCGGTAAGGTTGCCGGTGTGCAGATTGGCGAGAGTTCGGCAGACCCCGGTTCGTCCAAGTCGGTCATCATCCGTGGTGTGAGCTCGCTGTCGGGCAGCAACCAGCCGCTGTATGTGGTAGATGGTGTGCCCCTGAACAACTCCGCTACCTATAGTGGCGATGGCTTGAACAGCGGTTACGACTTTGGTAACGGTGCGAGTGCCGTCAACCCCAACGACGTGGAGAGCATGACCATCCTGAAGGGTGCCGCCGCTACCGCCCTGTATGGTAGCCGTGCCGGTGCCGGTGTGATCCTGATCACGACCAAGAAGGGTACCAAGCAGAGCCGCGGCGTGGGCATCGAGTATAACGGTGGCTTGCAGTGGGAAAGCGTGCTGCGCCTGCCGCAGATGCAGAACGGCTTCGGTATGGGCTGGTATGGCGACCACACCGAGATCGAGAACGGCTCGTGGGGTCCCGCCTTTGACGGCTCGCAGCAGCTCTACGGCTGGGTCTATAACCACAGCCAGAACCTGAAGAGCTATCTGCCCATCAAGAACAACGTGAAGGACTTCTTCTCGACCGGTTTCCGTTACAGCAACAGCATCTCGTTTAACGGTGCCACCGACAAGAGCACCTACTTTGTATCGCTGTCGCAGATCAACGATGACGGTATCATCCCCAAGGATGCCGACACCTATACCAAATATACGGTATCGGCCCGTGGTAGCCACCGCGAGGGCAACTTCACCTTCAGCACCTCGCTGAACTATGCCTTCCAGCGCAACCACTTTGTGACCACGGGTCAAAAGACGGGTTCGATGTACAACAGCATCATGCAGACGCCGCGTGACATCTCCATCGTCGAGATGCAGGACCTGGACAACCCGTTCAATACGCCGGGTTACTACTACACCCCCTATGGCGTGACCAACCCCTACTACATCATCGAGAATTTCCAGAACGAGTATGAGCAGGAGCGCTTCTATGGCAACCTGCAGCTCGATTATGCTTTCTTGAAATACTTCACGGCAACCTACCGTTTCGGTCTGGACACCAACACGGGCCATCACAACTATGGCTCGCCCAACATGGCCGCCCTGTATGTGGGCACGCCCAACTATGATGATGCCTTGAAGGACCTCACCGGTGAGGTGTCGCAGAGCATCACTCGCCGCCGCGAGATCGACCAGAACTTCATGCTCACCTATGACCAGCAGATTCTGGAAGACTGGCACGTCAATGCCCAGCTCGGTTTCAACGGCAACGAGCGCACCTACAAGTACCTGGGCTCGACGGTGACCAACCTGACCATCCCCATGTGGTATAACCTGAGCAACAGCGCCGAGATTCCCTCGACATCGCAGTCGGAGTGGAAGCGCCGCTATCTGGCCGTGTTTGGCAGTGCCGAGGTGGCATGGCGCAACATGGTTTACCTCACCCTGCAAGGCCGCAACGACTGGTCCTCGACCCTGCCGGTGAACAACCGTTCCTACTTCTATCCTGGCGTGAGCCTGTCGTTCCTGTTCAGCGAGCTGTTGAAGCCTGAGCAGCGCAACATCATCAACTTTGGTAAATTCCGCATGGCATGGGGCCGCACTGGTAACGATGCGAGCGTGTATATGACCAACTCGGTATTTGCCCAGGCAGCCGCCGCAACCAGCGGTTTCGGTAACGGTAGCTCGTTCCCCTTTACCAAGGTGGGCGTGAACGCCTACTCGATGGGCAACGTGCTGGGTAGCCAGAACCTGAGCCCCGAGATGACCACCGAGTTTGAGTTGGGTCTCAACATGGCCTTCTTCCAGAACCGCTTCAGCTTTGACGCAGCCTACTATGACCGCAACACCGACAAGCAGATCTTCTCGCTGAACATGGATCCCGCTACCGGTTACACTGCTCAGAACATGAACCTGGGTAAGATACGCAACCGTGGTGTCGAGTTCCTCGTGAACGTCACGCCGGTCAAGGTGGGCGGCTTCCAGTGGGACATCAACTGGAACTTCACCAAGAACTGGAGTAAGGTCATCAAGCTGCCTGAGGAGTTGGGCGGTATCGCTACGATCTACGGTCTGAGCGGCGGCACGAGCCTGTATGCCATCGAGGGTGAGCCCCTGGGTGTGTTCAAGGCTTATGTTCCCCAGATGACCGAGGATGGCAAGATCATCTGCGACGGCGAGGGTCAGCCGCTGGTTAACCCCGAGCAGCAGATTGTGGGTAGCATGAACTACAAGTACATGATGGGCTTTGGCACGACGTTGTCCTACAAGGGCATCAGCCTGACGGCCAACCTTGACGTGCGTCACGGCGGTCTGCTGTACTCGCGCACCAAGGACATCACCTACTTCACCGGTAACGCCATTCAGACGGCCTATAACAACCGCAACCCGTTCATCGTACCCAACTCTGTTCAGCAAATCTTAGATGATGACGGTAACGTGACTGGTTATACCGAGAACGTCACTCCGCTCGACGAGACCGGAATCTTCACCTACTGGGATGCCGGTGGTGCAGAACTTGACCGCGCTTTCCTCGTTGACAAGAGCTACGTGAAGCTGCGTAACGTGGTACTGAGTTGGCAATTGCCCAGCAAGTGGTTTGCCAAGTGCTTCATCACGGGCGTGAACGTTTCGTTCTTCGGCAACAACCTGTTTGTGTGGACGCCCAAGAGCAATACCTTTATCGATCCCGAGGCTTCGAGCTTTGGTAACGACCTGGAGGGTAACTATGGTGAGTACTCGGCCAACCCGAGCTCGCGCAAGTTTGGTTTCAATGTGCAGGTTAAATTCTAATCAAAAACTGAAACAGACATGAAAAAGATATATTTATTACTGACGTTTGCAGTCGTGTTGAGCCTGTCGTCGTGCAACCTTGACATCAACGATGACCCCAACTACCCCTCTAGCAGTGACGTGACGCCCGACCTGGTGTTCCCTGCTGCCGAGAACGCTGTGGCTGCTGCTGTGGGCGATGCCATGTTTAACTACAGTGGCTTCTTTGCCCAGTACTTTGAGCAACGTCCCGAGGCCAACCAATATAATAATGAGGCCGAGCTGAACATTGATGAGTCAACCAACCTGTTTGACCGCTGCTACCGCACGCTCTATGCCGGCGCACTGGCCGACATCAAGAATGTGATGGACCGCGTCGAGAACAAGAGTGACCTGTTTGCCTGCACCGTGTTGAGGGCTTACGCCTTCCAGCTGCTGGTCGATAACCTGGACCAGGTGCCTTACACCGAGGCCCTGCAGGGTAGCGCCAACACCAATCCCGCTTGGGACAAGGGTGAGGATGTCTATAAAGGCGTCCTGGCCGAGATGGACGAGGCCGAGGCTGCACTGGACGGTGAGCCGATGACCCTGACCGATCCCCTGCTCAACAAGAGTGTGAGCCAGTGGCGTGGCTTTGCCAACGCACTGCGCCTGCGCATGTACCTGCGCCTGATCGACGGTGGCATCAATGCCAGCGAGTATCAGAGCAAGGCTGTGGCCCTGGCCAAGGCTGGTGAATTCTTTACCGGCAATGTGGCTTGGGACGTGTATAGCAACGCCGATGGCCAGTACAACCCCTGGTATGACGTGGCCCGCGCCCTGGGTACCAAGAACCACGTGGCCTCTTATCCCATCGTGAGCTACTACCAGGCTACCAACGACCCGCGCATGGAATACGCTATCATGAAGAATGACGCTGGTGAGTATGTAGGGCAGATTCCTGGTGCCAAGACCGTGTATAAGTCATGGGGCGTGGACTGGAAGAACAAGGACGTGAGCGCCATCGACTACACGCCCGCCGTGTTTGCCCCCATCTACATGTTCACCCAGAGTGAGCTCCAGTTCCTCGTGGCCGAGACGCAACTGCGCTGGGGTGACAAGGCCGCTGCCAAGGCTGCCTATGAGGCTGGCGTGCAGGCCGACTTCGCTTCGCGTGGCATGAGTGTAGGCACCTTCTTGAACGGCAATCGTGTGAACTGGGATGCCCAGGCCAGCGATGGCGACCGCCTGAACATGATTTATATGCAGAAGTGGGCTGCCCTGTTCTATCGTGACCACATGGAGGCATGGAGTGAGGTTCGCCGCACCGACGTGCCTACAACCTGCGCCGCTCCGGCAAAGCAGGTCTTTGAGAATCCCACCGTTTACAGCGCTGGCCAGATGATTGTTCCCGCTCTGAACTACATCCAGGCTGGTGGCCTGTGCAAGCGTGTGCCTTATCCCAGCACTGCCCGTCAGTTGAACAAGAATACCCCTGCGGCCAAGTTGCTCAGCGACCGCGTATTCTGGGATGCCAAGTAATTGTGAACTACGATATAAATAGTAGAATAACATAAAATCGATTAAATATGAAAAAGATATATTTATTTGGCTTATTGATGGCGGGTGTGCTGCTTGGCTTGACATCGTGTAACGATGACAAAGACGAGCTGACCGATTCTCGCTTGACTTACTATGCCGACCTCCAGATGCAGGGTGACGAGTTCATGCTGGTGCCTATTGGCAGCAGTTTTGTTGACCCTGGTTGCACTGGCACCCTCGCTGGCGAGGATATCACCGACAAAATCATTATTGAAGGTGCCGATGAGGTTGATCCCAACAGCCCGGGATTCTATTACATTACTTATTCGGCCGTGGGCAGTGATGGATATCCTGCTTCGGTTGAGCGCACGGTGTGCGTCTATGACCCGAGTGTGACTACCGACATTTCGGGTGACTATACCGTTCAGGAAGGTTCTTATCGCTATTGGTTCTCCAGTGGTGCAACCGTACCGTTCTCAGGTTATCCTGTCACCATCGAAAGAGTCGTTCCAGGTATCTTCTCTATTAGTGATATGATGGGTGGATACTACGACGTGCGTGCTGGCTACGGCCCCAGATATGCTATGAATGGCTACATCCAGCTCACGAACGACAATGAGATTTTTGCACTCTCGGCCATTGTTACTGGATGGGGTGATTCTTACGACGAGTTTTATGATGGCTCGTATGACCCCGAGACCCAGACTGTGACTTTCGACCTTGATTATGCCGGATCGATGCAGTTCCACATCATCCTTAAATAATACTAATTCTCGTTAATATTGTAGATTATGAAGAAATATTTTTCAATATTTGCACTGGCACTGGTGATGGGACTGGGTTTCGCATCATGCAGTACCGAGACTGATGAGCCTGCCGGTGGAACGGCAGTTGAGAAGATGGCTGGTCACTGGGTGGTTGTGGTTGATGTCATCGAAGATGGCCAGGTGAGCGAGGATCCCTATGGCATCGGCCAGTGGGACATGTACACCTACAACACCGCTGCCAACGATGCCGACCAGATGTGGCTGAGCGATGGTAACAACTTCTGGGGCTACACCCTCAAGGTGCCCATCGACTTGAATGCTAAGACCTTCAAGTGCGATCATGTGTTCATCTACAACGATGGCGACGAAGATCAGTTCTGCACCATCACCGATGGCAAGATCATCGAGAACGGCGGCTTGAACGTCAATGGCAAGCCCACCGACGCTATCGAGTACAAGATTGAGTTTACCGACGATCCGGGAACCATCTATTACGTACATGGTGTGCGCTATACAGGATTCTAACGATTGATACCTGATAATAGATTTGTAGTGGAGGGTGTGTCATAATTCAGTTATGGCTCACCCTCTTTGCAAACGAACCGCTTGA
>CAMVAP010000032.1 GCA_947165485.1 uncultured Prevotellaceae bacterium
CTAAACACCACTTCTAAGGAAAGAAAAAGTGTCAACGATGTCTTGAGCTACGATAACTAGCAACTAACAACTAGCAACTAACAACTAGCAACTAACAACTAACAACTAACAACTAGCAACTAACAACTAAACAATATGACTCCCTGGATTGTACTTGCCACAATTGTTGGCTATTTTATCCTTTTGTTTATCATCTCGTGGGCAGCGTCACGCAAGAGTGACACCGCCACCGCCTTGAGTGGCGGTCGTCAGGCACCGTGGTTCATTGTTGCCATTGCCATGCTGGGAGCGCCCATCTCGGGCGTGACATTCATCTCGGTACCGGGCATGGTGGTCACCAAGGGCTTCAGTTACTTGCAGATGGCGCTGGGCTTCATCGTGGGCTACTTTGTCATCGCCTATGTGCTTATCCCGCTGTTCTACAAGCGCAACCTGGTATCCATCTACGGTTATCTGGAACAACGCTTTGGTGGTAGCACCCACAAGAGTGGCGCGTGGTTCTTCTTCATCAGCAAGATGCTGGGGGCCGCCGTGCGTTTCTATGTGGTGTGTGTGACCTTGCAGCTGCTGGTGTTCTCACCGCTGCACATCCCATTTGTCATCAATGTGATCGTAACCATCGCACTCATTTTCCTCTACACGTTGCAGGGCGGTGTTAAAACAGTCATCTGGACCGATACGTTAAAGAGTTTCTGCCTCATCCTGTCGGTAGTGCTGAGCATCTATTTCATTGCCAAGGGGTTGGGCTATGACCTGAGCGGCCTGTGCAAGGCCGTGGCTGGTGACGACACATCGCGCATCTTCTTCTTTGACAACCCCAAGGAGGGAACCTACTTCTGGAAACAATTCATTGCCGGTATCTTTATGGTCATTGCCACCACGGGACTCGATCAAGACCTGATGCAGCGAAGCCTGGCCTGCAAGAATGCCAGTGAGTCGGCCAAGAATCTCATTGTCAGCGTCTTCCTGCAAGTGATTGTGATTGCCCTTTTCCTGGTTTTGGGAACCTTGCTCACCATGTATGCCGATGCTCATGGGATGAATATCCATGAGGAGGGTTATAAGACCGACGAACTCTTCGGGTCAGTAGCCTTTAGCGAGGGAATGCCCGTGCTGCTGGGCGTGGTGTTCATCATCGGACTGATTGCCGCTGCCTACTCGGCTGCCGGCTCGGCCTTGACATCGCTCACGACCTCGTTCACCGTCGATATCCTTGAGGCCGACAAGAAGCAGGACGAGACAGCCCTGGGCCGCACTCGTCGTCTGGTCCATGTGGCTATGGCGGCTGGCATGGGCTTGGTTATCATTATTTTCTATGCCATCAGCAACAGCGATGCCATCAGTGCCGTTTATACCCTTGCCAGTTATACTTACGGTCCCATCTTGGGCCTGTTCGCCTTCGGCATGATGTGTAAGAGCCCTGTGCGGGACCGTCTGGTTCCTGTGGTGTGCATTGCGGCACCCGTCATCAGCTTCTTCATCCAGATGTGGTTGAAGAACCAATATGAATACACGCTGGGCTTTGAACTGCTGCTGCTCAATGCCGCTTTGACCATGATAGGCCTGGCACTCCTCATCAAGAAAGAAAAATAGTAGTGTCCACTCACTAACCGCTTTACTGATAAAGAAGTATGGCTCGCAATCTTGTTAACCGATATGTGTGGCTCGTTGACACCATCACCCGCTACGGGCGCATCTCGCTCAAGGCTCTGAACGAGGCGTGGCTGCGTAGCGACATCAGTGAAGGCAAGCCGCTGGCACGACGCACCTTCTTCCATTACCGTGATGGGATTGAGGAGATGTTCGACATCAATATCCAGTGTGACAAGAGCACCTTTGAATACTACATTGACGACTCGGGCGGGGAAGAAAACGCCCGCCTGAGGTCATGGCTAGTGGATTCGGTATCGATGAGTGGCACCTTGAGCAATGCGCACGACATCAGTGCGCGCATCATGCTCGAGAATGTGCCCTCGGCACGCCAATATCTGCCTGTGGTCATCGATGCAATGAAGCAGAATCGTCGCATCCGTTTCTCCTATAAGAGTTATACGCGTTCACAACCTGTCAATGGCATTGTGCTGGAACCTTATTTTGTGAAGATTTTCAAGCAGTTGTGGTATGTGATTGGTCTTAATGTCAAGGATGGTATGGTCAAGACCTACGCCCTTGACCGCATGTCACGGCTCAATGTGCTGCACGAGAGTTTTGTCATGCCCGATGACGTTAACCCTTCGGAGTTCTTCAAGGACTGCTTTGGCATCATCACCAACAGGAATAACGCCAAGCGCATCGTGCTGCGTGTGGAACCCACTCAGGCCAAGTACTTCCGTGCCTTGCCATTGCACAGCTCCCAGCAGGAGGAAATCCACGATAATTACTCTATCTTCACCTACAAGATGCGCATCACCTACGACCTCAAGGAGGAACTCATGTCCCATGGTGCCAGCATCGAGGTGCTGGAACCAGCAGAGCTGAAAACAATCATCCGCAACGAACTAGAACAAGCCCTCAAGAACTATCAATAAATAGAAACATGGTTAAAAAACAAGCGATACAGTTATTTGAAGAACGCAAAGTGCGTACCGTGTGGGACGACAACGAGGAAAAATGGTATTTTTCCATTGTCGATGTCGTAGCAATTCTCACCGACAGTAAAGACCCTACTGCCTATTGGCGCAAATTGAAGCAACGACTGAAGAAAGAAGGAAATGAAACCGTGACAAATTGTCACGGTTTGAAAATGCTCGCTGCCGATGGGAAAATGAGGTTGACCGATGTCGCTGATACAGAGCAACTTTTCAGGCTCATCCAGTCAATCCCGTCGCCCAAGGCTGAACCTTTCAAGCAATGGATGGCGCAAGTGGCCAGTATGCGTATCGACCAGTTGCAGGACCCCGAGTTGTCAATTGACCAGGCAATAGCCGATTATCGAAGGCTTGGATATAGCGAAACCTGGATTAATCAACGAATGAAATCGATAGAGGTGCGCAAGGAATTGACCGATGAATGGCATCGCACTGGCGTCCAAGAAGGTCAACAATATGCGACACTGACTGATATTATCACTAAGTCCTGGAGTGGATTAACCACTAAACAGTATAAGCATCACAAGGGATTGAAGAAAGAGAATCTGCGAGATAACATGACCAATATCGAAATTGCCTTGAACACCCTGGCCGAGGCTTCGGCTACCGAATTGTCCAAGCAACGAGACCCTAAAGGTTTTAAGGGTCAGGCGCAAGTGGCTCGCGATGGAGGAAAGGTGGCTAAAGCGGCCCGTAACCAACTGGAACAGCAATTGGGGAGAACAGTCATTTCAAGCGATAAGGCAAGTGATTATCTGCTTCCAGACAATGGGACAAATCCCAACGATGACGATTTGGAGAGAAAAGAATAATATGAAATCAATATGATGAAACGACAATTAGTGATATTACTGGCGCTGTTGCCGCTGTTGCTGGCGGCACAGGTGGGGGACCTGCCTCGTAGCGCGCCTGCCCGCGAGGGCGTGAGTACTCAGGCTGTCATCAACATGATGGACTCGTTGATGGCCCTGCCCGATTGTGAGATACACCACGTGATGGTTCTGCGCCACGGCAAGGTGATTGCCGAGGTTCACCCCGCGCCCTTCCGCGCCGAGGATGCCCACACGCTCTACTCGGCCAGCAAGACGTTCACCTCGCTGGCGGTGGGCATTGCCATCGATGAGAACTTGCTACGGCTCGATGACCGTGTAATGACTTTCTTCCCCGACAAGCGCACCAATAAAGTGAGCGACAACATGGCGGCAATGACCGTGCGCGACCTGTTGATGATGGCTGCCGGCATCAAGCCCGACTGGACCATGCGTGACCTGGAAGACAAGGACTGGATCAAGGTGTGGCTGGCCAAGCCGTGCGACGAGAAGCCCGGCACACACTTCCAGTATGACTCGATGTGCACCTTCATGCTCAGCGCCATCGTGCAGCGCGTGACAGGGCGCACCCTGCTCGATTACTTGAACCAGAAACTGTTCGGACCCATGCACATCACCCAAGTCGATTGGGAAATGAGCCCCGATGGCATCAACACGGGCGGCTGGGGGTTGCGAGTCCAGGCCGAGACGATGGCCAAGTTGGGCCTGCTGCTCATGAACAAGGGCCAGTGGGAAGGCCGGCAGCTCGTGAGCGAAGCCTATCTTGAAGAGGCTTGCTCGCCGCTCATCTACTATAAGGACAGGAAAGAGACCGATGCGCCCACCGATGGCAACCAGGGCTACGGCTACCAGATCTGGCGCTGCAAGTGGCCCGGAGCCATCCGTGCCGATGGCGCCTTCGGCCAGTACTCGGTCGTCGTTCCCGAGGAGCAACTTGTGGTGGTCATCCTGGGCATGATTCCCAACGGCCATCCCGAGCTGGCCTGCATCTGGAACCAGTTGATGCCGGGCATCAAGAGTGATGCACCCCTGCGACCCGAGAAGAAACTACAGGCACGCTTGAATCAATTGTGCGCTACCGCAGCATTGCCGTTACCCCAGGGCAAGCAACAGAGCAACAAGGGAAAGCAGATCGCTGGCATGGTCATGCAACTGGATGTTAACCAGCATGGCTACAAGAATTTGACCATCACCTTTGACGGCTCATTGATAATTACCTATAACGATGGCACTCAAGACCTCTTGAGCTGTGGTTATGGCCAGTGGCGTTATTCCCCGATGACGGGTTTTCCGCCTTATTCCATCAATGCAGTGAACCGTATGCGAGACCTCAAGCATGACTTTGTGGCCGCGGCGGCCCATGCCTGGACATCGCCCACGACGCTCGTGGTGCGGATCCACTACGTGAACTGGATCAGTGGCACGACTTTCACCTTCGACTTCGAGAAAAACGAGGTGACCATGTGTGACAACTTCCCCAGCTCCAAGCCCGAGACCGTCCATTTCAGTGGCATTAGAATGTAACATAGATAATGAAGATAAGATACCGGCTATTAGCCATCGTTTTATGGCTCAACTCTTGCCTGATGGGGGTGGCTCAGGTGGGTGACTTGCCGCGTTCCACGCCCGAGCAGGAAGGTGTCAACCCTGCGCTCATCAGTAGATTGTATCATTCCCTGGACTCCAATCCCGAGATCGACGTGCATCACTTGATGATTCTGCGTCACGGCAAGGTGATCAGCGAGGTGCATGCCTCGCCCTATCAGGCCGTCCACAAGCATTTACTCTACAGTGCCAGCAAGACGGTGCTAGGGCTTGCTGTGGGGCTCGCTGTCGATGATGGCCTGTTGTCGGTCGATGACAAGGTGTCACGGTATCTGCGAGACAAGATGCCTGCAACGCTCTCGCCAGCACTGGATAGCCTCACCGTGCGGCACATGCTCATGATGTCATCGGGACGCAAGGAGGATACGGGTATCTTTAAAAATGATACCGACTGGCTCACCACTTGGTTCAAGGGTGATTTCCATGCTGTGGGCCAGGAGTTCAGCTATGACTCCATGGCTAGCTATGCGCTGTCGATGATAGTGTGCCGTGTCACGGGAAAGTCCCTGCTGGAGTACTTGAGGGAGCGCATCTTTGAACCGTTGCACATCATCGATGTTGATTGGGAACTGAGCCCCGATGGCGTTGAACTGGGAGGATGGGGATTGCGCATTCAGACCGAGAGCCAGGCTAAGCTGGGCCAACTCATGCTGCAAGACGGTGTGTGGAATGGTCAGCAGCTGGTGAGCAAGCGATGGATCCATGACATGACGCAACGCTACAAGGAGACCTCTAAAAACCATGTCGAGTACAATTCGCTGTGGGATAGGATCGTCAGCGGGTTGAGGCGTGCATGGCACTACTTGCGTGCCTTGTTTACGGGCTATGACAGCTCCAATTATTTCAGGGGATATGGCTTCCAGACCAAATCGGTTCTCAAGCCCTGGGGCAACGCTTTCTTTGCCGCTGGCTATGGTGGCCAGCTCATTTATGTGATGCCCAAGTGCGACATGGTCATTGTCATCAATGGCCGTGCCATCGACTATGGCACCGAACTGGACGCGTTCTATGATGATCTTGTTGCGCCGTTGCTGGGTGGTGATGTGCCGCCGGCTCCATCCGTGATGCCTTCGTTTACTATCATGCCGCCTCAAGGCCGCTCTTCCCATGAGCTGGAAAACAGGTTGTTTGACAGCCGGCTATTGCTAGAGGAAAACCGATTGGAAATCAAGACCATTGAGCTGAGACGCAGTGGTGATGACCGCTTGTTCACGATGACCGACAATCGGGGGGCGTTGCGTGCCCTGGCTGCTTGTGGGCAGTGGCGTTTGACCACAAGTGATGACCGTCCGCTCTATCTTGCCGAGGCGGTACAGCAGTTGGTGAATGTGAAAGGGCCTTTCACGAGTGCGGCTGCCTATGCCTGGCAGGGCGATACATTGACTTTCAGGCTTGACTGGCTTGGTGGTGGGGACAATAGGCGTCTGAAGATGGCATTTGATGGCGATCGGGTAACGATTTATGGCTGCGACAATTTCGACCGCGACTTGACCGACACCATTCACGGCATTATGGAACCACAGCAATGAGGGACATCACCGACATAGCCGAAGTGAAGAAGCGTTACGTGGGTTACTTGACACTGGAGAAAGGCATGAGTGCCAACACTGCGGTGGCCTATGGTGACGATGTGGGAAAACTTACTGCCTACCTTGCCGACGCGGGAGTGGGGCTGGAGAGGGCCACTACCGATGACTTGGAGCGTTTTGTGTGCACCTTGCAGGACGTGGGCATCCAACCACGGTCTCAGGCTCGCATCATCAGCGGTGTAAAGAGTTTCTACAAGTTCCTGCGGCAGGAGGGATATATGGATAATGACCCAACCGAATTGCTCCTCACACCCAAGATAGGACGCCACTTGCCCGAGGTGCTCACCGTCGACGAAATTGATGCCATGATTGCGGCCATCGATATGTCCAAGGCCGAGGGACAGCGCAACCGTGCCATTGTCGAGACACTCTATGGTTGTGGACTGCGCGTGAGCGAATTGATCACCTTGAAGCTCTCGCAACTTTATGTCGAGGAACGTTATGTGGTCATTCAGGGCAAGGGCAATAAGCAGCGTCTAGTGCCTATTTCGCCCGTTGCCATCGAGCAAATCAACCTTTACCTGGAGCAGACCCGCTCTCATCAAGTCGCCAAGAAGGGTAGTGAGGACATCCTCTTCCTCAACCGTCGTGGTGCCATGCTCACGCGCCAGATGATCTTCCACATCATCAAGCAGCTGTGTGAACTCGCCGGCATCCGCAAGGTCATCAGCCCCCACACCCTGCGTCACAGCTTTGCCACCCACTTGCTGGAAGGCGGGGCCAACCTGCGTGCCATCCAGCAGATGCTGGGCCACGAGAGCATCACCACCACCGAGATCTATGTCCACATCGACCGCTCCCGCCTGCGTGACGAAATCCTCCAATACCACCCCCGCAACAACCTTTCCCACGACTCGCCATCTTAATGAAAAAAATAAATGGATGGGCTGGCATAGTAATGAAACTGGTGTGTAATGTGGTAAAAATGTTGTAACTTTGCAGTGACTACTATTCAAGATATAATGATTAACGACTCAATGAAACGACTTTTGTTGCTTGCAATTACGTTGCTTACCTTGACTGGAACCGCGCACGCTTGGTCGTGGTGGGATAACTATCCTCCTGACAATGAAAATGTTAAACTGACATCAACCAATCTGCCCATTGTGTGGCTGGATGTGGACGGTGAGTATATTGACCGTTATGAGCGCATCACGGCGCGCATGAAGATTATCCACAATGGTGATGGACAGCTCAACTATGCCGACACAGTGGGACACCCAGGGCAGACCATCAACTACGAGGGCTATGTGGCCCTGCGTTACCGCGGCAGCTCGTCATTTAATTCCAGTGACAAGAAGCCTTATTCTTTCCGCCCGCTTGACAAGCCGCTGGAGGAGGGCGGCACCAAGCAGAAAGTCAATATCCTGGGCATGGGCAAGGATAATAACTGGGCGTTGCTGGCCCCCTATGCCGACAAGAGCATGATGCGCGACCTGCTGGCCTTTGAAATCTCTCGCCCATGGATGGAATACACGCCCCAGGGACGTTACTGCGAACTCTTCCTCGACGGCATCTACTATGGCGTGTTTGTTCTCACCGAGGTCGTTTCTAAGGGCAAGCACCGCATCAATCTTCCCGACCCGGGAGTGGAGGGTGATGAGCTCACTGGCGGTTACATCATGGAGGTGAACCGCACCGAGAACGAGGTGGTTTACACCTCCAAGTTCCATCCCGTGAGTGCCACAGGAACCCGTTACTTGAACCAGTACATCAATTTCCAGTACAAGTCGCCCGACTACGAGGAACTGACCGAGGAGCAGGTGTCATACATCACGGGTCGCATCGACCAGATGGAGACCGCCCTGTGGAATTACAGGCCCATGGGTACTGCCAATTATCGGGAATACCTGGACATGCAGAATTTCATCGACTACCAGATTGCCGAGGAACTGGCCCACAACGTGGACGCTTACCGCCTGAGCGGAAAGTTCTTCAAGCGCCGTGACAGCGAGGACGCGCGTTTCAAGATGGTGGTGTGGGACATGAACCTGGCCTATGGCAACTCCGATTATTATCAGGGCTGGCGCACCGATACCTGGATGTATAAGAACAATAACATCATGAACAGCGCCAATGATCCCCAGCTGATCCCCTTCTGGTGGTATAAACTCAATACCGACCCTGAGTACACCGCTGCCCTGAAAGACCGTTGGGCTCAGTATCGACGCAGTAACCTGCGGGAAGACCGCGTGATGGCGGTCGTGGACTCGCTGGCCCACGTGCTCACCGTCAATGGCGCTGAACGGCGCAACAGTCAAGCCTGGCCGCGCTGGGGAGAATATGTCTGGCCCAACTACTATGTGGCCACCGACTTTGCCGACGAGGTGGATTACCTCAAGGGCTGGCTCCATGACCGCATCGAGTGGATGGACAGCCAGCTGGGCTTTGATCCCAACGCCCGCCTGCGTGGCGACGTGAATGGCGACGGCACGGTATCGATCGATGATTTGACCATCCTTATTGACTGTCTGATTTCAGACACTGCAACTGGTGTTGACATGGATGCCATCGACTGTGACCAGGATGGTTCTCCCGACATCACCGATGTGACGGCGCTAATTGACTATCTCCTGACGGGAGCCTGGTAGAATGGCCGTCGTCATGATGTACTGTAATTTATAATGTTTATGACTAAAAATATATGCTGCTTTGCCATCTTGATGGCGATATGTTCTTTCACTTCGATGGCTCAACAACATGCTGTGGAGAAGGCCCTCGATGCGTATAACCGTGTGCAGTCGGTCGATGCCGCCAACCGCTTCTTTGCCCTGCTCGATCAAGAAGAGTTTACCGAGGGGAAAATACACTTCTCTCCCAGTGTGCCCGCCGACTCGGTGCGCCAGCAGGTGTGGTACTGGGCTACTGAGTGGTACTATGACCAGCAGGATTATAACAAGAGTAAGGATTACGGCTTGAAGGCCATCAAGTTGTACCACGGCCCCAGCGAGAGCAAAGCCGATTGCCTCAACCTGCTGGGCTGTGTCTATGTCCGCCTGGGTGACTTCAAGAACGCGGCGACCTATGCCAAGCAATGCCTGGTCATCGACATGGACAGTGGCGACCACGACCGCATCTCGTCGAGCATGAACACCCTGGCTGGCATCTACATGGCTGGCCACCAGGCCGACGAGGCCGAGAAACTCATTGTTCAGGCCATCCAACATGCCGACCTAGCCAACAATCCTGCCCGCAAGGCCGTCTTGCTGGGTACGGCATCCGAGGTGTATCATTCTCTCACTCAGGAAGAAAAGGCTCTCGACTATGCCGAGCAAGCATATCAATTGGAGCAGCAGCTGGGACGTGCCCTGCCTGCCGCCTATCGTCTGGACCAGAAGGCATCGGCTCTCATGGGACTCAAGCGCTATCAGGAGGCCGAGCAGGCCCTGCGCCAGGCCATTCCCGTGATGCGTGAGCATGGCGACATGCACTCGCTGGCCATCGCCAGCAATCACCTGGGCACCTGCCTGATATGGCAGAAGCGCAACGACGAAGCCTATCCCTACTATCGCGAGGCGTGCGACTTGTTTGTCAAGATGGGTGACCCCGTCAACGAGGTGTATTCCCGTCGCGGACTGTGCCTGAGCCTGTGGGAGAGCAACCCTGACAGTGCCCGCAGCGAGTTGAACCGCTTCAACTATCTCAAGGATTCGCTCTATACCAGCGAGTCTGCCGAGGCCCTGGCACGCATGAATGCCGAGTTTGGCAACGACCAGTTGACGCTCGAGAACGAGCGTGTGCGCAGTGCTCGCACGCGTGACCGCTTGATCGCCGTCGCCCTGCTGTTGCTGCTTGCCGCCGCCGCGTGGTGGGTCATCAGGCTGCAACGTCGCCGTCAGCAGCAGCAAGTAAGCAAGCTGATGGGTGAGATTGAGCGCTTGAAGGCCGAGAGTGCCGCCGCACAGCAAGCCTTGTCGAGCAACCAGTCCAAAGTTGTCATTGAGGCAGAGCCCACCTTGACCGACAGCGATGAAATCCCTGAGACCATCGTGGGCGTGACCGAGAATGAATTTCTCAAGCGAGTCATCGACTTTGTCAACACCCACCTGGAGAGTGGAGACTTTGGCCTGGAAGAGATGGCAACCCACTTCTCGATCAGCGTTTCCACCCTGCGCCGCCGCTTGCAGGATGCCACAGGTGTTTCTCCCAAGTCCTATATCCAGGCCATACAGATGCAGCGCGCGTGCAGCCTGCTCGACAGTGACCTCCAGATTGCCGACGTGGCGATGCAATGCGGCTTTGCCGAGCCCGGCAGCTTCACCCGCACCTTCAAGCGCGTGCTGGGCCTGACCCCCACCCAGTACCGCACCCGCGCCTGAACCCTGTCGCCCCGATGGGGCTATTTGTGATTAGAATGACTGCTGTGTACAGGGGTTCCGCTACGCTCCACCCCTGCATCATATCGACATCCTCCAATATTTAGCCCCATCGGGGCGACACTGCTACTCACGCATGGTAAGAACCGGTCGCCTGTTGAAAAAACCGCATTTTTGCCCATTTTGACCGAAAATGTTAAGTTTTTGGTCAAAAATGTTCATTGCATATTGTCGATTTTACTGTAACTTTGCCTTTGCAAAAATCAAACAAATTATTAACCTTATAAATGATACGATTATGAAAAAGATTTTACTCACGCTATCGTTTGCGCTGGTAGCGATGTATGCCAGTGCCGCTTTCAAAGTGGGCAATCTCTATTATCAGCCCGACTATCAGGCCGACGACGGCACCTGCTGGGTGTGCGAGCACCCCAATTATGGCGGCTATGACGGCTTGACCGACATCACCATCCCTGGCCGGGTAACCTACAACGGCAAGGAGTATCGTGTGACCTCGATCGGCAACGATGCTTTCAAGAACGTGACCACGCTGCAGCGCGTGCGCCTGGGCTGGGGCGTGGAGGAAATCTCCCCTTACGCCTTTGCGGGTTGCACAGGCCTGAAGTATGTGTTCCTGCCCAGCACGATGAAGAACATCTACAACTACGCCTTCCAGGGCTGCTCGTCGATGACCCAGATGGGCGTTGCGGCTCCGACGCCGCCCACGCTGTCGTCCTATGCCCTCTCGGGCATGAAGGTGTGCGACATCTTCACGGCGATACAGACTAACACCAATGCCTATAACGCCGTTGCTGCATGGACGGCAGCCGACAACAACAGCACGATTTCCTATAGTGGCACCAAGGCCAACGACTTTGTCGAGAACGGCCTGTGCTATGTCATCACCAGTCCCGCGACCACGAGCAACAACGTCAATGTCACGCTGGTGGGCATCGAGTCGGGGGTGACCTATCTGCCCATGTCCTCCTCGGCCCATGACTATACCAACAGCACCTATGGCGGCGGCTCCTACATCTTCTGCCTCTGGAACGAGATTGCCCCCTATGCTGCCTATGGCCACACGACCTTGAAAACGATTGGCCGCAGCGACCTGGGCTCTTACTTCCGTCTCAAGAAGGTGGGCGCTTATGCCTTCTTCAACTGCCAGGCCTTGACCGAGGTCAATATCTCGGCCGAGGAAATCGGCAACTTTGCCTTCAACTATTGCACCAGCCTGGCCACCGTCAACCTCTACCTCAAGAACAACGAGAGCTATGGCACGCAGCGGCTGGGCGAGCGCTGCTTTGCCCACACGGCTGTCTCCTATCAATACATCCCGCAGTCGTTGACGACCTATGGCGACGGTGCCTTTGCCCTGTGCAGCAACCTGGAGAACTTCGGTGTGAGCGCCAACAACACGCTCTTTGAGACCTTTGCCGGCTGGCTGTGCAGTGAGGACTATGCGACTATCTATCAGGTGGGCGCTGCCAACACCAGGGTGGGCAACGGCGGCTTCTACGGCACAACCAGGACCATCAAGCCCTGGTGCTTTGCCAGCTGCACCGCGACCCCGACCCCGATGCTCAAGATTCCCTATGGTGTCCAGACGATCGGCGATTATGCGTTCTATCAGGCTAATATCACAAGCTTGCTCATTCCCAGTTCAGTAACGTCGGTCGGTACCTATGCGTTCTGCTATATGAACAATCTTGAACATCTCTACTACAACCTAGCCACCCCCACCGCAGGACTGTCATTCACAGGCCTGAAAAGCGGGTGCGTGTTGAGTGTTCCCAACAGTTACAATAGCAAAGTTGCCTATTCCAACAACACAACCTGGTCCAGCGCTTTCACCGGTGGCATCGACGGCAAAGCCTATGACCTGTCGGATCCTGACGAAACTGGCACCAAAACTCTGTACTATACAGTGACCAGTGTGGGCGCATATTCCGACCCGGCGGCCAGCAGCATCACGACAAATGGTCAAGCAAAAGTCGTCCTTGGAGAGATGTCGGACCTCACCGGCGGAACGATCGATATTCCCATGCGGTATTACTACGACAATTATTGTAACTTCGCGATTACCGAGATTGATTATCGAGCATTCCATATCTTTCCCAACCTGAATACGATCAGGGGTGGTGAATACGTGAAAACAATCGACAAGGAGGCGTTCTCGTATTGTGAGGGATTAACGACAGTAAACCTCCCCAACCTGGTGTCTATCGGTGAAGATGCCTTTGAGGGCTGCAAAAAAATGACTTCGTTCCAGATGGGCAACCGGCTTGAGAGCATTGGCACCGGCGCTTTTTCCTTGTGCAGTGCATTGACCGGAGAGATATCATTGCCCGCGTCGGTAGCCAATATCGGCGCAGCGGCATTCAGCCAATGCACCGGCCTGCAGAGCATATTCATCAACAGGACCGAAGCTACCACATTTGGCATGAATTTCTATCCCACCAGCGCTGAGGACTTCGTTTGCTACGTGCCCATCAACCAATTCTACGATTTCTACAGCAAGATGAAGAGCAACTATTCCACGTCACCAGCAGTCGCATCCAAGAAACTCTTGCCCTGGGTGAAGCCCACAACCCTGTGGACACCCATTTCGGTGCCTGTCGATGACGATGTGCTGCTGCCCGCTACCGGCGAGTTCTATATTGCTAAGGGGTATGACTTGGCGACCCGTTCACTGGTCTTGGATAAACTATACAATGACGTGGGCATCGATGGTTATGCCGGCATGTTGCTCAAGGGCACTGTGGGCACAATCTATCGCTTCAGGCGCAAGAGCGAAGTGTCAACCTACGTCGCTTATACCCCTAACACCAACTACCTCAAGGGTGTGACGGGTGCCAGCCAGACGCTCTCCTATACCTCCTCGGGACCATGGTACTATACCTTCAACGGCTCCGACAGGTTTGCCCGCGTAAACTCGTCACAGACAGTCAACAGCGGCTCGGCTTATGTGCAACTGACTGCCAGCGATGCCGGCTCATTATCATCGTTGGCCAACGTCTATATCGAGGACGGTTCCACGCACTACGACCTGTGGATCAATGGTGTACAGGTCAATAGCGTGAACTGGAGCAACCTGTCGTTTATTGATGGCGTGAGCGGAACCGTGTCCTACAACCCCTCTACCAAGACACTCACCCTCAATAACGCCACCATCACCTCCTCCTCATCAACGACCTCGGCAGACAACATCATCAATAGGATCGAGAACTTGAAGATCATTATCACAGGGAACAATACTCTCCGGACTTCATCAGAAATCCGTGTGTCACTCGTGGCCCACGAGTCAACCGCGATCACGGGCACAGGAGAAGTGCATTTTGTCAGCGCCGCAGGCACTGCTTGCTACTTGGCCAACGGTAAGACGTTGACCGTCGGCGGCGGAGCTAAAGTTGATTTCTCGGGACAGACCTACGGCATCTTTGGTGGTGGAACCACGAGTAAACTGGTGATGAGCGGAGCTGCGACCGAGCTGGTTGCCCTAGGTGTCAGCGACGCTTCTATCATCCAAATGAAGCCCACGCTGAACGATGGCCTGGCCATCACCGAACCCGCCGGAGCCTACTTCAACAGTGCTGGCACCGTGGTCAATAGCGATGGCTCTACGGTCTATAACCAGGTGGTACGCATCAAGAAGCCCGCTGCCACCCGTGGCGACGTGAATGGCGATGGCAGTGTCAACATCAGCGACGTGACGGCCCTGATCGACTACCTGCTCAGCGGCACCGTCTCGGGCATCAACCTCGGCGGCGCCGATTGCAACAGCGACGGCAGCGTCAACATCAGCGACGTGACGGCTCTGATCGACTACCTCCTCTCTGGCCACTGGTAATCCCCGCTGCGCTTCACACCTGCCTATGACCTGGTCGCCCCGTTAGGACTCTCTACTGCGTGTGTTCACGCTGTCGAGAAGTCCGTTAGGACTGGTCAGGTCATAGGCAGGTGGTGCAGTGAGGCGAAGCCGAACGGAACCCCTGCATCGTGTCGGCACCCCCCAATATTTAGCCCCATCGGGGCGACACTGCTACAAATAGCGTTCATCAAAATCAATGCCGTTGGCTTTGAGAAACGCTTTGTACTCATCCATAAATGTTCTCACCTTGTGATGTTCTTGTTGATTGCGAATGTATTGAATCACCTTTGGTAATACTGATGTGCTCACCGAATAGGCTGCATATCCCTCTTGCCATGCAAATGCTCCATAATAGTGAGGATTGAGGGTTTTAATCCATCGGCTACTCTCTGTTTTGATTGTTCTCACAAAGTCGGCAATAGCCATGGTCTTAGGTAATGAGCACAGGAGATGAACGTGGTCTGGCATTCCGCCAACTTCTATGAGTGTTGATCCCATCCCCTTGACGATTCCACCGATATATTGGAAAAGTCGTGCGAGATCATTGTCCACAATGTCGGTGGTTTGGGCCTTGGTGTGGAAAATGATGTGTATATCATTTTTGACGAACGTATTTGCCATATAGCTAGCGTAGTTGTGTTGCCCAAATAGAGAGCGTTATTGGTTTCATTGACTTGCAAAGGTACAAATAATCTCCAGATGAATTATTATTTTCATGGGTGATGAAACAGTCTGTCGCCCCGATGGGGCTAATTGTGATTTAAAATGTCTGCTGTGTACAGGGGTTCCGCTACGCTCCACCCCTGCCTATGACCTGGTCGCCCCGCTGGGGCTCTCTACTGCGTGTGTCCTCGCCGTCAAGAAGCCCGTTATGGCTCTCTACTGCCTATGTTTTCGCTGTCGAGAAGCCCGCTGGGGCTCTCTACTGACTGTGTTCTCGTTGTCGAGAAGTCCGTTAGGACTGGTCAGGGCATAGGCAGGTGGTGCAGTGAGGCGAAGCCGAACGGAACCCCTGCATCATGTCGGCACCCCCAATATTTAGCCCCATCGGGGCGACACTATCACTCACGCATGGTAAAAATCGGTAGATGGTTGAAAAAAAGTGGCATTTTCACCCATTTTGACCGAAAATGTTAAGTTTTTGGTCAAAAATGTTCATTGATTTGCCTCCAGATAATAGTAACTTTGCGATAAACATTCCGAATTTATTTATTAACCTTATAAAAAATACGATTATGAAAAAGATTCTACTCACATTCATGCTGGCGTTGATGGCCGTTGTCATCCATGCCGCGACGTTCACTCAGGGTGACTTCATCTATGAGATTGTGAACGACACGACCTGCAACCTGCAGGGCTTATCGAGTGCCGGAACCGGCAAGACCTACCTTAAGATCACTGGCTATACATTCAATGCCAGCACCCAGAAGTACTGCAAGGTGCAGACAATCAAAGCCGACGCGTTTGAGAACAACCAGACCATCACCGAGGTGCGCATCGGCCCGGGCGTTGAGACCATCGAGAATTACGCGTTCTACAACTGCAACAAACTGGCGATTGTCTCGCTTCCCAGCACGATCAAGTCGCTGGGCAATTCAGTATTCTATAATTGCCCGATCACGCTGATTAACTGCGCCGCCGAGACGATGCCCACGTTTACCACTTACACCTTCAATGGCCTAGGCACGATTTCGGGCACACGCTCGTGGTGGGAAGGCACCAAGGCTGGCTTAGATGCCGCCCGAGCCAACTCGACCATCACCAGCCTGTTCAGTGTGGCCAAGAATGAGCCCACGGCCTATGACATTGCCACCAACATGGGCAGCTCTTCACCCAATTACCGCTGCACGGTCTATGCCATCGTGACCAAAGCGTGGAGCCCCGTGAGACAACGTGGCGGCGAGTGCAAGATCATTTATGCCACCCCTAACAGCCAGAACACCACGGCCACGCTCGAGGTGCCCTACAACACCGACTTGACCGACACCAACTGGGACCGCTACGAACCCACCGAGATTGCCGACTATGCCTTCCAAGGAACGCAATCGATCAAGGTGCTGGATCTCACCAATGCCCCGACCAGCACGTTCAAGCGCATCGGCGTGTGTGCGTTCGAGAATTGCAAAAGCCTGACCAAGGTCATCTTGAGTGCCCAGCGGGTTGACCACTTTGCCTTTAACGGCTGTACCAATCTGTCAACTGTGCGGCTCTATGGCAGCAACGAGAACAATTACTGCGTTCAGCAGTTAGGCAAGGACTGTTTCAAGGGCACCGCTGTGACGAGCGTTTACATCCCCAAGGGATTAACCCTCTATGAGGGCGGCCCGTTCAACAGTTGTCCCAACCTGACCCAGTTCACCGTGAGCAGCGAGAGCTCGACCTTTGCCGCCTACAACTACTCGCTCTACAGCAAGGACTACACGACGCTGTACCAGTATCCCTCGGGACGTAATGCCTTCTATTTCTTCGAACAGTGCCATGCGTCGATGACCAAAATCAACGGCTATGCCTTCAAGGGTAACACCGTGACTTCATGGCTGGTAATTCCCTATGGCGTGACACGCATCGGTGCCGAGGCCTTCAGCGGGATGACAAAGTTGGAGACACTGAAAATTCCCAGTTCGGCGAGCACATTCGACTGGAACGCGTTCCAGTACATGACAGCCCTCAAGAACTTTTACTTCAACCGGAAGACCATTCCCAGTGCGTTGACGAGCAGCACCGCCTTCTACAACATCAAGAGCGGTTGCGTGCTGCATGTTCCCCGCCAGAGCAGGGGCACGTACAGCAGCACCTCGCCCTGGTCCACGGCCTTCACGGGCGGCATCGTTGAGGGTTGCTACGACCACCTGGTGACCATCAACAACGGATCTGCGCTCGACTACTATATGGGCTACACTGTCACCAGTGCCGCTACCTATAGCGACCCCGTGGCGCAAAGCGGTACATTTAACGGCCAGATGAGCCTGACTTATTGCGAGACCGCTGTCGAGGGTGGCTTCCAGGGCACCATCAACATCCCCGTCACGATGAGCCTGCGCGGCAAGACCTACATGGTGACCGAGGTGGATCGCGAGGTGTGCCGCAACGACCCACGCATCACTAGCATCACTGGCGGTGCAGCCGTCAAGAAAATCGGTGCTCTTGCATTCGCTGGATTGACTGCTAGCAATTACGGCAGTTGCTATATCCCCAACCCGGTTGAGTTTGGCGACTCATGCTTCTCGGGTAGCACGTTCTCAACCATCAAGTTGGGAACCCGTCTGGAGCGCATCGGCCAAGAAGCCTTGCGCGGGACGTATATCGGCCAATTGATTATGCCCAACACGGTGAATTATATCGGTAGCCGCTTTGTGGCTGGAGCCACAAAGCTCGACACGATTAAGATCTCCAACAGCATCACCAATATCCCTTTTCAAGGCTTGGCTGGCGTGAATGCGCGATACATCGTGCTGCCCTACGGCGTGAAGACCATCGGGGCATACGCCTTTGTGAGCGACCAGTTCAGAGTTGATAACGGAGCGGCTATTCCCGAGATTGGCGGCTCTAACTATGTGGTCATCCCCAGTTCGGTCACGACGATTGACTCTGATGCGTTCTCCTGTGCCCGACATCTCGAAGGGATTTACCTGAACTGCCCCTACGGCGTGTTCACCTCGGTCAAGAACAACTGGCGCCGCCGCATGGACCTGAACGCCAGCAACGCATATGACTGGAGCGGCCACAAGCTGTATGTCCCCGTGGGACAGGTACAGCAGTACCGCAACGACCCGGGTATCGCTGCCGCATGGAACGAGAATAACGACGTCGGCCCCGGCGCATTTGACTTCACCTATGATAACAACTTTGTCGGGACCAGCTACCGCATGACCGTTGTCAACTCCACGCTCAAGAGTGCAAAATATGTCTATTGCAAGGGCAACTCCACCAACGTCATTCTTCTCTCCAATACTGAAACCGACCACAACACCGGCGTCAAATACACTATGGTGGAGATTGGCGACTCGGCATTTGTCAAGCACACGGCTGCGACCCACATATACTTGGATGACGCAACCTCGTTGACGCGCATCGGTGCCCACGCCTTCCGCGGTCTGACGCTCCTCAACCAAGAGGTTAATGTGCCCGAAAGCGTTTCCCAGATTGGCAGTTATGCGTTCTATGGCTGCACCAAATTGCCTTCTGTATTCCTGAACCGCAGCAGCAGCACGACCTCGATTGGCACCTATATGTTCAGTACTACGCAAACGAGCATCCTCTATGTGCCGCTCAATCGCATGTATTCTATTGCACAGCAGTGTCCGTGGCTGGCCAATACCGCGGCCAACCGTCGCTTGCTGCCCTACGTCAAGCCCACCACCGAGTGGTCAGCCATCTCGGTGCCCGTGAGCGACAACATCCTGCTGCCCTCTACCGGCACTTTCTATTACGCGTCCTCGTTTAACTCGGGCAACTACTCGCTGGGCAAGACCCAGCTGAGCAACAGCCAGGGCATCAAGGGTGGTGAAGGCATGTTGATGAAGGGTACCGTGGGCACGGTTTACCGCTTCCGCCGCAACGATGCCGTGTCAAGCTATAGTTATGTCTCACCATCGACCAACTACCTGAAAGGCGTCACCAATGCATACAGCCAGACGCTCACCTACTCGAGCAGCGGCCCGTACTACTACACCTTTGACGGTACCGACATGTTCAACCGCGTGAACTCATCGGCCACTGTCTATAGCGGAGGGGCCTACGTGCAGACGACCAGCAGTTACAGTAACATCTATATCAACAGCGACATCACGACCTATAACCTGTGGATCAACGGTACACAGGTAACGAGTGAGAACTGCAGCAACCTGAAGGTCATCAACGGCGTGAGCGGCACGACTGTGTCCTACAGCCCGACGACCAATACGTTGACGCTCAGTGGAGCGACGATTACCACCGCCGACGCTGTGCCAATCAATTGCAAGATCTCCGGATTGACCATCAAGGTCATCGGCACCAACAATGTCACGGCCACTACCAATAACCATATTGCGCTTCAAATCATGCAGAACACCACAATTACGGGCACGGGAACACTCAATGCCGGCAGCGCTGTAACCTCAGGCTGCTTGGTAAATACCGGTAAAACCTTGACCGTCAACGGTGGAGTGAAAGTGAAATTCATAGGTAAGATTTATGGCATCTATGGTTACTCATCTACGTCCCGATTGATCATCAGCGGAGCCAATACCAAGCTGACGGCCAACGGCATTACCGGAGGCAGTTATTATCAACTCCCGACCACGATGAACGACGGCCTGGCCATCACCTCGCCCGCTGGTGCCTACTTCAACAATGGTACCGTGATCTACGGTAGCAGCGTGGCCAAGAACATCGAAGTTGTCATCAGCAAACCCACCTTTACCCGTGGTGACGTGGATGGTGACGGCTCTGTAAGCATCAGCGACGTGACGGTTCTGATCGACTACCTGTTGAGTGGTAATGCCTCGGGTGTCAACCTCAGCGGCGCCGATACCGACCAGGATGGTAGCGTAAGCATCAGCGATGTGACAGTTCTGATCGACTACCTGCTTGCTGGTAGCTGGTAATACTGAGCTTCAGCCTCAGTGTGAACCTGTGCCGTGGCTCACGCCACGGCCAGCTGGAAAACTATAATTCGACAGCGCTTGTGGAGATTATTCCCCACAGGCGTTGTCTGCTATTGATAATTGTATTAACTTTGCCGTTATGGAACACCCTAAATTCATCATCACCAGTGGCGGGCACCTGCGCCTGGGCATGGTCACGTTGCACCGCGACCTGTTGATGCCTCATGAGCAGTGCCTGGGGGGCGGCTTCTATGAGTACGACTATGCTGACAACATCTTGCTGTTGTCGGGTAAGTCGTTTGATTATGGACCTCCCCGCTGGAGCAAGGTGGATGTGCTCCAGGTTCCAGAGGCCTACCATGGCATCCCCATTGTCTATCGTGATCACTGGGGAGAGGAGTTGAACATAACCAATAGTTTCACCGTCAAGTATTATTAACCCATGATGATAAGGTTCTTGAACGAGATAAAAAGCATCCTGCCGCAGGATAGGATTTATACCGATGAGTTGCGGACCCTGGCATGGGGCACCGATGCGAGTTTCTATCGCTTGACCCCCCAGGTGGTCATTCGTGCCAAGGACGAGGGCGAAGTGTCGCTCATTGTCAAGGTGGCCAGTAAGCATGGTTTGCCGTTCACCTTCCGTGCGGCTGGGACATCGTTGTCGGGACAGAGTGTGAGCGACAGCATCTTGATTGTGGCGGGAAAGAATTGGGAGGATTACAGTATTGCCCCCGATGGCGAGAGCATCACCCTACAGCCTGGCATCGTGGGCGCTCGTGTAAACCAGCTCTTGAAACCGCTGGGACGTGTGTTCCCGCCCGACCCTGCCAGCATCGGCTCGGCTATGGTGGGTGGCATTGTCGCCAACAATGCGTCGGGTATGAACTGTGGCACCCACGCCAACAGCGACCGCATGTTGCTGTCGGCGCGCTTGGTGTTGCCCGATGGCACGGTGCTCGACACGGGCGATGAGGTGAGCCGTGAGGATTTCAAGAGGACTCACCCCGACTTCATTGCAAAGATTGAGTCCCTGCGTGACCGCATCCGCGCCAACCAGCCGCTGGCCGACCGCATCCGCAAGAAATACAGCATCAAGAACGTCACGGGCTTGAACCTGCGGCCTTTTGTCGCCTACGATGACCCCATGGACATCATTGCCCACTGCGTGGTGGGTAGCGAGGGCACGCTGGCCTTTATCAGCCAGGTGACCATGCGCACACTGCACGACTATCCCTGCAAGGCCTCGGCGATGCTCTACTTCTATACCATGCGCGAGAGCTGCGAGGCAGTGGTGGCTCTCAAAAAGCTGAAATCGGGCGATGAGGACCTCGCCATGAGTGAGGAGAACCTGATGGTCAAGAGTGCCGAAATGCTCGACTACCTCTCGCTGGCTTCGGTCGATGACCCGGTGTATCTACAATACAAGCAAGATGTGGATGCGGGCAAGATTCAAGGCGTTGAACCTGGTGACTATCATAACCTGACAGCTATCCTCACCGAGACCAAGGCGCTCACCCCCGAGGACCTGCAACACCGCATCGACACGATTACCGCTTGCCTGGCGCAGTTCAAGACCTATATCCCCGTCGAGTTTACTGCCGATCCTGCCGTGTATGGCAAGTACTGGGCCATACGCTCGGGCATCTTCCCCAGTGTGGGTGGAGCGCGTCCCGTGGGTACGTCGTGCCTAATCGAGGACGTCGCCTTTGCCGTCGAGGACCTGCCCGAAGCCACCGTGAAATTACAGCAACTGATTGCCGACCACGGCTACCGGGATGCCTGCATCTACGGTCACGCCTTTGAGGGTAATTACCACTTCATCATCAATCAGCTCTTCAGTGACGAGAGCGAGGTGCAGCGCTATGCCGCCATGATGCGCGACGTGGCGCGCCTGGTGGTCGAGCAGTATGACGGCTCGTTGAAGGCCGAGCATGGCACGGGCCGCAACATGGCGCCGTTTGTCGAGTATGAGTGGGGCAAGGAGGCTTTTGCGGCCATGCGGGAGTTGAAGGAGATATTTGACCCCCACTATCTGCTCAATCCAGGCGTCATCTTCAACGACGACCCCGAGTGCTTCATCAAGCACTTCAAACCGTTGCCTGAATTAAAGATGCGTGCCCTGGACGTGGCAAGTGCATCACCCAGTGTGAACAAAGCCATCGAGGGCGTCCGCAAGGCCAACAAGTGCATTGAGTGCGGTTTCTGTGAGGTGAATTGCTTGACCTGCGGGCTCACGCTCTCGTCGCGTCAGCGCATCGTCATCCAGCGGGAAATATCCTATCTGCGTGAAACGGGCAATGATCCCGAGCGCTTGGCAACCCTCGTCAAGCAATATCATTATCAGGGAGACCAGACGTGTGCCGGAGACGGCCTGTGCTCCACGTCTTGCCCCATGGGCATCAATGTGGCCGACTTGACCCACCTCGTGCGGCAGGAAGCGTTGCCTCAAGGCAGCATGGGCTACAAGACCGGCGATTGGGTAGCACGCCACTTTGCGGGCATCAAGGGCGGTCTGCGCCTTGTGCTCGACACGGCACGACTGGGACACAATATTCTGGGAACTGCGGCGATGCGGGGTGTGGCTGGTGCCATGCACAAGGCGGGACTGCCGCTGTGGACACCCGCCATGCCTGGTAAAACCAGACAACCCGACTCGGGCAGGGTGGGAGATAGCCATCTCAAGGTGGTCTATTTCCCCTCGTGCATCAACCAGACGATGGGCCTCGCCAAGGGCGCTCCTGTCAAGAATACCCTCGTTGATGAGATGGTGCAACTGTGCCGCAAGGCTGGCTATGAGGTCATTTTCCCCGAGGGACTGGAAAAGATGTGCTGCGGCACCATCTGGGAATCCAAGGGGATGCTCGACATTGCCGACCGCAAGACCGCCGAACTCGATGAGGCCTTGTGGCAAGCCAGCGAGCAGGGCAAGTGGCCCGTGGTGTGCGACCAGAGCCCGTGCTTGCATCGCTTGCGCAAGTGTATCACCCGCATGAGGTTGTATGAACCTGTGGAGTTTATCTGGGATTACTTGCGCGACCGCCTCACTTTCACGCCCATCGACCGCCACATTGCCCTGCACTTCACCTGCTCGACGCGTGAAATGGGTCTGGTGGACAAGATGACCTCGCTGGCACGCTTGTGCAGTAACCACGTGTTCCTGCCCGAGGGCGTAGGCTGTTGCGGCTTTGCCGGTGACCGCGGCTGGACACATCCCGAGGTCAACCGCTGGGCGCTGAGGAAGTTGCGCAGCCAACTGGAAGAGAACCGCATCGAGATGGGCTACAGCAACAGCCGCACCTGCGAGGTGGGCCTGGAAACCAACGGCGGCATCCCTTACCAGAGCATCATCTACCTCGTCAATGAAGTAACAACAACCAAGTAAGTTTTTTATATTCTAAATGGAATCATGCTGATAGAAGGATTAACGCATACCAGCCAGTTGACGGTCGATGAGGCTGTTACGGCAATCAGAGTGGGTTCGGGTGATATGCCCGTGCTGGCCACACCGGCCATGATGGCGCTCATGGAGAACGCTGCCATGCTTGCCGTGGCCCATCATCTGCCCGAGGGCTGTACTACCGTGGGCGGGCACATCTCCTCGTCCCACCTCAAGCCCAGCAAACTGGGTGACACGGTCACAGCGACTGCAACGGTCACCCGGGTTGAGGGCAAGAAAATCGAGTTCAAGGTTGAAGCCCATTGTGGTGATACCTTGCTGGGTGAGGGCACTCACCTGCGATTTGTTGTTGACCGGGCAAAATTCATGTCAAGATTATAAATTAATTGTTATTATGAAGAAGATACTTAGTATTGTAGTGCTTGCCGTGGCACTGTTCACGTTCACCGTGAACGCTCAGGAACAAACGGCGCCCAAGAAGGTGTATAACGAGCAGATCAATCCGCTGGAGCAGATTGACCAGGCTGTGGCCCAGGCCCGTGAACAGGGCAAGTTCGTCATCTGCCAGGTGGGCGGTAACTGGTGCCCCTGGTGCCTGCGCTTTGCCGACTTTATCACCAACGACTCCACCATCAGCAGCCTCATTGAGCAGAACTTTGTCTATATCCACGTCAACTATCATCCCCGCAAGGCGGGTGAAGTGGGCAAGGCCCTGATGAAGCGTCTCAACAATGCGGGACGTTTTGGCTTCCCAGTGATGGTCGTGCTCGATGAGCAGGGCAACATCATCCACATCCAGGACTCGGGTTATCTGGAGCAGGACAAGAGTTATAACAGGGATAAAGTGATCAGTTTCTTCAAGCACTGGACACCCGCAGCCGTTAGAGCCCAATGACCTATGATAGACCAAATTATTGAACACAACAAGCGGTTTGTGGCCAGCAAGGGCTATGAGCAGTATGTGACCGACAAGTATCCCAACAAGCGGCTGGCTGTGCTGTCCTGCATGGACACGCGGTTGACCGAACTGCTGCCTGCCGCCCTGGGACTGAAAAACGGTGATGCCAAGGTCATCAAGAACGCTGGTGGACTGGTGATCTCGCCCTTTGACTCGGCCATGCGTAGTCTGGTGGTGGCCGTCTATGAGCTGGGAGTGCAGGAAATCATGGTGGTGGCCCACTCCAACTGCGGCGCCTGCCACATGAGTTACGACCACTTCCATCACGAGATGCTACAGCGTGGCGTGACCGACGAGACGCTCGACACCATCCGCCACTGTGGCATCGACCTCGACCAGTGGCTGGAGGGCTTCAAGGATACGCCCGAGTCGGTCCGCAAGACCGTCGCTACCATCAAGAGCCATCCGTTGATGCCCCGTGACATCACCGTGCGCGGTTTCATCATCGACTCGGTAACCGGCGCCCTTGATGAAATTTCATGAAACCACTTCAATGATTAATGGACTAATCAGTTTCGCAAGTTATTATCTACTTGCGAAACTAAAGTATGGAAGAAAAAAACGATTGAATGATGTTACAACTCAATAAAGTGCATCACATTGCATTGATTTGCTCCGATTACAAGCGGAGCCTGGATTTCTATACACGAGTCATCGGTTGCCAGGTCATTGCCGAGCATTGGCGCGAGGAGCAACAGTCTTACCTGACCAAACTGACGTTGAACGGCGAGTATGTCATCGAATTGTTTTCGTTTCCTGCGCCGCCGCAACGCCTGTAATATCCCGAGGCTGCGGGACTGCGGCATCTGGCCTTTGAGGTCGATGACATTGTGGAGCAGGTTGCCGAACTGGACCGCTTGGGCGTTGCTCACGAGGCCATCAGGACCGATGCGACGACAGGTAAGCGCTTTGTGTTCTTCAATGATCCCGATAACCAACCCCTCGAAATGTACGAGAAATAACGACACCGGTTTCGCCAGTTATCTACTTGCGAAACTTAAATAAGAATGACGATATGTTTTACTTGATTATCACTCTGGCGATGGGTCTGCTGGTCCCGTTCCAGATTGCAGCCAATTCCCGTTTGCGTCAGGTCGTTGGACCCGCCTATGTCTCGACGCTTGTTTCCTTCTCGGTTTCCACCTTGGCTTTGTTGCTGGTGTCGCTGGTGTCGGGTAGTCCCATCGTCCCGACGGGAGAGATGCTGAGCGAGGCTTCCTGGTGGAGCTGGTTCGCCGGACTTGTCGCTGTGGTGACCATCACCATTTCCATCCATCTGTTTAAGGAAATCGGTCCCTTGCAGGCTGTTATTATTCCGATGTTCAGTCAATTGATTTTCAGCCTGCTGATTGACCATTTCGGGTGGTTTGGTGCCCATGTGATGCCGATGGGCTTTAAGCGCGTCATCGGCTCCTTATTGCTTATCGCTGGCGTGTCGCTCGTCGTCGTGCTGCCCAAGTTGAAAGCTCAACGGCAGGGCGAAAGCGCGGGCAGAGGGTCCCGACAGTTGTTATGGCAGTTGTGTGCTGTCGTGTCGGGCTGTTTGTCGGCCAGCATCACGGGTGTCTATGCCCAGTTGTCGAGTGTCGTGGTCGCTCACGGTGGCAATCCCATGCAGGCAACGACCGTGGCTTTCTTTGTGGCAACGATGGTGCTGCTGCTCTTCTGCACGCTCAATGGGAGCGTCCGATTGATTGGCAAGGCTTTCAGTCGGGAGTATCCGTGGTGGATGTGGATTGGTGGACTGTGTGGCGCGACCATCGTGTTTGGCAACGCTTGGCTGGTGGCCCATGTCGGTGTTGGCGTGTTCACCATGGCATTGCTGGTTGGCCAGCTCGCATTGAGCCAACTGATGGAACATTACGGCTGGCTGGGGGCACCGCGCAAGCGCATCACATGGCCACAGGTTGTCGGCATCCTGTTGATGCTTGCCGGTGTGGCACTCATCAGGCTGTAAGGCCTTGATTCTTCTCAATCAACGTGGCACATTAACGACAATAAATGATGGCAAAGAAGATTTATTTTGCGGGTTCGATTCGTGGCGGGCGGGTGGATGCTGCCCTGTACAACCGCATCATTACTTACATCCAGCGCACTGATGTGGTGTTGACCGAGCATGTGGGCAAGAGCAACTTGAGCCTTACCGAGCAGGGCCGCGACCGTGACGCCCGCATCTATGACCAGGATACGGCATGGTTGCGCGAGAGCGATTTGTTGATAGGCGAGTGTACCTGCCCCTCGCTGGGCGTGGGCTACGAGTTGGCCTATGCCGAGGCCCGTGGCATCCCCTGTCACATCTTTTATGACCGTAGCAAGGCGCAACTGTCGGCCATGCTCACCGGCAACCCCTACTTCCACATCCACCCTTACGAGCGCGAAGCCGACATCTACCCCCAGCTGGACCAAATCCTGGGCCAATCATAAAAGACAAAAAAGCAGTAATAATAGTTACTGACTTAACTATTATTTGTATTTTTGCAACTGATAATATTTAGTCAATAGCATGATGGAAGATAGTAATACTGCCAATATATTATCATTTCTTGACACGTTTACAATGGAGACGACCGGCGACATTGCCATGAAACTGGCAAGGGACTTCCGCCACCGCCGCATCGAGAAGAACGTGACACGGGAGCAGATTGCTAGGCTGGCTAAGGTGCCGATGAGCAATGTTGCCCGTTTTGAGCAGAAAGGGCTGATCTCGCTGAATAACCTCATCGCACTCGCCACAGCCATGGGCTATACTCCAGAGGTAAAAAACATCTTTCAGTCACCCAAATATGCGACGATGGAGGAATTGACTCTCATCCGCCGCAACATGGGGAAAAAACGGGCACATAGCGATAAAAAATGAAGAAGGTTGAGCAATTGACAGTCAAGTATCATGACCAGACCAAACGATACAAGTGGCATCTTGCCCCAGCCTATGACCTGACATGGTGCACTGAGGGCTACAACGGTGAACACGCCACATCGGTTAACGGGACAGGGAACCCCGCACAATTGCCGATAGGGTATCGGCCGGTGGTCACATCTAACATACCAGCGCAGCGATGCCAAGGCCTTTACCGGGGGATTAAAAACGCATGCGTCACTGGTGGGCTGCCGCGCCACGAGATAAAGGAATGATGATGACAACAAAATAGGATTATGACAAAACGAGCCAGAAATATCTCAATCAGTATTGGCGTCATCATGATCATGGTGATGATGATGGCTGCCTCGTCCTCGTGTGAAACGGGATATAAAAATGACGGGAAGACCGTTACCTATCATTATTGGAACGAAGGCAGCGGCCATGGCTCCTGGAAGATGGATGCCGACCCCAGGACGTTTCAGGACCTGGGGGATGAATATGCCCACGATGGCAGCCATGCCTTCCTCGAGGGCAGGGTCATCGAGGGGGCCGATGGTGCAACGTTCCGATACCTGGGCAAGTGGTATGCCGTGGATGCCAAGCATGTGTTCCACCTCGACACCATCATGCCAACTGCCGACCCCAAGACGTTCAAGGTGCACACCCATAGCCTCACCGAGGACGCCAAGGACTACTACTGGGACGGGCGGCCCATCCAGGTAGCCGACAAGGCATCGTTCGTCATCATGGGCGACAATGACGGATGGGACACCAAGTGGGCCAAGGACAAGAAGAACGCCTATTTCATGGGCTTTGCATCGGTTCCGCTGGCCGACTATGAGACTTTCAAGCCCATCAACAGCATCCGATACGGTTCGGGGTCCTATGCAGCCGATAAGCACCAGGTTTATTTCCAGGGCCACGTCGTTGAAGGCGCCGACCCCGCGACATTCCGCGAGGTGGATTTTTACATTGGCCAAGACAAATATCGCGCCTATCATGAATGGCACCCGAGCCAAGTCAAGGACTATAGCAATCTGAAGCAGGTCGGTGACATGTTTACTGATGGTAAGCACCTGTACAATGGCGACTTGCAGACCTTTGATGACGCCGACATCAACACGTTCCACCACGTGGGCGGCAACTGGTATGCCGACAAACGGCATGTCTGGTGGCAGGAAACGCTGGTACCAGGTGCCGATGTACGGTCGTTTGAGCCGATATACAGCAGTTCCTTCATTACAGGCAGGAAAGAGCAAGCATCTGGCTGCGACTTCAACTACGGCAAGGATGCGCGGCATGTTTTCTACCGCGATTCCATCATCAGTGGTGCCGATCCTGCCACATTCGAGAAAATCGACTTTGCCGTCCCGGGCGTGTCTTGGACAGTGTTTGACAAGAACCGCATCTACGAGGGCGAGAACACCGAAGCCCTCCAGAAGTACCTCAACAAGACTTACAAGAACTAACGAATAAAACGGCATGACAATGAAAAAGTCCAAAACCATATTGACAGTGCTGGGATTGCTCATCCTTATCGTGCTAGACCTGCTACTCTGGATCAACGCCTATGTTGACGGCAAGTACCTGATCGAGCCGTGGCAGAATAGCCAGATCGAAGAAACCTATTACATGCGCATCGATTCCCTGTCGATAGCCATGTTTGTCAACCTCGGCATCATCATCGTGCTATTCATCATGTTGTTTTATAGAAAGTTAAGAGAAAAATCAAAGAATAAACAGTAATCACATGCTACAGCGAGGAATGATACACAATGCGACGGAGCTGGTGGATCTGATTCAGCAGATCGGGTTCCTGCCGTTGCTCTATAGCGGCATCAGCGGCTACTCGGCTGAGGATGTCGTGGATAGCGATTGCCGCTATGTGGTCTATGACGACGGGGGATGGGACTGGCCCATGTGGAAGTGGAAAGGCCCGATTGTGACCGAGAGCCCCTGTGTGTATGGCAAGTTCTTTGACAAGAAGGCGGGCTACATCAGCATGGACTGGTGGCCCGACTTCATGAACTACCGCCGCCATGCCTATCCCGAGCCTGCCCCGGGCTCCATCGAGGAGGCGATCGTGATGACCCTGCGCGAGCATGGCAGCCTCATCACGCGCGAGCTGCGGGCAGCCTGCGGCTTCACGGGAACGAAGATGCGCAGCCGCTTTGACGGATATGTGACGCGCCTGCAGATGGCGTGCCGCATCGTTACCCAGGACTTTGTCTATCCCCGCGACAAGCACGGTCACGAGTACGGCTGGGGATGGTCACTGCTAACAACGCCCGAGGACTTGCTAGGCAAGGAGGCCTGCCACTGTGACCGCACGCCCCAACAGTCGCTGGAACGCATCATGGAGCACTTCAAGCACATCCTGCCTCAAGCCACCGAGAAGCAGATCATGAAACTCATCAAGTAAATCTTTGCAGATATGAAAAGAATGCTCTTCATCCTGGCCATATTGTTGGCCTTCACGGGCATCCAGGCACAGAAAATCAGCCATATCGAGGCGACCCGGTCGTGGTACCACGTCTATGACGACAATGGCAAGAAGGTGTACACCTTCAGCACCACACAGGGCGATGTGGTCGCCTATAGCGACTCATTCTACATTGTCAAGCACGGCAGCTGGTATTACACCTATGATGCCAAGGGGAAGAAGCTGCACACCTTCAGCGTGAGCAACGTGGGCGAGGTGCTCAATGCCGCTGGCGATACTTTCACCAGCCGCAAGGGCAACTGGATATACACCTGGGACAAGAAGGGTAAGAAACTGAATACCCGCTCGCGTTAGGTCTCGACGGTTAGGCTATAGGTTATAGGTTATAGGCTTTAGGTTATAGGCTTTAGGCGTTAGGCTACACTATCGACTAGTGACTAATGACTAATGACTAGTGACTACCTAACGCCTAAAAATCTCACTGAGCAACAATCTTGCAGATCTCGATGATGGTCATCATGGCCTTTTCCATCGAGGGGATGGGCACGTACTCAAAGCGGCCATGCATGTTCATGCCACCAGCAAAGATGTTGGGGCAAGGCAGGTTCTTAAACGACAACTGTGCACCGTCCGTGCCACCGCGAATGGGCTGCACCTTGGGCGTCACACCTGCATTCTCCATCGCCTGCTTGGCGATGTCGATGATGTTCATGACGGGCTCGATCTTCTCACGCATGTTGTAATACTGGTCCTTGATCTCGCAGGTGGCGCAATCAGGGAACTCACAGTTGATCTTGTTGCACAGGTGCTCGATTTCACGCTTGCGGCTCTCAAAGCGGGCTCGGTCGTGGTCACGGATGATGTAATTTAATGTGGTCTGCTCCACGCCACCCTCCATGCGGATGAGATGGTAGAAACCCTCGTAGCCCTCGGTGTGTTCGGGGGTCTCCCAGCGCGGCAGCATCATGGCAAACTGCATGGCAACACGCATCGAGTTAATCATCTTGTGCTTGGCAGCACCGGGGTGTACGTTCAGGCCCTTGAAGGTGATCTTGGCACTGGCGGCATTGAAGTTTTCAAACTCCAGCTCGCCCACGGCGCCACCGTCCATCGTGTAAGCCCAGTCACAGGCGAATTTCTCCACGTCGAAGTGGTGGGCACCCAAGCCAATTTCCTCGTCGGGGTTGAAGCCCACGCGGATGTTGCCGTGCTTCACCTCGGGGTGCTCCTGCAACCATTCCACAGCGCTCAATATCTCGGCGATACCGGCCTTGTCGTCGGCTCCCAGCAGCGTGTCGCCGCTGGTGACGATAAACTCCTGGCCCACATAATCGTTCATCTCGGGGAACTGTCCTGCATCGAGCACGATGCGGGGCTCCTCGCTCAAGACGATGGGCTCGCCCTCATACTTCACGATGCGGGGTTTCACGTCGTGGCCGCTCATGTCGGGGGCGGTGTCCATGTGGGCAATGAATCCCACGGTGGGCACGGCCTTGTCGGTGTTGGCGGGCAATGTGGCAAACAGGTAGCCGTTGTCATCGAGCGAGATGTCGCTCAGGCCCATAGCGTGCAATTCTTTCTCTAATTCCTTGGCAAACACCATCTGACCAGGTGTTGAGGGTGTCAAGTTGGTGAGTTCGTCACTCTGAGTGTCAAACTTCACATACTTCAAGAATCTGTCAACTAATTTTGTCATAGTGTTGA
>CAMVAP010000033.1 GCA_947165485.1 uncultured Prevotellaceae bacterium
GGCCTCCACGTCCCGAACGTGGCGCGCTAACCAACTGTGCTACACCCCGAATCTCATTTGAGCGGTGCAAAAGTACTGCTATTTTTTCAATTTAAGCAACTTTTCCCCGAAAATATTGCATTTTCGTCCCAAATGCCGCTGCAAAACACACCCATTAATGGGCGTCGAGCCAGTTGGAGGCGACGCCGTGGCTGGCGGTGAGGCGCACATCACCCTTATAGACGCCCTCCATCTCCTCGATGACGATGCGCTGCACCTGGTCCAGCTCGCTGGGAATGACGTCAAAGTTGAGTTCGTCATGCACTTGCAGAATCATGCGCGACCGGATTCCTTCGGCCTGGAAGCGGTTGTAGATGCGCACCATGGCGAGTTTGATGACATCGGCAGCGGTGCCCTGGATGGGCGCATTGATGGCATTGCGCTCGCTGAAGCCTCTCACCACAGCATTGCGGGAGTTGATGTCGGGCAACATGCGGCGGCGACCATACAGGGTGGTCACATACCCTTTTTCACGAGCCTGGGCAATCGAGCGGTCGATGTAATCACGCACTTGTGGGAAGGTGGTGTAGTAGCCGTCGATGAGCATCTTGGCCTCGTCCCGCGGTATATTCAAGCGCTGGGCAAGACCGAAGGCGCTGATGCCATACAGGATGCCGAAGTTGGCCGTTTTGGCCTTGCGGCGTTCATCACTGGTAACCTGTTCCAGCGGCTTGTGATAGATGCGCGCAGCGGTAATGGCATGGATGTCATGACCATGGGCAAAGGCGTCGAGCATCGTCTTGTCGTGACTCAGGTCGGCAACCAGCCGCAACTCAATCTGCGAATAGTCGGCGCTGAAGAACACATTCCCGTCGGCAGGAATAAAGGCACGGCGTATTTCCTTGCCATCGTCGGTGCGCACGGGGATATTCTGCAAGTTGGGATTGGTCGAGGACAAGCGGCCCGTAGCGGTCACCGTCTGGTTATAGGTCGTGTGGATGCGCCCCGTCTTCGGATCGATCAGGGCAGGCAGAGCGTTAACATAGGTGGACAGCAACTTGCGGATGCCCCTCAGCTCCAGAATTTTATCAACAAGCGGATGACGATCTCGCAGCTTCATGAGAATTTCCTCGGTAGTACTGTATTGACCCGTCTTGGTCTTCTTGGCCTTGGGGTCAATCTTGAGGCGGTCAAACAGCACCTCACCCACCTGGGCAGGTGAAGCGGTATTAAAAGACACACCTGCCAACTGGTGACACTCAGCATCCAGGCGGTTCATCTGCTCGGTCAGCGAGATGGAATAGTCGTTCAGTGCCTTCACATCAATGCGCGCTCCTGCCAGTTCCATGCTGGCCAGCACGGGCACCAGAGGCAACTCAATCTCGTTCAAGAGTTTGTCCAGTCCCTGCTCCTTGAGCGCCTGGTCGAGAACTTCGGGCAATTGTTGTGTCAAGTCGGCAGCTTCACACGCCCATCGTGTCAGTGCCTCGGGAGCCACCTGCTGGGGTTTGAGTTGATTACGCCCCTTGGGACCCAACACACTCTCGGGAGCAATGGCGGTATAATGTAGCAACTCGTATGCCACCTCGGCAACAGAGTGACCACGCTCGGGCTGCAACAGGTAATGGGCAATGGAGGTGTCATAGTAGGGTGCGGTGAACTGGATGCCATGACGGTCGAGGGCGACCATCGCACGCTTGACGTCGCTGCTCACGATGCGGGTCCTGCCCACAAACAGTGGCGCCAGCGCCTTGAGCATATCGGGTTTGCCGTCACACTGGACAAAGGCCGCCTCGTGGGGCTTGCCACACAGGGCAATGCCCAGTATCCTCAATTGCAGGGCGTTGCTCCCCGTACCCAACAAGCTCACTGCCACCGACGGCAGCTCCAGCAATTCGTCCACCAGTGCCGCCACCTCGCTGACCGAGGTGATCAGGCGGTAACTGGGGGCCACATCGGCCAGTGTTTTACTTGCCGATGGCATCGCTTCCTGCTGGGGCTCGTCCAGATCAAACAGCGATAACTGGCGACCCGGTTGAGAGGGTGATGCTGCTGGAGCGGCTTGAAGTTGCGCAACATGGGCCATCTCGGGCTCGGAGGTGGGTGCAACGTTGGCCTCGTCTAGACCCACGTTGGCCTCACCGCCATCGATAAGGCGCTGGGTGAGCGTGCGGAACTCCAGTTCAGAGAACACCTTGCGCAGGGCTTCCATATCGACAGGCTCACGTTTCAAGGCGTCGGCATCGAGGGTGACAGGGACATCGGTAATGATGGTAGCCAACCACTTGGACATGCGTATCTGCTCAGCATTGTCAACAACCTTTTGTTTCTGAGCCCCCTTGAGCTGGTCGGTGTGGGCCAGCATGTTCTCGATGGAACCAAATTGCTGGATCAGCTTCTCGGCATTCTTGGGTCCCACGCCAGGACAACCGGGGATATTGTCGGCAGTGTCACCCATCAGGCCCAGGATGTCGATGAGTTGCTTGGGAGACTGGATGCCATACTTGGCATTGACCTCCTCAACACCCAAGATCACTTTCTTGAGCGGGTCAAAGACCTTGATATTGGGGGTCACCAGCTGCCCAAAGTCCTTGTCACCCGTGACCATGTAGGTAAAGAACCCCTGCTGCTCGGCCTGGTGGGACAATGTGCCTATCACATCGTCGGCTTCATAACCCTCGACCTCAAAGATGGGGATGCGGTAGGCCTGAAGGATGCGCTTGATATAGGGCACTGCGACAAGGATTCCCTCGGGTGTCTTCTCGCGGTTAGCCTTGTAGAGCTTATAATTCTCATGCCTGAAGGTCTTGCCAGCGGGAGGGTCAAAGCACACCGCGATGTGTGACGGGTGCTCACGCTTGAGCAAGTCCTGCAACGTATTGACAAAGCCAAACACAGCCGATGTGTCGATACCTGTCGAGGTGACGCGCGGGCTGCGCATCATGGCATAAAAAGCCCTAAAGATGAGCGCATAGGCATCCAGCAACAATAATTTCTTGGTCGGTTCCATGAGCAAAAATGATTTATATGCACAAAGGTAGTGATTTTTTCCTATTGCCCATCATGCGCCATCTAAGTTTTAGGCATGGTTATTGCCAATAACTAAAAATAGCCTACCTTTGTGGCAAGGCAGACATTTTGTCAGTAAACAACACGAACATAATAAAAACAAGACACAACAATGAAAGGAAAAGTTTATACCCGCACCGGCGATGCCGGTACAACATCACTGGTAAGTGGACACCGCGTGAGCAAGGACGATGTACGTGTCGAGGCCTATGGCACCGTCGATGAGCTCAATTCCAACATCGGCGTGCTGCTGCACAACACTAAGCTCGACGACCCCGACATCGTAGCCATCTTGCGCAAGGCCCAGAACAAGCTGTTTAACATCGGTGCCTATCTGGCCAACGATGCTGCAGATGCCACCCTGTATGGCCTGACCCAAGAGGATGTCACCGCACTGGAGAAGATGATCGATGAGATGAGTGAGGAGCTGCCGCCCATGCGTGGATTTATCCTGCCCGGCGGCTCTCGCCTGTCGGCCACCGCCGACCGTTGCCGCACCATCACGCGTCGTGCCGAGCGCCGCGTCGTGACCCTGTCACACACAGCCCCCGTCAATCCCCTCGTGCTCGAGTACCTCAACCGATTGAGTGATTTCTTCTTTGTTTTTGCAAGATTTAACAATATCCACAACCAGGTAGAGGAAATTTATTGGGATAAAGACGCTTGAAATTAAAAAATAGTATTACTTTTGCGCAATTTTAGAAAAAAACACAATTTATAAAGACTATGTATTGGACACTTGAATTGGCTACCAAACTCGAAGACGCTCCCTGGCCCGCTACCAAGGCCGAGCTGATCGACTATGCCGTGCGCAGTGGCGCACCTCTCGAAGTGATCGAAAACCTGCAGGAGATTGAGGATGAAGGCGACACCTATGAGTCCATAGAGGACATCTGGCCCGACTATCCGACCAACGACGACGACTTCTTCTTTGACCCTGACGAGTATTAACTTAACATGGCTTGACCCAACTTGAGAAGACATGACGGCGGTGTGTGAGAATATCACATGCCGCCACTTCTATTATATCACACTTGCTGGCTGTACCGTGGCACGCCCTATTCTCCCCAGTCCTTAAAGGGGTGAGTCGCCAGCTCGTTGTTATAGTAACGCTTGTCACCCGTGACTTCTTCTCCCAGCCAGCGGGGACGCTCGATGGGTGATGACTCGTCAGGCAACTCGACCTCGGCCAGGACGAGGCCGTCATTATCACCGTGAAACACATCCACCTCGATCGTGTGGGCTCCAGCTGGAACCAGGTAACGCGTCTTGTCGATGATGCCAGGCTCACACAGGGACATGAGCTCCCGGGCGTCCCCGACAGGTATCTCTTTTTCCCACTCATAGCGGGTCATGCCGCTATCACTGCCGATGCCCTTGATGGTGATATAACCCTTGTCCCCCTTGATGCGCACCCGCACAACCCGCTCGGGGACCGAGCTCAAGTAACCCTGGATAATGCGCACCGCCGCCGTCGCTTCACGCTTGAACCCGTCACCGGTGACTAAAAATTTTCTTTCTATCTCTACTGCCATAATCAAGCGCAAATGTAGTGATAAATCACCACAAAACAAAACAATCACGTCTCCATCCCGCCATTATGGCATCATTCTTGCAGGATTTGTCTGAACGCAAGATTTGCGCTACATTTGCAACCCAGAAAAAAACAAGAGGCTTATGATTTACACCTGTCCCAAATGCGGCAAGAAGATGGACCTGAGCTCCGAGGTGCTCATCAATAGTGATTACAAGGTCATCTGCCCACAGTGCCTGTCACAGTTACACATTGTGGGAGACTATGCCTACATCCCCGACGACTCGCTCCATCTCGACACCAGCGTTGAGCCTTCCCGCACCATCAGTTGCCCCAAGTGTGGGCACGAGACCAAGAGCAATGCCCACTTCTGCCCCAACTGCGGTACCAGCTTCGACACGCCCCCCGCAAGCATCCCCGACGTTACCGTCCAGGACGTGACCGTGATGCCGCCCCCCTTGCCCGGCACCGACCCGCTCTATAATGAGGCGATACAGTTTATCCAGGGTTGCATTTCGATCACCCCGATGATGCTGCGTGACCGCTTCAACATCAGCAACGAGCGCGCAGCCGAACTCATCCGCCAGCTGGAAGCCGGGGGCATCATCGGTCCCTACAACAATGGTGGCCCACGTCAGATTCTCATTCCTCACAACAATTATCACGAGAGGAGGCATACAGTTAACCCCCAACAAGCAAGCGGTGACTTCAACAACGGCCAGAACACCCCCATGCCCCGCCCCCGCCGCATGGGCTGCTTCACCTGGCTGTTATTCATCATGATCTTTTTCTTCCTGATGAAGGCCTGCGGCCTCTAGCAAGGCCACCACTCAAAACAACAAACACGGACACATGGATCCACAGTCCCATGTCCGTGTTTGTCGCTGTTTTAACGGGATTTACTTGCCCAGGTTGTCGATCTGTTGCTTGGCCCACTGCTTGGCCATGCGCACGGCCTCGTTGGCCATCTGGTTCACCATGCTGTCCATCCCCTCGGGGATTTCAATGCCCATCACGCTATCGGGAAGCACGCTGGGATCGGGCATCAATTCCTCGTCCTGGGGTTCCTCGCTATCGTCTTGCTGGGGCGCGGGTGCAGGGGGTGGAGCAATCCTGTGATTGGCCTCATAATCGTCCATCGCACGGGTCCATGCCTTCTCAATGTCCTCCTTGCCGAAGGTGAACACATGGCCAAAGGCACCTAGTGACACCATCTTCTCCTCATTGTCATTGATACTTATGCGACCCACCGAGCAAACGACGTAGTTCTTGACATCAAGAAACTTAGAGATCACCTTGTCGGTGCCGACCCCCGTCAAGTGCCTGAGAGCCTTGTTAATGAGGTCGCCAAATACACCTCCCACACCAGTGATGCTACTCAGGTTCTCATCCACCTTGTCGTCAACCCATGCCTTGGTCACCTCCTGGATGGCGGCCTCGTGGTCGGCACGGTCAGGACAGGTAAATACCATCGTGGCAAACAGGATGGCAAGAATCAACAGGGCCACCAGCCACGGTGTGCAACCGCTTTTTTTCTTGGGTTCATCAACAGGCCAGCTGGGCGGCACTTGAGGTGGCACTTGACCTTGAGAAGGGGCAGGCTCGTAGGGGCTCCCCATCGTCGGCTGATTCTCGGCAGCACGAGCGGCCCGCTGTGAAGCCTCAAACTCGGCCCGCTGTAACACGGCGGTCAACTCAGGAACATCGCCAGCCTGTTTCCAGTCGGCCATTCCCGGTGCCCACACCTCGCTCTCGGGGGTTATCCCCTGCTGCGACAACTCCTCGATGGAAAACGGACCTTCCTGTTTTCCGTTTCTAATCAGATGAAATTCCATTTCCAGTACTTAATTGATTAAACACAGTTACCTAAGTCCAGTATTGCAAAAAGCGTGCCTAACGACCCGCCGATGACACAATCATCGTCACTTGGAGTTGACGAAGTCCTGAAATGCCTGCTTGTAGCTGTCACCGATGGGGATATACACCTCGCCAAAGACGATGCGGTTGCGCTCAATCTCACGTATCTTGCTTTTCTGCACGATGAATGAACGGTGCACCCTGATGAAACGCGACGAGGGCAGCATCTGCTCGATGGCCTTCATGTTCATCAGCGACAGGATGGGATGAGGCGACTGCTCGGTGTAAATCTTCACATAGTCCTTCAAGCCCTCGATATAACGGATATCGTCAAGATTAATCTGCAGCAACTTGTACTCACTCTTGACAAAGATGCTGGTGGGTTCCTCGCTGCCACGGGCTACAGCCTGATCATTGTGCTGCACAAGCTGGAACCACTGCATGGCCCGGTTACATGCCTCCATAAAGTCGGCATAGCTGATGGGCTTTAACAGATAGTCCAGTGCGTTGGCACGGAAACCGTCAACAGCATATTGGTCAAACGCTGTGGTAAACACCACTCGTGTGTTTTCGGGAATCATGCGGCTCATTTCCAGTCCGTTGAGTTCAGGCATCTGGATATCCAGGAAAAGCAGGTCAACAGGGTCCTTGCCCATCCCATGAAGGGCATCGGTGGCATTGTTGTACTTGCCGCACAATTCCAGGAACGGAATCTTTTCCACATAGCTCGCCAGCAGTTCCACCGCCAGCGGCTCATCGTCAACTATAGCACACTTGATTGTCATAACTTTTCTTTTTTAATCGTGATGATGGAGTAATATTCCTTGCCGTCGGCGCTCACACCCTTGACCCACTTGTAGCGGTCGGGGTACATCAGTTCCAGGCGGCGGCTCACCTGCTCCAGCCCGATGCCCGATCCGCTCTTGTCGTTCTCGCGTTTGGGATAGTAGGAGTTGTGTATCTCACAGGTGATGTCGCCATCCGTCTGATTCAGGTCAATCTTGATTATGCCGGTTCCCTGGGGCGAGATACCGTGCTTGAAAGCGTTCTCGATGAGCGAGATAAAGATGAGAGGTGCCACAGGGGTGGAGTCATTGGGCTGCACATTCAGGTTAGCATCTATCTTCACACCGTCGGTCACACGTATCTTCATCAGCTCAATGTAGTTGCGCATGAAATCGGCTTCTTTACACAGTGGCACAAAGTCCTGTTGATTCTCATAGAGCACATGTCGCAGCAGCTTGCTCAACTCGCCCACAGCCATCTGAGCCTTATCCTGGTCAAAGGCGATGAGCGCATAGATGTTATTCAACGTGTTCAACAGGAAATGCGGGTTCAACTGGTTGCGCAGGTTGCTCAATTCAGCCTCGGCTCGGGCGGCCTCGGCCTCCTTGCGAGCCTCCTCGATGTGCTGCAACCGCTGTATCATACGCACCGCCACAGCCAACGCGATAATCAGGATATGGGTCAAGAGGGCCCAGAAGTATCGGGGAAATCTAAAATTCGGCCTCTTTGGTGCATTGGGGTTTATCTCAGGAAGCCAGTGTATAGCACACCAGTGCCACAGGTCAATAACAAAAAGTCCTCCCACAAGTACGACCAGGTTGATGAGCACGAACGTCTGCCAGTCACGCTTCTTGAGCAGGAATCGGGGCACGGCCCACAAGTAGTTGACGTAGAAAATCAGCAGGTAGGTCAGCGGGTTGCCCAGCCATCTGAGGTAACGGTTGAATATCATTACCCAGTCATCGCTGGAACTGTGGAAAAAAATCGGGACGACAATCAGCACCGACCAGCACAACAAGTGTAGAATGAGGTAGCGGTACTTGGACTTGGTTTTATCGATCTTAGTTGTCATTTTACAATCGTGATGATTAATTATATCGCAAAGATAATCAACTATTTCGGCTATGACAAAATAATATCGATAAAAACTAAAAACCAATAGACAAAGTTACTCGTAGCGCAGGGCGTCGATGGGGTCAAGATTGGCGGCCTTCTTGGCAGGATACCAGCCGAAGAACACGCCCGTGATGGTGCAGATGCCGAACGAGAGCAGCACGGTCCACGGCTCCACAGCGATGAGGATATGATAGTCGGTGAAGTGCATCATGACAAAGCGGGCAAGATAGGAGATGCCGGCACCGATGAGCACCCCGATAAGACCTCCAGTAACGCTGATGAGGATGGCCTCGATAAGGAATTGGCTCATGATATCGACCGTGCGGGCGCCAACGCTCATACGCAGACCGATTTCACGGGTGCGCTCGGTCACGCTCACATACATGATGTTCATGATGCCGATACCGCCCACCAGCAGTGAGATGCCGGCGATGCACGAGAGCAGCAGGGTGAGAATGTTCATCACCGAATCAACCATCGAGGTGGCTTCCTCCAGCGAATTGACTCTGAAATCCTGCATATCGGTGTCTTTGAGTTTGTGGTTCTCCCGCAGGATTTCCGTCACATCCTGTTTGGCCAACTGGGACATTTCCTTACTTGTGGCGGCGACATAAATCATATCGAAATAATTCTGCGATGTCATGCGCTTCATCACTGTCGTGTAAGGCATGAGCACGATATCATCCTGGTCCTGTCCAAAGGCAGTACGTCCCTTGCTCTTGAGCACGCCCACCACCCTGACGGGCATCGTGTTGATGCGGATGACTGTCCCGATGGGGTCGGCACCATTGGTGAAGAGTTTGTCCACGACCGTCTTACCGATGATGCACACCTTGGCCGAACCCTTGACTTCAGCATCGGTGAACATATCACCTTCAGAAATCGAAAGTCCATTGATATCAAGGAATTCATTATTCACGCCCTGTACCGAACCGCTATGGTTATTCTTGCCGTTAATGAATTGACCGGAGGAGTAAACCATGGGGCACACGGCTTTCAAATATTTGCTCTTATCCAGAATGCTGTGATAGTCGGCCTGCGTGATGGTTTGGCTATACTCAGGCAGCCAATTACCGCCAGTTTCCTCATACTCTGGTCCAGGTATAATCATTAATGCCCCCGGATCCACGTCTTCGATCTCTTGCATGATGGTCGCCTTGGAACCTGTGCCCAGGGCGAGCATGATGATGACCGACGACACACCGATGATGATGCCCAGCATGGTGAGGAAACTGCGCATCTTGTTGGCACCGATGGCCTTCAAGGCAATTTTGAACAGATTGGTGATATTCATCGTCTTTTTTAGTTTTAAGTTTTTAGTTGTAAGTTGTAAGTACGATTACTATCGCCTCACTTCTAACTCCTAACTCCTAACTCCTCACTTCTATCTCAATCTTCCTCGATGGGGAGCGAAGCGAGTTTCTCGGCAGCATCAAGGATGTTGTCGTTTATCCTGTCTTCCCGCAATTTGCCGTCACTCAAGGTGATGGTGCGGGTGGAATATTGGGCAATCTCGGGATTGTGGGTCACAAAGATGATGGTGCGTCCCTCGGCATGGAGTTGCTGGAACAACACCAGGATCTCAAACGACGTGCGGGTGTCCAGGTTGCCCGTCGCCTCATCGGCCAGGATGACGGCGGGATCGTTGACCAGAGCGCGGGCGATGGCCACACGCTGCATCTGTCCGCCCGACATCTGGTTGCTCTTGTGGTTCAAGCGGTCACCCAGTCCCACGCGCTGCAGGGCAGTGACGGCACGTTCGCGGCGTTCACGGGCACTCACGTCACTATTGTACATCAGCGGCAGTTCCACGTTCTCGACCGCAGTGGTCTTGGCCAGCAGGTTGTAACTCTGGAACACGAAGCCAATCTTGCGGTTCCTGAGCACGGCTCGTTGCGTCTTGCTCATGGTGCGCACCGGAATGCCATCCAAGCGGTATTCGCCGCTAGTAGGGGTATCCAGGCATCCCAGAATGTTGAGCAGGGTGGATTTGCCCGAGCCCGATGTGCCCATGATGGTGACGAACTCGCCCTCATGGATGGTGAAGGAGACCCCTCGCAGGGCGTGTACCGTCTCCTCGCCCACCACAAAGTCGCGGCGGATGCCGTCAAGTTCTATGACTGGTTTTGGTTCCATTGTTTACTTCTTGTTTTCTTTGTTCTTGGGAGCGTCTTTCTTTCCGGGAGGGGTGGCAACACCCACCTCGAACGACTGGATGACGGTAGTGCCCTCTTTCATGCCGCTGATAATCTCGGTGCGCAGGCCGTCGGTCACGCCTACTTCCACCTTGTGGGCGGTGAGGACGTTGCCCTCCAGGGTCCACAACTTGTGCTCGGCGGTGGTATCCTTGATGACATACTTGTTGCCGAATACGCTGGCCTCGGGGGTGAAGCGCAAGGCGCCCGAGGGGACACTGATGACGCCGCTGCGTTCCAGCGTGTAGATGGTGATGCTGGCAGTGAGGCCCGGCTTGAGTTTGAGGTCAGCGTTGGGGGCGCTGATGACCACCTCATAGGTCACCACATTATTGGTGGTGACGGGGTTCTGGCGCACCTGCTTGACGCTGCCCGAGAACACGTCATCGGGGTAAGCGTCAACCGTGAAGGTCACGCGCTGGCCTTCACGCACCTCGCCGATGTCGGCCTCATCCACCTTGGCGATGCACTGCATGTCGGTCAGGTCCTTGGCAATCTTCACGATAGACGGGGTGCTGAACGACGATGCCACTGTCTGGCCTTCCTCGACCGACTTGCTGATAACCACACCGTCGATGGGTGAATAGACGGTGGCATAACTCAGGTTGGTCTTAGCCCTGGCGACATCCTGCTGCGCAATCCTGACACTTTCCTGCGCCTTGCGGTAGTTCTCCAGTGCCACGTCATACTCCTGCAGGCTCACCAGGTCCTTTTGCTTCAACTCTGCATAGCGGGCGTAATTCTTCTTTTGGTAATCCAATTCAATCTGCGCCGAACGCAGGTGGGCCTGCATCGACGAGAGGTCGCTCAACAGGTTGGTGCGGTCCAGCTCGGCAATGACCTGTCCGCGTCTGACAACGCTGTTGTAGTCCACATACAAGCGCTTGACGATACCCGACACCTGTGTACCCACGTCCACGGTGGTTACCGGCTCGATGGTTCCCGTGGCGGTGATATTGGTGGCGATGTCGCCAGGGGCCACTTCGGTGGTCTGGAAACTGATCTTCTCTTCTCCACCCTTACGGCTTACCAACGCGATTACACCTGCAATACCCAACAGGCCAACCACTGCCCAGATGATTCTTTTTCTCTTTTTCATAATCTTATCTTTTTTAGTTTGTTATTCAATCTATTGGACCCTTACATTTAGAATGTGATTCCCTCGCCGTTATAATACTTGAGCATAGCCATGTTGAGCAAGGCCTCATACTTGGCCTGCAGCATCTGCTGGATGGCAGCGCTCAAGTTGGTCTTATCTTGGGTCAGTTCCACGATATTCTTCAGTCCCAGGCGGAACTGCTCGCTCGTCAGGTTATAACTCTCACGGCAATAGTCCACATTCTCCTGGGCAGCGATGTAGCGTTGCTGGTTGCTGCGGGCATGGAGCCAGTAGTTCTCGATGGTCTTCCACAGGTTCTTCTGGGTCTCGACCATGTCAAGGTAGGTGTTCTCGCGCTCCAGTCGGGCCCTAGCGACAGCGTTCTTGGTCTTGCCGTGGTCCCAGATGGGGACAACCATCGTCACGCCGATGCCGTTGTTCCACTGGTTCTTCAGCTGGGTGAACATGTTGCCGCTACCCGACGAGTTGGTCGTGCTGATGCCGGCACTGGCATTGATTGAGGGTTTGTTGCCCGCCTTGGCGATTTTCTCGTCAATATAGGTTTTGTCCATAGCCAGTTGGTGAGCCTTGAACTCGGGACGCGTAGCCATCGCGTGCTCAAACACCTGCTGCTTGCTGGGCAGCTCGGCCAGCACATTGCTCTCCATATCGGGGTCGGCCAGCACCAGGTTCTCGTCGCCATCCAGCTCCATCAGTTGCTTGAGCTGCAGGCGGTAACCGTCAAGGGTCGTCTCATCGGCCACTTTACGGTACTTGTCCTGAGCCAGCTGCGACTCAAACTGTGACACGTCGGCCTTGTTGAGCAGGCCAGCCTGCTTGCGGGCATGCGCCTGCTCCAGTTGGGCCTGTGCCAGAGCGATGAGCTCATCGTCATGCTTCACGGCATCCTGCGAATAGAGGATCTGGATATACAGTTGAGTGATCTGCTCCTCGATGTTCAATTCACTGGCCAGCACTTGCAACTCGGCAATCTGTGAATTGATTTCGGCCAAGCGGATGTTGTTCTTGGTCTGACCGCCATTGTACAGATTCATGGAGGCATCCAAATTATAACTGCCGCTATAGCTGTTCCTGTTGCTGAAGGAAATCACCTCACTGCCAACGACCCCGCTATAACTTTCCTGGAACGGGCGGTTGCTCACATACTGGCTTGTTGAGAAGTTCACTGTGGGCAGGCGGTTGGACTTGGCATCCTCCACGGCAATGTGCGAGGTGCGCACGTTCACCTTGTTGCGCTGGACGGTGATATTCTGCTGTTTCGCCCAGTTGATGCAATCCTGCAACGTCCATTCGTAAGGCTTCTCCACGGCAACTGCTGCATTGTCCTGCGCGTTGGCGCCAACAGCCATGAGCAGCATGTTTGCAGCCAAAAATATATAACCTATCGTTTTCATCATGTGATTCTAATTATCCGGGTTATTATTGTTTGTTTATTACTTAGACGCATCATCTTTCCAAAAAGTTACACAAAAACTCAAAAAAAACTCCGTGGCCTTCAAAAATGAGGTCACGGAGCCTTATTGACGTATTAAAACCTTGCGGTTACTTGATTTCCTTTACCAGATAAATCATCGTGGGGAAGTGGTCACTGTAGCCGTTCAGGAAGATGCCTGCCGAGAAGGTGCGCAGCGGGTAACCCTGACGGTCGCCCTCGTTGCTGCGCAGGAACTTGCGGTTCAGCACCTCGGCACGCGAGAAGGTCAAGGTGGGCTTGTCCTTGCTGTCGTAGTGCTTCAAGAAGTAATCGGTGAAGATGATCTGGTCAAACAGGTTCCAGTTACCCTTGTAACCCAGGGTACCGATTCCCTTGCCCAGAATATTCCACCAGGGATTGAAACACGAGCCGGGCTCGGTGCAGTCTTTCATCTCCTTCTTAGCGCCAAGGGCCTCGCTGCAAGACTTGTTCTGCGGGTCATCGTTCAAGTCACCCATGAAGATGATGCCCTGGTTGGGGTCGTCACGCAGCAGCGAGTCGATGGTCTCGCGGGCCATGCGGCCAGCAGCCTCGCGCAAGTAGCTCGACTGCTCCTCGCCACCCAGGCGGGAGGGCCAGTGATTGACAAGAACCGACACTTTCTCACCAGCGAGCATACCCGTCACACACAGCTGGTCACGGGAGCGGAACTCGGGATAGTCGGGCAGATACTTGTTGATGCGCTGGTTGGTCACATTCAGCACCTTGAAGAATCGGGGATTATACAGCAGACCCACGTCCACACCACGACGGTCGGGACTGTCATGATGAACAATCTGGTAACGGCGGTCCTTGATCTCGGGCTGACGCACAAGGTCTTGCAGCACGGTGATGTTCTCGATCTCGCTCACACCGACGATCACGGGACCCTCGGCGGGAGAACCCTTAACCTCTATCTGACCGATGGTGTAGGCCATGTTGTGCTGTTTCTGCCAGTACTTGGTGCCGTTCCACTGGCGGGCACCCTCGGGCGAGAATTCCTTGTCATAGACACCATTATTGTTGATCGTGTCAAACAAATTCTCCAGGTTATAGAACATCACGCCATACATCAAGTAACGGCGTTCCTGCTCATTCTGTGCCTGGCCGGGATCCTGAGCCAGCGCTGGCTGGAAAGCAACCAGCGTCAGGAGCATCATATAGAAAAAGTTTTTCATTTTCATTCACTCGTTAATTGGTTAGACTTAGACCTTAGACTCTAGACTCTTACTGTCGTTTAACATCTATCATCTAATTCTCAATCACTCAGCCGAATCCCAGTTCACATTCCAGATCGACACGCGGTCCTTGTTACCGGTAGCGCCCGACGGACACAGGTTGGTGAACTCGATGGTGAAGTCACCCTTGACATTGAGCGCTTCCTCAAAGGCGTAAGCGTTCTTCTGCTTCACATCGTTGTTGGTTATCGTCCACGTCTTAACGACATTGCCGTTCTGCTTCACGTCAACGCGGAAGGAGAGCACCTTGCCCGAGTAAGCGCAACCGTAGTTGAAACGCAACTTGGAGATGCCACCCTTCAACGTGGGCGATACAATCGTACCCGTGGTAGCAGTGCCGCCATTCATGGTCGGAGCCTTGGCATAGACAGAGGTCGAACCCAACGCATAGCCGATGAAGCTAAATACGGGGTTGCTGTCGGCAGTACCACCCTCAAGGAGCGTGCAGTTGGTGGCTACCCAACCCTTGGTAGAGGTGTAGGTGCCCAGCGTTGTGGTGCGGGCGGGCATCGTCTCAAAGTCGGATGCGGTATCCAACTTGGGAGGAAGGCCGAAGGTCACGTCGTCAACACACCAGGTGGCATAGTTGGCATCCTGGGTGGCATAGAAGCGGAAGCCGATGTAGTAGCAGCCATCAGCCCACTGGCTCAGGTCAACCTCACCCGACTCCTTCCAGTCACTATATACGGGAGAGCCTCCAGTGGGGGTAGCGATAGCTGGATTCAGTTTCACCTTGACAGTGGCCTGCTCTGGATTGCGGGAATTGAGGATGTAAACCTCAAAGTGGCTCGTGGTGCTGCCATAGCCAGCCACCTGGGTGCGGAAGGTCAACGCCTTGCTGGCAGCATTCTTGATGTCAAGATAGGGAGTGATGAGCCATGCATCAAAGGGGGGATTGTTGCCCTTGTAACCCGTCATGGCGGCATAACCGTTACCCGTCTGGGCAAATACGGTCTGGTACCAGGACTTGTCACCCGATACGGTCACATTATACCAATCGCCAGGCAGTTCAGCATCAAAGCCCTCATTAATCTTGAGGACAGGAATCTCGGGGCGGTCATAAGCCACCAGCTCGGTGAGACCGGCCTTTCCCATGAAGGGGCCAAACGGACCCTTGACCAAGATCTCTTTCTGGTACAGGGCGGGATAATTCTTCAGGCTGAGTTCTTCCCTTGCCTTAGAACCCTGAGCCAGCGGAACGATGATGCACTTGTTGACATCCTTGCAGTTGGGGTCATCGGCAATCACGAGGGTGTTGTCGATGGTGGTCGGAGCCTTCCACTCAATATCGGCATTGCCACTAATAGTGGTCACCTCGGGAGCGACAGCGCCCACGATATAACCCTTGATCCAACCCTTGCCGGAGTTCTGCGCGGCTATGGCTTCTTCAACCGTGTAAGGATTGCTATGGGTACCCACGCCACCGCCACCGATCACGTCATCGATGCTGCGCAGATAGAACTGCCAGGTGCCGGATGAGTTCTGACGGGTAGCGTAGAAGCTGAGCAGACCCACCACGTCAACAGTGCCCTCGGGGAGTAGGTCGGCGCGGAAGTCGGCATAGTTGCTGTTACGCACGACGAGCTGATTGCCATCCTCGTCGGCAATGGTGCGGTTGGTCGTAGCACTTGCCTCGGCATAGGTGAGCACACCGTTGGCCTCGGTGAACTGCACACCGCTGATGCGCACGAGCTTGCCCTGGTACTTGAGCAGCGTCTCGGCATCGGTCTTGCCATGGAAATCGCTGATGTTCACGTCAACGGTATCCACCTTGCTCAGGTCGGGCAGGCCGTTGATCTCGACCATCGATTCCCACATGGCCTGGGGCAGGAAGGTTGCTTCCCACACGCTACCACTGGCATACCATGCAGGATAGCCCAGCTGCTGCTGGCCGTTGTACTTGCCCACAAAGTAATCCTTCATCGGGATGACAATCTCCTGACCGATGCGGTAGTTGTTGTACAGGCTGTTCTGGTTGATAGAGATGTTGATGCCGGCGGTGCCGTCACTGATGTAGAGCGACTTGTAGATGTTACCGCTCTCGTCACTACTGGTCACCCAACCGTGGATGACGATATCTTCCTTGACCGTGTCAATATAATTGACCGCATCCTGCCAGTACTTGGCTTTGAATTCAGCGATGGTCATGTTGGGGGTGTGCTCGGCGGTGGGGATCACCATGGGCGGCTGGTCAAACTCATCACTGCAAGCAGCGGTGAACACCAACAATAGCATCAGGCTGAGATAATAATTAAAACGTTTCATAGTGGTTGTATTGTTTGTTTTATTAATATCTTGATTGTTTTGAGTTGCGATGATTGATTAGAACTTCAGACCCAAGTTCAGGAACATCTTGAAGCCCTGGGCATAGTAATACTTGTTGGGGAACTTGTTGGCGGTATTGGAGATGTCCTTGGTGTCGATACGACCCTGCTGGTATCCACCCGTCTGGATGTTCCTGTTGTCAAGGATGTTGTTCAAGTTCAGGTTGATGTTGAACGATGCCGTGCGGTTGATGTAAATCACATGACCGATGCTGGCATTGATGATGAGAGCCTCGTTGAGCTTCTCCTGCTGGCTGATGTCCCTAATCATCTGCTGGAGGTGCTCCTCGCTGTTGGCCAGGGTGTACAGGTTGTCAAACTCGACGTGACGCACAGGCGACAGGTTGACATAGGAACGGTTCATCCAGGCACCATTCACCTCCACAAACCACTGCTTGGGACCAGCCCAGTTGAATGCCAACGAATAGCACTCCTGGGGCGTTCCTCCCACATAGAAGTTCTTGAGATATACCGTCTGGGTGACGTCTTCCTGAACTCCGTTCTCGTAGCTGCGGGTGCCGATGGGACGGTTCTTGTACTGGTAACGTGCAATATTGGCGGCAGCGCTCACGGTGAGCGACGGCGAGAGCTTGTAGCTCATGCCCACCTCAACGCCCTTGTACTGCTTGTGCACACCCGTGAGTGCAAAGTTACAGAAGGTGCTGTACTGGTCATCATAGAAGGCGGTGCGCTCGATGTTGTCACGCTGGTCGGTGAAGAAGGCGGTGACCACACCCTTGAAGTTGCGGTAGTTCATCGCATAGCTCAGGTCTGCCGAGAAGATTTTCTCCACCTTGAGGTCGATGACGTCATCCTTGGTACGCGATGAGATATAGGCGTCGTAGGGACGCGGAGCCTCGGTGCCGTAGAAGACGTGACCCGTGAAGCTGTTGCGTCCATCAAGCTTATAGGTGATACCGGCCTTGGCGCCATAGGTCAAGTAGCGGTGAGCCTCACCCTTGCCATAGGAGTTCTCGGGGGCACGACCGTTGCGCATCTTGCCATCGCGCTGGAACTGGAAATACTCACCCTTGACACTGGCAAACATCTCCCACTTGGCCAGGTTCAGCACCCACTGGTGCCACAACTGAGCCTTCATGGTCAAGATATTGTAGTCATAGCCGAAGCGGTCACCCTTGCCCACCTTGCCATTAGGATGCTCAAGGTCGTTCTGGGCCATATCAGGATTCTCGGGGAAGTCACGCTCGCTGAAGTTGTCGATATCCAGCCAGTAACGTCCACCCAGCAAGTCCTTGATGGTCTTGTAGTAGGACGAGACGGTATAATTGGCGTTAGCGCCGGTCTGCATGGTCAGCTGGTTAGAGAAACGCTTGTTGAGAACGCTCGACAGCGTGAAACTCGACTGGTTGCTGTGACGTTTCTCCAGGATGTAGGTCGAGCCGCGCTCCACACCAGTCTCATCGGCCTGCATGTTATTCAGGTAGTTGGTCTGATACAGGTTGTCCCAGCGTATCTGGGTATATTCGCTCTCGCTGGTCCAGCGGTCGGTATAGAGATCGATGATCTCGGGATCGGTGTAATAGGAGGGCAAGTAGCGGTAATAGTCGGGACGCGGGTCGGCAGCCTTGTGCCAGTTGAGCGCTGCCTTGCTATAGAACGACTTGTGGTAAGCCAGACCCGTGTTGAGCGAGGTGCTCTCGTTGGGCTTCCACAACCAGTTGAGGATTGCAGTGGGGTCAAACGACTCAACAACGCGCGAGTTGCGCTTCTTGCCTTCCTGCCAGCCCCAGTCGGGATTGTACATGTTGCTGCCCACCAGCTGACATGCCTCCTCATAGACTGCCGAGTTGGCAGCACGCTTGGTGGGAGCGCCAAAGGTGGTCAGTGTCAACGAGTGCTGGGGGTTGAACACCTTCTGCAACGCGAGGAAGTAGCCCCAGCTGTTATAGAACGAGCCAGGATACACACCCTCGTTGGCATAACGGGCCACTGCCGACACGGTCATAGCCCAGCCGTGCTTGTTCAAGCCCGTTGCATGGGTCACCATTCCGCGCCAGCGGTAGTTACCGTTGGTATAAGCGAGACTCAAACGCGTGCCAGGGGCATAGTCGGCTGCAAAGGTCTTGATGTTATTGGCACCGCCAATGCCACCAAAGCCGTAGGTGTTGTCTTCCAGACCCATGCCGATGGTCTTGTTCCTGAAGGCCTGGTTCAAGCCACCAGTCATCGAGTAGTTGAACGAGAAGCGGATCGCATCATTAAACGGCACGCCGTTGATGTAGGTCTCGGTCTTGTTGTTCTCATAACCACGGATGCGGAAACGAGCTGTGCTGAAGGTGTAACTCGATGCCTGATAGAAGGGGTTGTCGGTGGCACCGCTCAGCAGCGCTACCTCCTGGGTATTGCCTTCCTCATCCTCAAGTTGCGACTCCGAGAGGGCCATATCGGCCATGGCATTGCGGTACTCCAGCACCTCGGCTGTCTCAAATGACAGGGGCTCCACCTCGATGGTACCCAAGTCTTCCACGACACCCGTGATGATGGTGACCGCTTGCGACCAGTCCTTGTAGCCGTAGCTCAGGACCAACAGTTCGTCATTGCCCTGGCGGGCCTCGTCAATCAGGAAGCGGCCCATGGGATCGGTGGTCGCCGCGATGCCCTGATTGTCAAGCATGACGGTAGCACCCACGACGGGAAGGCCGCTCTTGGCGTCCATGACCACGCCTTGCACACCTGTGCGCTGCGCCAGCATCGGCAGGCTCGCAATGAGTGCTAATAGCAAAAACAGTTTCAGTCTCATAAAAAATAACGGTTTATTAGTGATTATCGATTTCTTCTCGAAAAGGGTAAAACTAGTTTGTTTTTAAGTTAATTTAATAAAAATTTCAACCATTCCCACAAGGCATTGCGAAGAATTTTTCAAAATTACTCAAAATCTGTGACGCATCAAAGAAAAAACTCCTCTTTTTTATCTCACCTCTTCAATCTATTACCCAGCGATGTCGTTCACTTCTTCTTCCAGTAATCATTATACATCTTGATGCCAAACACGATGGCACTGGACACGGTAGTGATGACATTAGTGATGAACAGGGGCCAGTTCTCAAGCATCAAGCCCTGGATGGCAAAGAAAATGCCTCCCAATCCCATCATCAGGAATGTGGGCAGCGCGATGCCATCGGTGTCATGAGTACGAATTGTGTAAATCGCCTGCGGCATGTAGCCCAGCACCAGGCAGATCGATGCGGTGTAACCGATAATGTCGGTCAAGTGAGTAGTAATGAATTCAGTCATAACAAGTAACGATAATACATTTTTATTTGATACTTTATATGGCAAATGGGACCCGCCAGCGGGTCCCATTTGGTCACATTATTATCTCAGTAAGATGAAATTTCTTGAACAGAAAAGGCACAGAGAAATGCCGCGTGTCACGCATAATCTGATAGGATATGTTACTCACTAATAGCATCTTCTCTCAAATTTTGCCCACAAAGGTACTACTTTTTTACCAAGTAGGCATTGCCTCCCGTTTCCTTTAACCTTATTTAAGATTTTTCACTTCAAGCCGCACTCGCGCAGGAGTTCCTCGACAGCGGCCTTGAGCTGCAGGTCCTCACCGTTGATGACGGTCTCGGGGTTGTTGGCAATCTTAATGTCAGGTTCCAGTTGGGTGTTCTCGAGGTAGTTGCCCTCGGGCAGCAGGTAGCCGATGATGGGGATACCAAACACGAGCGACGAGTCCTGCAAGCGCTCCCACGATACACTGCTCATGGTGCCGGGGACGGGCATACCCACGAGCTTGCCCAACTTGTCATGGCTGTAAACCCAGGGCGTGCCGTGGGCATTGCTATAGTTGGCCTCGCACTGCAGCATGATGCTGGGTTTGTTCCAGCGGCGGCTGGGCATGTCGCAAGCCTCGCGGCCACGGATGACTTGAGTGAAATATTTCTTACCGCTGAAGAGCACCTCGATGTCCTCGTGCAAGCGGCCACCGCCATTGAAGCGGGTGTCGATCACGATACCGTCACGCTTGTTGTACTTACCCAACACGTCGCTGTAGATGTCACGGTAGCTGGCATCGTTCATCGACTCCAGGTGCACATAACCCAGGCGTCCGCCCGACAGGCTGTCCACAATGTGGGCATTGCGCTTCACCCAGCGCTTGTACATCAGGTCGCCCAGGGCTCCCTTGCTGATGGGCTTCACCACCTCTTCCCAACGCTTGCCGGTCTTGGGGTCATAGAGTGAGAGCAGGGTCTTCTTGCCGGCCTGACCGTTCAGCAGTTCGGTATAGTCGTTCTCCTCGTCGATGGCCGTGCCATTGATCTTCTCCAGGATGGCACCTGCCTTGACCTGGCTCTTGGCCTTGGCCAGCGGGCCGCCCTCGATCACCTCATCAATCTTGAGACCGGTGCCGGTGTAGTTCCAGTTGTAGATCAAGCCCAGGTCGGATGTTGCTTCACCGCTGGTGGGATAGTAGCGGCCACCGGTGTGTGAAGCGTTCAGCTCACCCAGCAACTCGCTCAGCAGGTTGGCAAAGTCCTGGTTGTTGTTGATGTGGGGCAAGAACTTGCGATAGATTTCCACATAGGATTTCCAGTCACAGCCGTGATAGGTGAGGTTGTAGAAGCGCTTGGTGATCTGCTTGTCCACATGGTTGAACATATACTCGCGCTCGGCAAACAGGTCCATCTTCATGTCGGCCTGATAGGTGATGGGAGTGAGCTTGTCGCCAGCCACGGTCAGTTTCTGCATCTTGCTGCCGCCCAGCACAAATAGCGTCTTGCCGTCCTTGCTGGCCTGGATGTCGGCACCACCGCCGCCCATCTTGTTCAAGAGCTTGGTCTCGTGCTTGCGCAGGTCCATCTTCCACAGGTCATAGCCTTTCTCAAAGGCCGACAGGTAATACAGCGACTCGCCATCGGGCGTGATCATGCAACCCGAGATATTGCTTGAGTTGGGGGTGACGCGCACGATACGGTCCTCGATACCGTCGAGTTCGACCTTCAAGCCCTTGTCGTCGGCCTTGGCAGCAGGTGCAGCTTTACCTTTCTTCTTGCTGTTCTTGTTGGCTTCGGCGGCCTTATCCTCGGCTTTCTTGGCCTCCTTCTCGGCCTCGGTCAGCAGTTCATAGTCCTCCTTATTGAGGTTGTAGCGGTCGAGCGCCTCCTGGTTGACAAAGGCCAGGAACACGTCGTCCTGTGAGCCCCACGAGGCATGGCTGCGCATACCGTAGCGGTTGCTGTGGAACATGATGGCGTTACCCTCCATCACCCAGCGGGGATCCTCGCTGATGTAGGCGCTACCGGTGATGTTGGTGATGGGACCACCGTTAGCCGACACGATACCGATGTCGCTGTAAGGGTCGCGCTGGTTGCCGATGAACTCGAGGGCAAACCACTTGCCGTCGGGCGACCAGGAGTAGTTGAAATCGCCGTTGGTCTCATACCAGGTCGAGCCGTCGGTTACCTGGGTCACCTGCTTGGTCTTGAGGTCAAGCACCTTGAGGTTGAAACGGTCCTCGATAAAGGCCAGTTTCTTGCCGTCGGGGCTCAGGCACGGATGCGTGCGCTCTACCGTGGTCGATGGCAGCAGGATTTCTTCCTTGATGAGGGTGGCGTTGGGGAAGTTGGGGTCATCCTTGCGTGCGATGGTGGCCAGGACAAGTTCCCAATTGCCGTTGCGCTCGGTGGCATAGGCCAGCGTGCGGTTGTCGGCGCCCCACGATACCCAGTTCTCGGCCTCGGGGGTGTCGGTGATACGCTTGGTGGTGTTATACTCTACCGAGGTCACAAAGACCTCACCGCGCACCACAAAGGCGACCATCTTGCCGTCGGGCGAGACGGCAGCGTCGGTAGCGCCGCGGGTGTGCGACATGCGCTGGATCTGGTCACTGTCATCGTGCCACAGGCTGACGTCCACCTTGCGGGGCTGTCCGCCCTGGCGCATGGTATAGAGTTCACCGTCCTGGGTGAAGCACAACGTGCCGTTGTTATCGATCGAGAGGAAACGCACGGGATTGACGGTGAAGTTGGTCACCTTGTTGAGCTGGCTGGGACGGTCCAGAGGCATCGAATAGACGTTCATCGAGCCGCCGTTGCGCTCGCTCAGGAAATAAACCGTCTTGCCGTCGGGGCTGAGGACGGGATTACGGTCCTCGCCGCCGATGTTGGTCAGGTTGGTGTGATGGCCGGTCTTGGCATCATAGCACCAGATGTCGCGTGTAATCGACGAGGTGTGGTGCTTGCGATACTCGTCCTCGCCGCCCTTGCGGTCCTGATAAACGAAGTATTCACCCGTCTTGTTCCATGTGATATACTCGGCGGGAGTGCCCAGCTCGCGTGTGGAGCGGCCACCCTCGACGGGGACTTTATACACCTCGGTCAAGCGGCCACTCGGGAAGAGCATACTGCTGGCAGGATCCTGAATGGCAGCACTGTAGTAGATGAACTTGCCGTCAGGGCTGAAGGTCCACGGCGTCTCGGCAGCGCTGTTGCGCGTGAGGCGCTTGGGCTGGCCACCGGTCGAGGGCATCACATAGATGTCATTGTTGCCCTTGCGGTCGCTGGCAAAGGCCAGCGTAGCGCCGTCGGGCGACCACACGGGCATGGATTCATAACTCGACTGTGAGGTCAGTTGCACAGCCTGTCCGCCACTGGAGGGCACCACATAGATGTCACCCTTGTAGCAGAACGCGATCTTGTTACCGTCAGGCGAGATGCTCGCATAACGCATCCACAATGGCGTGTCGGCCATCGCTGTCATCGCTGTCACAGCAGCGAGAGATAGCAAGAATTTCTTCATCATGATTCAATATTATTTTGGGTTTAATCCTGCAAATTTACTAAAAAAGCCTTTACAATCCACATTTCTCGCCTAAAAACACTTAAAAACCACCTCATCAACACGACATCAGCCGCTGTCCGAGTCTTTGACTGGCAACGGCTGATGATTATTTTTCAGCAATCAGGCAATGAGCCCCACTACTGTCTAGTCATCACTTACGGTTGAATAATTGGAAATCTTGAAGAAAATCCTTCATATCTTCCTTCACCACAGCACCATGATCCTCCATCCATTCAATATAATTCTTCATTACACCCTGTCCTATTGACATCATGTCGCTAGGGTTCATGGGAAGAAGGCCCATTAACTTGTGAATTTCCAGGTTTTGCGTTTTAGCGTGAAAATCAAGGTCATCCTCAGTGAAGATGCCATAAGCGTTGTTTAACGCTATCGTTGGGATGTTAGCAGTCATCCAATTCTTCATCCCATCAAACCTTTTCTGCATATCCTTCATTTCATCGGACATTGCATCCTTCATTTCATCGGACATTCCCCCGAACATCATTGTGAAAAAATTGAAATACTGATCAAACAAACCCTGCATGTACTTGGCCATGTTGCCCCCCAGAACCTTATTGTATTTCTCAACATACCCGGGATCGATTCCTGCTTTGACCTGAATCGGGTCCGGATATTCTCCAGCCATAATCTTATGACTGTCAAAATTGTCTAGACCATTTAAGACTGTAGTATCGCGCTTGATGGCCTCGACCCATTGCGCCAGGTGTTCTTTGTAGGCCTGGCCCTCTGGTGTGGACATGAGCGACATGTATTCCCTTAGACCCGCTTCTGTGACACCGAGTTCTTTCATCTTGGCGCACATGAAATCCGTCATATAATCCATGACCCCCTCCTTAAAATAGCGTTCAGTCAATTGATTCAGATCTACATCTCCACTCTCAAACAAAAATGTGTTATCTGCCTTAAGAACAGAATCCATCCTATTCCAGTAATTATTCAAAGCTTCTTGGGCAGTAACAGCCATGTATTCTTTCACTGCCTCGCGAAAACTGTCTTGGGCATGACCGCTGGCGGCAATCAGCATCACCAGCATTGTAATGAGTAATCTTGATTTTTTCATAATCATAGTTTTTATTAAATTTAACTTCATAATTATATACAACTGCATTGAGCACCGCAAATATAAATACAATTATTTTAACACACAAGCACAGGGTACTATTTTCTGGGCTACCGCATCCAACTCGAATCGCCGTCACACCCGATTGTCTTTTCTTGCGTGGGTTTCAGATTTTGATGCCGCGGCCTCAATACCCTGAGGATGTGGTTGTTGCCGATTACAATAATAATTGTAACAAATTTGTCACAATATTTGGAAATCAAGAAAATATGCCATATCTTTGTCAACCACAACACCAATGCCACCATCAAGTATTAACCGTTTAAATATCATCATTTATTATGAAGAAACTAACTGTACTACTAATCGCTGCACTCGTTGCCATGAGCTCGATGGCAGCTGTGGGCATTAAGGCTTCCCACAACGTGAAGGGTCACAAGCTCGTCATGAACGAGAAAGCCATGACCCACCAACTCAAGAACATCAAGAAAGGTGCACGCCGTGTGATCACCGAACAGCCGCAGGGTGAACTCAAGAGCTACCTGCGACATGGCTATGCCATCTATCCCGATGGTCAGAATTTCTACATGGACGAGCAGGTTGACGGACGCATGGACATCGTGTTTGCCGACGAGGGTAAGGTCTATCTCAAGAACATCCTCTACAACATCGGTAAAGCGTGGGCCAACTGCTGGGTAGAAGGACAGCTCAATGAGGACGGAACCGAGATCACCGTTGAGATGGGCCAGTCGCTGTATCACAGCTACACCTACGATGCTGACATCTTGCTGGCCTGGGGTATGACCCAAATCGCCTATAACGAGGCAGGAGACCCCTATATAGAATTCATCATTGACGACCGCACCGAGGAGGTGGTCTATACCATCGACGGAGAGACCATCTATGGCCCAGAGGGAGTAGCACCCGTCGAGGATGCGCAGAACCCCTACTGGGGCTTCGAGGCCTCGGGACTGGGTAGCTACTGGACCGATGACTTGAGCTTTGCCGGTGCCCTGGAGTGGGGAACCGTGTTCACCGAGACCGAGCCACTGGAGCCCACTGTCCCCGCAATCATCACCGAGCAGCCCGAGGGTGACCTCTACACGCTGCATCGCAATAGCGGTACCATTGTTGACAGTGGTGGTGAGATTATAAATCTCAAAACCGATGGTGATGTTACCATCGTCATCAACGAGGAGTTGGGCAAGGCCTATATCCAGAACCCCTTGTGGCTTGAGGACTATGGCTACTGGGTTGAGGGCACCTATGATGCTGCCACTGGCGAGATTGCCATCCCTGTGGGACAATATGTCTATTACAATGAGGACATGCAGTATGGCATCCAGGTCATGTGGGGCAGCACCTACGCCTATCTGGACAACGATGATGACTACTGGAAACTTGGATACGAGGTCGATGACAGGACCGAGACCATTAACTTCCTCTTTACCGGCGATGCACTCTATCTGCTCGACTGCGAAGGCGACGTGACGGCACCCTTCCCCGAGTGGGGTAATGCTACCGGCATGATGGCCATCTATAGCCAAGACGGCTACATGGGCTGCATTGAGTTCACCAACAAGAATGCCTATGGCGAGGAACTGCCCTTCGCTCAGCTCATCAACACGGTGCCCGCCGTGCCCGCCAACCCCACTATCGAGGACTGGTGGGATGGTGGCGACGAGGAGGGTAACACCTACCTGATCTACACCCTGCCCACTACCGATGTGGAAGGCAACCTCATCAACCCCGAGTGCTTGAGCTTCAGCATCTGGCTTGACAACGGCGACGTCCCCGAGTTGTTTACCTTCGAGGCCGAGACCTATGTCAACGACTACCTGTTTGAGGACACCAACGAGATACCTTACTGGGTTTACTTCTATGGTGCTGACATCACCCCCTATGGCTGCATCTTCTACCGCACCAACGAGGGTGACAATCCCCTGTTCATCAATGACATCGGCATCCAGGTATTCTACACCGTGCCCGACGAGAATGGTGACGAGATCAAGAATGCCAGCGACATCGTTTGGCTGTATAACGACCACAACCAGTCGAGCGTGAGCGAGACGGTCACGGGCAAGACTGTCAAGAGCGTGCGCCACTACAATGTGGCCGGCCAGCAGGTAACTCAACCCCAGGGCCTGACCATCCAAGTGACCACCTACACCGACGGTTCCACCTCTGTCGCCAAGGTCATCAAGTGATGATTTATTGAGCAATTGACCCGCAAACTCATTGACCAAGTAGAGGCGCAAGATCACCTGCGCCTCTACTTGCTTTAGGGCGGGGATTCTGGGCAGATGATTCGGTGAATAGTCACATCATTGCTCACTCAATATTATAAAATAATATTAATTTCCGCGCTTTCAGTTTGCCCCACCAAAAAATGTTCCTAACTTTGCAGGTTAGACTTTATCATTATTTGGAACAACAGCAATGACTAGACGTTTTTTCATGACGGTATTCACCGTTTGTTTGGTGGCACTGAGTGCCGTGGCCGACGACAAGCAGGCCGAAGCCACTTTCTCGGTTAAGAGTCACGACTTCGGCACCATACAGGAGGCCAAAGGTCCCGTGTCGTGCACCTTTGAGTTCACCAACACAGGCGACAAGCCCCTGTTGATCATCGATGCGACGGCATCCTGCGGTTGCACCCGCCCCGAGTACCCTTCCAAGCCCATCAAGCCGGGCAAGAAGGGCAAAATCAAAGTGACCTACAGCCCCATCGGGCGTCCTGGCGCATTCAAGAAGACCGTCAAGGTGAAGACCAACGGCAAGGAACGCACCACCACATTGCGCATCGAGGGCACCGTCATCCCCAAGAAATAAGTGAGACGCGCCCTGACCATAGTACTACTGGCCATCATGGCGATGGCTGCCAGCGCTCAGCCCGAGGTCACATGGCTGGAGCGGCATCACGACTTTGGCGTCTTCAAGGAGCAGGACGGCAAGGTGAATTGCGCCATGAGGCTGGTCAATACAGGCACCGAGCCGCTGATGATCGTCAAGGTGCAAGTGGGCTGCGGCTGCACCGCCATCGATTACCCCCAATCGCCCATCCAGCCAGGCGACACCGCCACGGTGCGCATGACCTATAATCCATCGGGGAGACCGGGAGAATTCACCAAGCAGGCACTCATTTTCACCAATACCACGTCCAAGCGCAGCATCCTGGAAATCACGGGCAACGTGATTCCCACTGCCGCGACTCTCGACAAGCAGTATCCTGTCAAGGCCGGTTCACTGCTCATCAGCCAGCCGAGCATCCCCTTTGGCGAGCTGAACAGGGGTGAGAATAAGACGCTCTATCTGAGTGCCTATAATGCCTCGACCGACACCATCGTCGTCACCGTGGACGGCGCACTACCCCACCTCAAGCCCGCCATCGTTCCCGACACCGTGCCACCCGCACGGGTGACAGCGCTGACGGTGCATTACCTCACGAGTCACGCACCCTTGTGGGGACTCAACACCGACACCCTCAACCTGTCATGCGCCCCGCTGCACCAGCCATCCAGCGCCATTGCAGGCTCCGCGCCTGTCCATGTCATGGCCCAGGTGATGGAACGCTTTGACCAGCTCACCGACAAGCAACGGCAAGAGGCCCCGGTCGTGAGTGTGGACTGTGGAGACCGCATTGACTATGGTACGCTCACCAGGGGTCAGACCGTGTCACGCACCTTCAAGGTGACCAACAAGGGCAAGTCAACGCTGGCCATCAGGCGGCTATGGGTCCCTGCTGGCGAGGGCATCACCATGAGCGCCAACCGCACCGAGGTCAAGCACGGCAAGTCGGCAACCGTCACTGTACGGGTCAATACCGATACCATCGATGGCAACCTGCTCAACGTGCCGCTCACGCTGTTGTGCAACGACCCGTCAAAGCCACAACTCACCATCCGTCTAGTGGGCATCATCGACAAGAAATAACTATCACATAGCAACGATAAAACAATCATGGCAAAAACAAGAATTGTACAACATAACAGCGAGGAATGCCCCTCCCTACAGCATCCCGAGAATGACGCACAATACACCGGACTCCAGGTCAATAGCGGCGTGGAACAACCGCCCATCGTCAACCCCTACCTCAAACGCAAGCGCAAACCCCAATTGACCCCAGCCGAGTATGTCGAGGGCATACGCAAGGGCAACCGGGCCGTGTTGGGACAGGCCGTGACACTCGTCGAGAGTCGCAACGCCGAACACCAGATCATCGCCCAGGAGGTCATCGAGAAATGCCTCCCCTACACGGGCAACTCACGACGCATCGGCATCACGGGTGTGCCTGGTGCGGGCAAGAGCACGTCGATCGACGCCTTCGGTATGCACGTCATCAAGCAGGGACACAAACTGGCCGTCCTCGCCATCGACCCCAGCAGTGAGCGCTCCAAGGGCTCCATCCTGGGTGATAAGACCCGCATGGAACGCCTGGCCATCGAGCCCGACGTGTTTATACGCCCTTCCCCATCGGCAGGTTCGCTGGGCGGTGTGGCACGCAAGACGCGCGAGACCATCGTGCTGTGTGAGGCAGCTGGCTACGACACCATCTTTGTCGAGACCGTCGGCGTGGGGCAGAGCGAAATCGCCGTCCACTCGATGGTGGACTATTTCCTGCTCATCCAGCTTGCCGGCACGGGCGACGAGCTACAAGGCATCAAGCGAGGCATCATGGAGATGGCCGACGGCATCGTCATCAACAAGTGTGACGGTGACAATATCGAGCGAGCCAAGCTGGCTGCCGCCCAGTTCCGCAATGCCCTGCACCTGTATCCCCTGCCCCCCAGCGGTTTCCTGCCCGAGGTCATCACCTACTCGGGCTACTACGACCTGAACATCGACGGCGTGTGGGACATGATTGACCGCTACTTCAAGCACGTCAAGCAGAGCGGCTACTTTGACGAGAAACGCCACGAGCAGGAGCGCTACTGGATGCGTGAGACCATCAACGAGCAACTGCTGGCACGCTTCTATTTTGACCCCGAGATCGAGCGCCTGCTCTCCATCAAGGAGGACACGGTGCTATCGGGCAAGCAGACCTCCTTTGTCGCCGCCAGCGACGTGCTCAACTTCTACTACGACAAAATCACCAAACACCAATTGTCAAAATGATGATAAGAAGAATCACCTTTATCCTCTCCCTGTGCGCTATGGTCATGTTGTGCTGCCAGTGCACAACCTCCAAGGAGTTGCGCCACGCCAAGAAGGGCGCTAAGTCGGTACCCTACACGGTGCTGGAGAACTACTATGTGCGCAACGACATTGACGGCAGCAAGCAGCATCGGCTCATTCTCGACAACGAGAGGGACTTCAATGCCTACTTTGGTCCAGCAGCCATCATGGGTGGCCAGCCCACCGACATCAACTGGAACAAACAGTTTGTCGTCGCCATCCTGCTTCCCGAGACCAACAAGCCCACCATGGTGACTCCCATGGGAGTGAAACAGAGTCCGGGCAATGTCATCTTCAAGTACCAGGTGAACAAGGGTCGCAAGACCAGTTACAAGCTCATCCCGTTTGCAGCTGTGGCGCTCAACCGCTCCAGCGATCCTCAACAGCTGCAAGTTTTCTTTATACAAGATTAACGCTATGGAAGGACAATTCTGTTATCGATACCCCCATCCAGCAGTCACGACCGACTGCGTGGTATTTGGCTACGATGGACTCAGGCTCAACGTGCTGCTCATCGAGCGCGGTGGAGAGCCGTACATGGGTTGCTGGGCTTTTCCCGGCGGCTTCCTCAACATCAACGAGGATGCGCCCGATGGTGCGCGACGTGAACTACTGGAAGAAACAGGACTCACCGTGGCCAACATCGAGCAGCTAGGCGCCTTTGCCCAACCCGACCGTGACCCGCGCGAGCGCGTCATCTCTATCGCCTATTTCACCCTCACACGCGTTCAGGCCGTCACCGGTGGTGACGATGCCCGCACGGCTCGCTGGTTCCCTATCAGCCAGCTGCCACCATTGGCGTTTGACCACCAGCAGATGTTTGAGAATGCCCTGCAACGCTTGTCCGATTGCTTGAAGCTCAAGACGGGTAACTTCTTCAGTGGCGATTTCTCCTACGAGGAAATCGACGAGATATATTTCGCCACCCTTACCCGACGATAACTAGATATAAATTATTAACAAGTGTAAAATTTGCAGTAACAAATACCAGTTACTGCAAATTTTTGTTAATTTTTGGTCAATTTGTGCCACAAAAGTATGTTATAAAACATATTTGCACTAATTTTGCATCGGTTTTTCATGGTAATAGTTTTTAAGGTTATGAAAATCCAAGTGTCGAGAGACAGTTGCATTTTCAAGATTCTTTAAGGTTTATGTTAATGGTATTAGAAGGTTAATTAGTTAAGCAATCCCCGACG
>CAMVAP010000034.1 GCA_947165485.1 uncultured Prevotellaceae bacterium
AGCCTAAAGCCTAAAGCCTAAAACCTAAAACCTAAAGCCTAAAACCTAAAACCTAAAGCCTAAAGCCTAAAACCTAAAACCTAAAGCCTAAAACCTAAAACCTAAAGCCTAAAGCCTAAAACCTAAAACACCCGCAAGCAGCTGAGGATGATGGGGCCGAAAACGGGGAGCCAAGACGTCCAGTTGCAGTATGTGATTTTTTTTAAATGAATTTCTTTGCGTTTTAATTGGCGGTTGAAGAATTTGTTGTACCTTTGCGGCGCAGAATCTCCGATTCCCTGAAACTGATCATCAGGGACTGGAATTTGTACTCCAAGTGTCGGGCGAGACTGCAAAACTGATATTAATGATGGTAATCGGGGTGGCCCACGCCACTGCCGATGCAAGGGAATCCGGTGGAAATCCGGGACTGTACCTGCAGCTGTAATCCCCTTGATCTGGTTGTCAGTGAGGCTTTATGTTTTAGGCGCTAGATGCTAGATGGCATCCGCACACAACTGAGAGCTGAAAACCGAGAACCAGAGACAGAAAAACATGGGTCTGCTTACTACATCGCCACTGGCCGCATGCAAGGCTGGGAAGGCAAAGCAGACTGGGGAAAAGTCAGAAGACCTGCCATTTTTTTAGTTGTTAGTCTTTAGTTGGCATCCGCCTACAACTGAAAACTGAAAAGCTAAGAACTGACAACTAAAGAACCAAAAAGTACGCTCACTCAGGAACAGGTGTGACGGAAAGCAAATGAAGAAAAGAAAAAGACTGACGGCAGCAACGATTGCGCTGGCTATGTGCTCGCTAGTTGCTACCCATGCACAGAGTGTTGACATCTGGCGGCAAGACAGCCTGCCAGAGGTTGTGGTAACAGGTACTGGCACGCAGCACCTGCTCAAGGATGCGCCCGTACAGACCGAGGTCATCACCAGCAAAATGCTGCGCAACTATGCGGGCAAGAGCATCGAGGACATCCTGGGAGGCTTGACGGCGTCGTTTGCCTTCAACCAGGATGACATGGGTTCCCAAATGCAGTTGAACGGCCTGGGGAACTCTTATATCCTCATCCTGATTGACGGGAAGCGCATCCACGGGGACGTGGGTGGGCAGAATGACCTGTCGCTGATTGATCCACAGAACATCGAGAAGATTGAAATCGTGAAGGGCGCATCCAGCGCGCTCTATGGCTCGGATGCCATTGCCGGTGTGGTGAACATTATCACCCGCAAGCACCGCGAGGAGGGCCTGTTGCTCGAGAACACGACGCGCCTGGGTAGCTATGGCGATGTGCGTCAGCACAATGGATTGGCATTGAACTATGGCAAGATCAGTTCCTATACCAATTTCCAGTTACAGCACAGCGATGGCTGGCAAAACACTGCCGTGGAGCACACCGAGGGTTCAGAGCCACCCATCACCGATTCCCGCAACAAGACGGTGAACCGCCACACCAACTGGCAAGTCGCCGAGCGCCTCACCTATCAACCCGTCAAGAATGTGGAACTCTATGCCGACGGTTCATTGTACTGGAAGCGCATCTATCGCGTGAGCGGCCACCATCCACACTATGACGTGAAGACCTGGGACATGGAGTATCACAACGGTTCGGCCTCGATGGGCGGCAAGTGGAGCCGTTCCAAGAGCGACTTCATCTCACTAGACGTGGACTGGCACCGTCATGCCTATTACTATTACTACACCGCAACGACCCTTGTCGAGGATTACGACAAGAGCGCCGGCACCGCCTACTATCCTTATTTCCCTTATCTGCCTGACCAGAAGGAGCTTCAAAGCGACCAACAACGCACCATGGCAACACTCAAGGGTGTGTTTACGCTTCCCCTGGAGAACATCTTGAGCGCTGGTGCCGAATTCCGCTACGACTGGCTCCATGCCCCCACGCGCGTCAAGGGAGGCAAGGCCAGCGACTGGACAGGTGCCGTGTATGTTCAAGACGAGTTCAACCTCATCCACAATGTGAATATCACAGCCGGCCTGCGCCTGAACAAGAACCAGCAATTCGGCATCCGTCTCACGCCCAAGGTGTCGGCCATGTGGAAACCCGCTGGCGCCTGGCGGTTGCGTGCGACATGGAGCCAGGGCTTCAAGACACCCGCCATACGCGAGCTGTTCTACCGCTACGTGCGCCAGATGAGCGGCACCTACCTCTACCTGGGCAATACCAACCTCAAACCGCAATCGAGCAACTATTTCTCGATAAGCGGTGAATATGGCTGGCGAGGCTTGAATATCACCGTCACCGGTTATTATAATAAGGTCAAAGACATGATTGCCCTGGTGACGATCCCCAACTATCAAGCCCCCGACGAGTACATCATCCAGTATGACCCCGTGAAGACCCGCCAGTACCAGAACATCGAGGATGCCAAGACCCACGGCATCGACGTGAATGTGAGTTACCAGTGGCGTGAATTTGCGTTCGGCTTGGGTTACAGTTATCTGGACACCGATGCCCACCAGTATGACACCAACCATGACAAGATGCGCAAGGTCACCATCGACGGCATGGCTCACCACAAGGGCAACTGGATGGCCACGTGGGGACACCGTTTCTCGGCAGACTACCGACTGGGCGTGGGCATCTATGGCCGCATGTCCAGCACCCGTTACTATCAAGATGACGGCAACGGCAAGGGTTACCAAACGTGGCGCCTGTCCACCACCCACGACCTGGGACACTTCAAGGCAACTGCCTGGCGTGTAGAGGCCGGCATCGATAACATCTTCAACTATTGCGACCGCACACCCCACGGGCTGCACCTGGGCACCACGACCCCTGGCCGCACGGGATATGTGTCACTGACCATCCGCTTCAACCAAGGCAAGAAACTTTCTAATAAATATAAGTCTAACTTTAATTCAAAACTACAAAACAATGATGAAGATTAAGTCATTAATGATGGCCATGTTGGCCATCTGTTTAACCATGGGCTTCACTTCTTGCAGCGATGACAAGAACGAACCCATCGAGAACAACTACACTGTTTACCAGAAAGCCGTTAACGAGACTGTCAAGTCCCAGAAGAAGAACAACAAGGCTATTCTGCTGGTTGCCTTTGGTTCGACCTGGGAACAGGCCTACAACGCGTTTGACGCCACCGTTGCCGCCTACAAGCAGGCCTTCCCCGGCTATGATGTGTTCCTGTCGTTCTCGTCAGCCATCTGCATCAACCGCGCTGCCGCTGGTGAAAACGTTGATCCCCGCAACTTTTATGCTCCCCCCTTCTGGCTCAACGCATTTGCCCAGGACGGTGTGAAGTACAGCGAGATCGTAGTTCAATCCCTGCAAGTAATCCCCGGTGAGGAATATACCCGCGTGATCAACTACATCAAGGACTTTGCCAACAACTCCAACGGTGACATCGATGATAAATATCTGGCTAACGTAACCTTGAAGCTGGGTGTTCCCCTGTTGCAGGACCGTGATGCCGATGTGAATCTGGTTGCCAGCGAGTTGAACAAGATCTACAGCAAGCAGGCTAGTGAGGGTGTTGTTGCCTTTATGGGTCACGGTAACCCCGACTCCTATGACACCTACAAGGCCAACATCCGCTACACCCAGCTCGAAGAAGCCCTCCAGCAGTACAGCCAGAATTACTTTGTGGGTACCGTTGACATGATCGGTAACTTCAAGACCAACGTGCACACCCGCATGATGGTTGCCGGCATCACCAGCGGTAAGGTTTATTGCCACCCCCTGATGTCGATTGACGGTGACCACGGCCACAACGACATGGCTGGTGATGACGATGACAACTGGGACGGCGAGAAGTTCACCTACAACGACGAGGGTGAAGTCGAGGACACCTCCTGGAAGATGTACTTCCACCACATGGGTTATGAGTGCAACAACTCGACCATGATCGAGAAGGGTCTGCTGGAGCTGCCCAGCATCCGTCAAGTGTGGATGAACCACACCAAGGACGCCATCAACGGTGAACCCCTGGACTTCTATCACAGCAAGAATCCCGAGTGATGCTTTTAAAGGCTTTAGGCTTTAGGTTTTAGGTCTTAGGTTTTAGGCTTTAGCGTCACCTAATGCCTAATACCTAATGCCTAACGCCTAAAAAATAATTAAATGAATAAGAAACTAATGATTATAGCAGTAGCACTCCTGAGCTGGAGTGCTGCTGTTTCCCAAATCCACAAGATGGAACGCAGCGACTCGTCGATGATGAGCCGCTCCTATACCTTAAATCCTGTGGTGGTAACCGGTTCGGGACACCATCAGCGCTTGAAATCCACCGCCACACCAGTTCATGTGCTCAGTAGCCAGGAAATCAAGGAGCAAGGTATCACCACCCTTGACGGCGCATTGACCCGCATGATGCCCCAGGTGTCGATGTCGCCCAACTCGATGGGCACCTTCCTGCGTCTCAATGGTCTGGGAAACAAGTACATCCTGATACTGATCAATGGTCAAAAACTGACGGGTGACATCTCCAATAACGTCGATCTGAACCGCATCAACATGGCTCGTGTCAAGCGCATCGAGGTGCTTGACGGTGCAGCATCATCGCTCTACGGCTCGGATGCCATCGCCGGTGTGATCAACATCATCACCGACCAGCCCACCCGCGACCTGGTGAGCGTCACCAGCGACACCCGTGTGTCGGGGCACGGCCAGTTTACCGAGAACCTTGCCCTGGATATCTTCAAGAACGGTTTTGGTTCTTACACGTCGTTCTCCCGCGATCAGGCCGACAGTTACCGTATCAATGATGTGGAGTTTGTCAAGGGGTCAGACACCGAGACCCAGCCGACCATTGCTCCTTTCTTCACGGGCTATCGTTCCAATCTGGTGGGACAGAAGTTCACCTATGCCCCCAATGAGCACTTGGCATTGAATGCCGGCATCGATTATTCCTACAAGATCACCGACCGCCCCAATACCCGCAAGGACATCACGGGCGGCACGGACTATGAGATGCGTTACAAGGGACTGCGCTGGAACGTGGGCGGCATCTACAAGTTCACGAGCCGCAACTCATTGCAGGCCGACTTCACGGTGGACCGCTTCCGTTACGGCAAGCAGTATGACGTGGCCACCAAGACCTACGCTATCGACGATTATGTGCAATCCAAGAAGCAGCGCTCCATGGAAGCCCAGTTGAAGGCCATCTTAGGGTTGATGAACAACTCGACAACCATCCTGGGTGCTGACTGGCGCAAGGATTACCTGACCGCCACCTCGGGCAATATCAACCAGAATGCCTATACTGCAGCCGCGTTTGCCCAGCACGAGATGACCTTCTTTGACCGCTTGACGGCTACCGTGGGTTTGCGCTTGACTTACCACGAGACCTTCAACTGGCATCTCACGCCCAAGGCTACGTTGATGTATGCGCCAGGCAACTTCCGCCTGCGCGCCACCTACTCTGCTGGATTCCGCGCCCCGGGTCTTGACGAGTTGTATTACCACTATTTCTCGGTAAACCGTGGCAAGGCTCAAATCATCTTTGGCAACAAGGAATTGAAGCCCGAGAAGAGCAATTACTTCTCGCTCAACGCTGAATACCGCACCAACCTGATCGCCGTGAGCGTGACAGGGTTCATGAACCGCATCAACGACATGGTAATCAGGCAAAACATCGACGTGGATGCCACCGCGCTGGCCATGCTCCAGGCTGAGTTCCCCGAGATGACCGCCGACCAGGCCCAGAAACTTGAGCGCTACTCGTTGTACCGCAACAGCGATAAGGGCGACGTGAAGGGAGTGCAGGTCAATGTGTCGGCCAATCTGTTCCAAGGCTTCAACCTGTCGGCCAACTATGTTTACACCTATGCCCGTTCTTACAGTGATGAGAAATGGACACCGCTGGAACGCAGCATCCGCCATGCCGCCACCGTCGCCGCCAACTATTACCATAGCTGGGGCAACTACGGACTGAACGTGAACGTCAATGGACGCTTGCAGTCCAAGACCTATTATCCCGACTATGAGGACGCCCCGGGCTACGGCATCTGGAACCTGAACACAAGGCACTCGATCAACGGTATTAAGCACCTGTATCTGGAGCCAAGCATCGGCATCGACAACATCTTCAACAAGGTGGATCGCCGCATCGACTCCAGCAACCGCAAGTATGCGCTCTACTCTCCAGGCCGCATGCTTGTTATCGGATTAAAATTGAAAATCAAGTAACCTTTTATTGTAACCATTATGGAGGTATGTCGTGAGACAACGCCTCCATTTTCATGATTTATTAGTACATTTGCAACTGATATGGGAAAGATAATAGTAGCAGGCATCGGGCCTGGCAGCCAGTCAGACATCACCCCGGCAGTGCTTGACGCAGTGCGCGGGGCTGATGCTATTGTAGGATATAAATACTACTTCCAGTTCATCAAGCAGCACGTGAGAGAGGGTGCCGATTGTATCGACACGGGTATGAAACGCGAACGTGACCGCGCACAGCAGGCCTTTGAGCTGGCCGAGCAGGGCAAGACGGTCGTGGTCATCTCGTCGGGCGATGCGGGCATCTATGGCATGACACCGCTCATCTATGAGATGAAACGTGAGCGTGGCTCGGATGTGGAAATCCAGTCATTGTCTGGCATATCGGCCTTCCAGAAAGCCGCCTCGCTGTTAGGAGCCCCCATCGGGCACGACCTGTGCATCATCTCGCTGAGCGACTTGATGACGCCATGGGAAGTTATCGAGCGCCGCATCAAGGCTGCCGCCGTGGGTGACTTTGTCACAGCCATCTATAACCCTAAGTCCAATGGCCGCTACTGGCAACTCTACCGCTTGGTGGAACTATTCATGCAGCAACGGGAAGCCTGCACACCAGTGGGCTATGTGCGTCAAGCGGGGCGTGAGGAACAGGAAATCAAGGTGACTACCCTCGGCGAGTTTGACCCCGAGCAGGTGGATATGTTCACCGTGATTCTTATCGGCAACTCACAGTCCTACATCAGCGATGGCCTCATCATCACCCCGCGCGGCTACTATCGTGAGCAACAAGACCAAGAACTCAAGCCTGGCCAGCAGATCATGATCAATTCATTCAAGACCATTGAGAAAGAGCTCCACAACCAGGATATTCCACTGGATCACAAGTGGGCACTGCTACATGCCATCCACACGACTGCCGACTTTGAGATGGAACGTCTCCTCTACACCGACGACCATGCGGTAGAAACCCTCTATAACAAGGTCAAGCATGGCGAACTCAAGACCATTGTGACCGACGTGACGATGGTGACCAGCGGCATCCGCAAGGGAGCACTGGCACGACTGGGCGTTGAGGCAAAATGTTACCTGAGCGATCCACGAGTGGCCGACATGGCAACAGCACAAGGCATCACCCGCACCCAGGCAGGCATACGCCTTGCCGTCGAGGAACATCCTGGCGCACTGTTCGCCTTTGGCAACGCTCCGACGGCATTAATGGAATTGTGCGACCTCATCCGCAAGGGCAAGGCGCATCCCGCAGGCATTATTGCGGCCCCAGTTGGTTTTGTCCACGTACGCGAGTCCAAGCACATGGTCAAGCCCTTTAAAGAGATTCCCAAGGTCATTGTCGAGGGACGCAAGGGCGGCAGCAACCTGGCAGCCACGCTGTGTAACGCCATCTTGACCCTTGACGATGCCGAACAACTCAAGCCAGGACGAGACCTATGACACTCAATCAAACAACATTTTTTCAAACAACCAAAACAACAATGAACAACGCAAACAACAGTAATAATCTAGGTGGTTTCTGTTGTTATTTGTTGTTCATGTTGTTTAACTGAAAAGGTAGTTGTTTGAACAATAATAATCAAGAATGATATGAAGTTTTATGTGATAGGCATTTCTGATGCACCGCGGCCATTTTTCCCGCCCGAGGTGCAGGAGATTATCCGCCAGGGACGCGTTTTCTCGGGTGGTAAGCGTCACCATGAGATTGTTGCTCCATATTTGCCCGATGAGTCCCAGTGGATTGACATCACGGTGCCGCTGGATGCCGTTTTTGATCAGTACCATGATGAGGTCATCGTGTTTGCCAGCGGTGACCCTCTATTCTTTGGATTTGCCAACACCATCAAGCGCAAGATGCCTGATGCTGAAATCGTCCTCTACCCCACCTTCAACTCGTTGCAGATGCTGGCTCACCGTCTGGTGATGCCCTATCACGACATGCGCATTGTCTCGCTCACGGGGCGTCCCTGGCCCGAGTTTGACAGAGCGCTTATTGAGCGTGCAGGGAAAATAGGTGTTCTCACCGACCGCGAGCACACGCCAGCGGCCATCGCCCGCCGCATGTTGGACTATGGCTACACGGGGTACACCATGCATGTGGGTGAACACTTGGGCAACCCCAATAAGGAACATATCACAACCCTGGCACTCGAACAGGCTGTAGAACACAATTTTGAATATCCCAATTGTCTGATCCTGTGTGGCCACACCACGACGAGACCCTTCGGTATTCCCGAGAGCGAGTTTGCACTGTTAAATGGCCGAGAGAAGATGATCACCAAAGCCCCTATCCGACTATTGACACTTCAAGCGATGGAATTGCCGCAGAAAAGCGTGTTGTGGGACATCGGTTTCTGCACCGGAAGCGTGTCTATCGAGGCCCGTCTGCAATTCCCACACCTGCACGTTGAGGCCTTTGAAATCAGGCCCGAATGTGAGGCTTTAATGCACGAGAACAGCCGCCGCTTTGGTGCTCCTGGTATCAATGTCCACATGGGGGATTTTCTCACAGCCAATATAGAAGACCTGCCCTGCCCCGATGCCGTATTCATTGGCGGTCATGGCGGGAAACTTAAAGAAATCATGGCACGAGTAATGACGGTGCTTGCCGATGATGGCATCATCGTGATGAATAGTGTCACCTCGCCGATGGTGCATACCGACAGTCACCAGCTATTTAACGAAGCGTGCCGGGAGTTGGGATTCACGCAAGACCAGCCCACACGCATCATATTGAATGACAATAACCCAATCGAAATACTGAAATGCAGAAGGTAGCCATTATCAACATCAGTGAAGAGAGCCTCAACTTGGCATCAGCCTTGAAGGCCGAATTAAAAGCACAACCTGTCAAGCGCGCCGATGTGGGCAAGCGCTGGAAGGAATTTGATGCCTTCATCTTCATTGGAGCCATGGGCATCTGTGTACGCACAATCGCCCCTTATATCAAAGACAAACACGAGGATCCGGCAGTGGTTTGTGTGGATGGCACGGGACACCATGTCATCTCGGTGCTGTCGGGCCATGTGGGAGGTGCCAACGACTTGACCCGTCAAGTGGCTGCTACGCTGGGGGTAGAACCAGTCATCACCACCTATAGCGACAATGCTGGGCTGTGGGCTCTTGACACGCTGGCAGAGCGTTTTAATTGGACGTTGGCGGGCAATAGCCAAGATCTGAATGCCCAGATTTTTGCTTTCACCAGTGGCAAGCCTACCGCTTTGCTGCTTGAAATCAAAGATAAGGGTACCGATTATTTAGAGAGAATGCTCCCCGAACATGTCAAGGTCATATACGATATCAGCGATGCCGACGCTGAGCGATACTCGTTGCTGATCATTGTTTCCCCCTACGTTCATGAGGTGCCTCGTGGCATGTTGAGCCTGCATTTTGTCCCCATGGTGGGGACTGTCGGCTTCGGGTTGGCACATCATCCCGAGGATTATCTGGACATTTATGACCAGATGAGCGACGCATTGACCCAAGCGGGACTCATGCCTTGTGCATGCGCCTACTGCACGATCGATGTCAAGGCCGACGAGCCGTTTGTCCAGTTGTTGAGAGAGCGGGACCACCAGCATGTCGAGCTCTTCACCGCCGAGCAGCTGGCAGCCGTCGAGGTGCCCAACCCGAGCGAGACGGTCGAGAAGCACGTGGGCACGCCCAGCGTGTGTGAGGCGGCGGCAATACTAGGATCCAACCACGGCAAATTGATTGTTCCCAAAATCAAGGGCAAGAATTTCACGGTCGCCCTTGCCATCGATTATCAACACCTGCGCAACCAGGAAGGGTTTATCGAGATTGTGGGAGCAGGACCTGGTGACCCCGACCTGGTATCGGTGCGTGGCCGCAAGATGCTGGAGCGGGCCGACTTGATATTGTATGCGGGTTCGCTGGTGCCGCGTGAGTTGACCGACTGTGCCAAGCCGGGTGCCACGGTGCGCAGTTCGGCGGGCATGAATCTGGAGGAGCAGTGTGCGTTGATGCAGGAGTTCTATGACCAGGGCAAATTCATCGTGCGCCTGCACACGGGTGACCCGTGCATCTTTGGGGCAATCCAGGAGCAGATGGCTTTCTTTGACCAGCATGATATGCATTATCACATCACGCCTGGCATCTCGTCATTCCTCGCCGCTGCCGCAGAATTGAGGAGCCAGTTCACCATCCCCGAGCGCACCCAGACCATCATCCTGACCCGTGGCGAGGGTCGCACGCCCATGCCCGAGAAGGAGCAGCTGCACTTGCTGGCCAAGAGCCAAAGCACGATGTGCATCTTCCTTAGTGCCGCCATTGTCGATGACGTGCAGCGGGAACTGCTGATGGAATATCCCGAGGATACCCCCGTCGCCGCCTGCTACCACCTCACCTGGCCCGACCAGCGCATCTACCGCGGTGTGCTGAAAGATCTGGCCAAGATTGTCCATGACAATCACCTGACGCTCACGACAATGCTCGTTGTGGGTGAGGCCATCGACAACCGCAAGGGTCTATCCGAACTCTACAACAAGCATTTCACGCATCTCTTCCGACAAGGGAGTTAACAGTTAGGAGTTATCAAAGGCGATAGTAATTGTACTTACAACTAAAAACTAAAATCAATGATTCTGGTTTTGGGTGGAACGACCGAGGGCCGCATGGCGGCTAAGGTGCTCGATGAATCGGGCGCCGCTTACTGGTATTCCACCCGAGGCGAGTTGCAGGACATCCAGCTGGCTCATGGCATGCGCCTGACGGGAGGGATGGAGGTGCCTGCAATGGAAGCGTTCTGCCACGAGCATGACATACGCCTGCTGGTGGATGCTGCCCACCCGTTTGCCGAGGCACTGCACCACAATGTGGTGGAGTTGGCCAAGCGCATCGCTGTGCCAGTCATCCGCTATGATCGCATCTATCCCCCGCATGACAGTGACCTCGTGTGGTGCAAGGATTATGATGATGCCATCCAGCAATTAGGCAAGCATGGCATTACTAAGTTACTGGCCTTAACAGGCGTGAATACGATTACCAAGTTGAAGCCCTACTGGCAGGGGCATGAATGCTGGTTCCGCATCTTGAACCGTGAGGTTTCTCAACAATCGGCTCAAAAAGCGGGTTTTCTCATTGACCATCTGGTATATTATGAGCAAGATGACACCGCAACGTTACTTGAACAGTTAAAGCCCCAGGCCATCATCACCAAGGAAAGCGGCACGAGCGGAGGATTTACCGAGAAAATAGAGGCCGCACGCCAGGCGAGAGTCAAAGCGTTTGTCGTGATACGCCCCGAGTATCCGTCATCGCCAGGTGTGACGATTGAGCATGTCGATGGGCCTCATGGCCTGCGCCGTGCGGTGGAACGGCTCTTGCCCGAGTTTTATCCGTTGCACAGCGGCTTGACCACAGGCACATGCGCCACGGCAGCCGCGATTGCCGCCACACAGCGACTGATGACCGGTGAAACGCCTGCAAAGGTTCCTGTCATCCTGCCTGATGGCGAAACCATCCATGTCGATGTCTCTTATGGCGACGGTTTTGTGTCGGTATTCAAGGTGTCGGGCGACGACCCAGATGTGACCAATGGCATCGAGATACGCGCCAGCGTCGAGAGAAGCGACACATTTGAGATCCACGGTGGCGAGGGCGTGGGACGGTTCACTGTGCCAGGCTTTGATTATCCACCAGGCGAACCCGCCATCAACAAGGCGCCGCGCCAGATGATGCGCGACAACATCAAGGAAAACGTCAACATCACCATCAGCGTGCCCGAGGGAGCCGCCATAGCCCGGCGCACGTTCAACCCGCGGCTGGGCATCGAGGGCGGCATCAGCATCATCGGCGTGTCGGGTATCGTCAAGCCGTTTAGCGAGGAGGCGTTTGTGGCCAGCATCCGCAAGTGTATGCAGGTGGCCAAGGCTTCGGGCAGCGACCGCGTGGTCATCAACAGCGGCGGCAAGAGTGAGCGCTTTGTCAAGGCGCTGTACCCCGACCTGCCCCAGCAGGCCTTTGTCGAATATGGCAACTACATCGGCGAGACATTGAAAATCGCCAGTGAACTCTCCATCCCCAACGTCACCCTGGGCGTGATGCTGGGCAAGGCCGTCAAACTCGCCGCCGGCAACCTCGACACCCACAGCCGTGTGACCACGATGGATAAGAATTTTATAGACCAAATGCTCCATGAGGCCGGCATCGACCTCGACCTGAGCGACCTCACCCTGGCCCGTGAACTGTGGGACCGCATCCCCCAGGAAAAATTGCAGTCCTTCGCCAGCGTCGTCATCACCCACTGCACCCGCCACTGCACACCTCTGCTCCAGGGCGGCCACCTCACCATCCTCCTCATCACCGACACCGGCACCATTTTCTCAGACAACATGGACATCATATAGACAACAATTCACAACTGATGATGAAGTCTTTCGACGGCGGTCTTGCGGCGGTTACACTGTGTTTGGGCCAACGTCATTTTCATTACCGAAATAAATCGGGGATGCGTTATTGAAAACAAGAAATACAAGAAGTACAATCTGTAAATCAAAATGACAACCGATCAATGATTTGTGTTTCTTGTATTTCTTGTTTTCACTTTATGATTTGTTGTGGAGTTACTCGTAGGAGGTCTTGCGGCGGCGGTAGAGGACGTAGATAATGATGGGGGCGCCGACGAGGGCGGTGACGCTGTTGACGGGCATAGCGCCCTCAAAGCCGGGGGCGCGGGCTATGAGATTACAGATTAGCGCCAGGGCAGCACCACACAGGGCGGTGGCGGGCAGCAGGCGCGTGTGGTCGCTGGTGCGGAAGATGCCGCGCGCCAAGTGGGGAACGGCCATACCGATGAACATGATCGGGCCGCAATAGGCAGTGGCGATGGCAACCAGCGTGCCCGAGCAGACGATGATCCAGGTGCGGGCCTGCTTGACGTTGACTCCCAGGTTGGCGGCATATCGGTCACCTAGCAGCATGGCGTTCAATGGCTTGACGAGCAGGAAACTCAGGGGCAACAGGATACACATAAGCACGACAAAAAGTATCATCTCGTCGCCCGAAACCCGGGAAAACGAGCCCAATCCCCACACAACAAAGGCTTTCACATCCTCCTCGGGACTGAGGAACTTCAACACACCGATGATGGCCGTGGCCAGGTAACCGATCATCACGCCGATGATCAACAAGGTGACATTGCCCTTGACCTTGCCCGAAATCCACACAATCAACATCATCACAGCCAAGGCACCAACGATGGCAGCGATGGAAACCGCGGCATCACCCAGGTAACCCAAGCTGCTCAACGCTACCCCACCCAACTGGCCCGAGAGCAGCACGACAAAGGCGACTCCCAGGCTGGCACCATTGGAGATACCCAGGATAGACGGTCCCGCCAGCGGATTGTGGAAGATGGTCTGCATCATCAGTCCGCTCACGGCAAGGCCAGCTCCCGCCACGATGGCGGTGAGCACCTGTGGCAGTCGGGAACTGAGGATGATATTGGTCCAAATCTCGTTCTCACTGCCTGCGCCCACAAGAATGCGGCAGATATCACCCACCGGTATCTTGACCGAACCGATAAACAGGTTGACAATCACCAGAACGGCAATCGCCATCACGAGGGCCAACATCAAGGGCAGAGTACGTTTCATCTTTCTTTAATTTCTAGATATTCTAGATACTCTAGTTAATCTAGATGGTCTAGGGAAATTATTTAAGGAGGCGGTAGAAGGTGGGTTGATAGTCTTTCTCGACCAGCTCGGGATGGAAGATGGCGACGAAGTCCTTCAAGAGCACGTCGGGCTTGACGGGTGCTATCTCATAGTAGGGCGTCTGCTTCATGTTGCAATAGATGACCTTTTTCTCCTTGAAGGCCTTGAACATCTCGTTGCGGGGTTCACTGGCCTTGAGCGCCTCATAGGAGAAATCGCCCTGGTAACTGTTGAGGATGCGCCAGTAGTCGGCGTTTGCCGAGAGGGCATACATCTTCTCAAACTCCAGATCCTCACCCGAAGTCTCGTCGTCGTTGATCACATAGTCGGCACCCGCGTCACGGAAAATCTGCGCCAGGTAATTCTTGCCACCCACGGCGTGCCAGTTGCCGTAGTGCATCTCGCCGCTGGTGACGGTGGGGCGGTTCTCGACCTTGGCAGCCTTTTCTTTCAACTCATTGTAGCGGCTCTCGATGCCGTTGAAGATCTCGGCGGCCTCTTTCTCCTTACCGATGAACATGCCGACGAACTTGATCCACTCGGCCTGACCCAGCGGGTCGAGCTCCTTGTAGCCCAAGTGAGGAATGAGCGTGATGCCGATCTCCTTGATGGCATCATAGCCACCGCGCTTGGACGGCGAGATGAAGATAACATCAGGGTTGGCAGCCATGACCACCTCGGGGTCAAATTCGCCTTCCATGCCTATCTTGACGATGCGCCCATCCTTGACACGGGTCTTGATGTCCTCGTTGAAGAGGTTCTTGGTGCCCGTGATGCCCTTGACCACATCGTGGGCATCGAGGATGGTGAAATTGGACAGTTGCAGCGCGGTCATGCAGATGGTGCGCTCGATGGGCACCTTAACCTTGGTATAACCCTCGGGTACAACCACATCAGCATCATGGACAAGTGCAAAATGGTCCTTCTTGCCCACATCCACCAGCCGCACATCGGCTGAATCCCTAACACTGAAACCCGTGGCATATTTCACGGTCACACTATCCATTGCTTCTATACCCGCTGTTGACGACTTCTCGCCCTGTGATGAGCAAGCGCACAACAGCACAAAAACCACAATAATTCCTAAAAATTTCCTCATTCTTTTCTATAGCTGATTTATGCTACAAAGTTACTACTTTTTTGGGGAACAGAAGGCAGTAAACACTGAATAATTTGTACCTTTGCACCAATGGAAGAGACATCGTTAAAAACAAGGTGGTTTGACACGCCCTGGGCGGCATTGATTTTCTTCACGAGGCTGCCCTGGTGGCGCATCTACCAACCCCCTCAAGCAAGTTATAAAGCCGTCGTAGAGTTCTGGCCACTGACAGGATGGATCACAGGAGGAGCGATGGCGGCCACACTGTATTTTGGCAATATGATACTGCCATGGCCCGTGGCCGTGATTGCGGCGATTGTCGTGAGGCTGCTCATCACCGGTGCGTTGCATGAGGACGGGCTGGCCGACTTCATGGACGGCTTTGGCGGCGGTGGCGACCGTGCCCGCATCCTGGCCATCATGAAGGATTCGCACATCGGCACCTATGGCGTGCTGGGACTCATCCTCTACACGATACTACTGGGGACAACACTCTACAGCTTGTCACCAACGGCTGCGGCACTCACGGTTATTGCCGCCGACCCGTTCTCCAAGATGGTTTCCAGCCAGCTGATCAACATGCTCCCCTACGCCCGCCGCGAGGAAGAAGCCAAGAACAAAACCATTTACCGCAAACCCAGCCTAGCAGCTGGGCTGAGCCTGACGGTGCAAGGCTTGTTGCCAATGGTCCTGATGATCTGGCTGACGGGGATCAGCTGGTATCTGGTCATCTTTATACCCGCTCTGGTCATGTATTTCCTGTACCTGCTCATGCTGCGCAAGATACAGGGTTACACGGGCGACTGCTGCGGAGCCGTGTGCCTGCTGGTGGAACTGGCAGTCTATCTCGTTGCATGTTCTCAATTTATCCCAAGTTGAAATGGAAGTGATTTTAGTCAGACATACCAGCGTCGATGTGCCCAAGGGGACATGCTACGGCTGGACCGACGTTCCGGTGAAAAAGACCTTTGAACAAGAGGCCGAGGTGACCCAACGGGAATTGCAACCGTTCCTGCCATTTGACAAAGTGTTTTCGTCGCCATTGACCCGTGCCCGCAAGTTGGCGGCCTACTGCGGCTATCCCGACGCCGAGACCGATGACCGCTTGAAGGAAATGAACATGGGCGAATGGGAGATGCAGCTGTATGACAAAATCGAGGATCCACACCTGCAAGAGTGGTACGATGACTATATCCACCAGCCCACAACGGGAGGCGAGAGCTTCACGCAGCAATACCAGCGCGTGGCCTCGTTCCTCGATGATCTTAAAGGAAAACCCTACCAGCGAGTCGCCATTTTTGCTCATGCCGGGGTACTCGTCAGCGCAGGCATTCATGCCGGGCTCTACCAGTGGGACAATGCCTGGAGTAACGTGGTGGACTATGGGGAGTTTATTGTCATTCACATTTAAAGGCCGCGGCATAGCCGCGCCCCCACCTAACACGACAGAACAACAATGAGCAGAATCATACTGATTACCGGAGGGCAACGCTCGGGCAAGAGCAGTCAAGCCGAGCGGTTGGCATTGAGTCTGAGCGACAATCCAGCCTATGTGGCAACAGCTCACGTGTGGGACGACGAGTTCCGCGAGCGAGTGCGTCGCCATCAGGAGCGACGCGGCCCCCAGTGGACCAATATCGAGGAGGAAAAATACTTGAGTCGTCATGACTTAACGGGCCGTGTGGCAGTCATCGACTGCGTGACCCTGTGGCTCACCAATTTTTTCTTTGAGAGCCAAGATGTCGATGCCACCTTACAGGCTGTAAAAGAGGAGTTTGACCGCTTTACCGCACAGGATGCCACCTTCATCATCGTGACCAACGAGATAGGCAGCGGTGGTGTGAGCGTGGATGCCGTGCAACGCCGTTTTACCGACCTCCAGGGCTGGATGAACCAGTACATCGCCAGCCGCGCCGATGAAGTCATCCTCATGGTAGCCGGCATCCCCTTAAGGGTAAAATAGGGACGGTTCTTTTGATGTAATTTTCAGTTGTCAGTTGACAGCAGCAACTGCATTCAACTGAGGGCTGAGGGCTGAAAAATTAAAAAATGAAAACCAATGAAACAATTCAAAATACGCAACACCGAGAAGTCGCTAGAACAGCGCATACAAGAGAAAATCGACCACCTGAACAAACCCAAAGGTTCGCTGGGACGCCTGGAGGAGCTGGCCATGCAGATTTGCCTCATCCAGCAAACCTTGACACCCAGCCTGAAGCATCCTTGCCACCTGCTACTGGGGGGCGACCACGGCATTGAACGTGAGGGCGTGAGCGTGTCGCCCCGCGAGGTCACCTGGCAGCAGATGATCAACTTCACCCGTGGCGGTGGCGGCGTGAACATGTTTTGCCGCCAGCATGGCTTTGACCTGCGTATTGTGGATGTGGGCGTGGACTACGACCTGAGTGACGTTGAGGGCATCATCGACCACAAGATCGCCCGTGGAACCCGCAATTTCCTGCATGAGCCTGCCATGAGCGAGGAAGAATTTGACCGCGCCATCCAGACGGGCTGCGACCTCGTGGACGAGTGCATCGCCGAGGGATGCCAGGTGCTGTGCGTTGGCGAGATGGGCATTGCCAACACCTCGCCGTCCAGCATCTGGATGAGCCTGTTCGGCAACATCCCACTGGACGAGTGCATCGGGGCGGGAGCTGGACTTGATAACCCTGGCATCAGACACAAGTGTGAAGTGCTGAATCGAGCGTTGAAGCATTACCATGAGACGATGGAAAACACGACCGAGGACGCCATCCGCTACTTTGGCGGCTATGAGATGGTGACGGCAATCGGTGCCATGTTGCGAGGTGCTGAGCGGGGCCTTGTCGTGCTGGTGGATGGTTTTATCATGACGGCCTGTGCCATCGCTGCCATCCAACTCTATCCAGCCGTCCAGGACTACATGATCTTCACCCACTGCGGTGACGAGAGTGGTCACCGCCGCATGCTCGACATCGTCCATGCCAAGCCCATCCTCAACCTGGGGCTGCGCCTGGGCGAGGGTACCGGTGCCCTGTGCGCCTACCCCATCATCGCCTCTTCGGTCCGCATGATCAACGAGATGAACAACTTTGACACCGCCCACATCACCAAGTACTTCTAGGCCACTGACAACCAAGCCGAAAATCACTGTGATTCTCGACTTGAAAAAATTCATAAATCAAATAATATCAGCTATTTGCAACAAGCCCAGTTTTCATAAACTCATCAAGTGTGACCAGATTCAACTTGGGAAAGGCCATCTTGCGGAGCACATTGAAATGATTGTCTTCCGATACTAGAAAGTCGGCACTCGCCGCAAAAGCACAATCCACAAATTTGTTATCATCTGGATCGGCAGTAATCAAATTCAAGCGAAAATGGGGATTGACAAACTGGACGTTTTCTTGGTTGAGAATAAGCAAAACGACATTCTCGGCAATAGTTGGTGTGATTTGCCGTCCTAAAATCTCTTGATACTCGTCCAAAATTTCGTTTGACACGCATAACTCATAGCGCCCGCTAAGGAAAGCATCCCAAATAGGGCGATATGGACTCTTGCGAGCAATAATCTGCAAGAGACAATTTGTATCAATGACGACAGGATTCATAAGAAGCACCTATGAATTATATGGAGTGCGAAAGTGTGAGCCACGCAACTCCTCCAGTCGTTTCTCATCCCACTGACCACTCTCCCATAGTCGATCCATTTCATCATCCACAAGATTGGCATAGAATACAGCAAGTTGTTTACGCAGTTGCTCTAGGCCTGTGTCCGTCTTAATGTGCGACATCAAATTGAGCAGATGTATCTGTGCTGGACTAAAATTAATTGCCTCCATAATCTAACTCTCTTTTGTTTAACACCACAAAGATAAATCTTTTTCATGATAATCAAATGATTTACATAGAATTTCTTTATATCCATAACCTAGCGCCTCTGCACTTTCACTTATATGCCTCTTCGGTGCGCATGATCAACGAGATGAACAACTTTGACACCGCCCACATCACCAAGTACTTCTAGAGCCTCGATACGGGCACTTATTTCCTATTTTCTCAACATTCTTTCTTGCCTTCTAATGTGTGATTTGGAACGCAAGCGTCGCCAACAAGATGAGGAGCATGAGTAACTCGGTGCGACGGTTGATGCGGACGGCGGTGCGCATGTCCTGGGTGGTCAGGAGGCGGTCGTTGGTGCCAATGTAGGGTTTGTCAAAGAGTTCGCCGAAGTAGATGTGCGGGCCACCGAAGCGACAGTTGAGGATGCCTGCGAGGGCGGCCTCGGGGTAGCCGCTATTGGGGCTAGCGTGACGAGATCCGTTTTGCCAGACAAACTTCAACAATGATAAACGACCCGATGCAACAACCATCAACACAGCAGTCAAGCGGGCGGGGATATAGTTGGCCACGTCGTCGATGCGCGCCGCCCAACAGCCGAATTCCTTGTAACGTTCGGTGCGGTAGCCGATCATCGAGTCGAGGGTGTTGACCATCTTGTAGGCCAACATGCCAGGCGTTCCCAGCAATGCCAGCCAGAACAGGGGTGCTATCACACCGTCGCTCAGGTTCTCGGCCAGCGTCTCAAGCGCGGCAGTGCGCACTTCCTGGGCCGACAGCCCCGAGGTATCACGGCCCACAATGCGCGCCACCTGCTTGCGGCCCTCGTCCAGCGAACGATCCAGTGCCAAAAAGACTTCACGCACCTCACGGATGAGCGTCGTTCCCGCTAAGCAATAGAAGATGATAATGGTGTCGAGCACGAGCCACAATACCATATTGGGAATCAAACGTTTTAACCCCCAAACGGCAAAGAACACCATCAGTATCAAGGCAATGGCCATCACGGCCCCCTTGGCCATGCGGTACAGTCCCTTGTTGAGCCGATGTTCACCAAATGATATCATCTTGCCGAACCACACGACGGGATGCGGCAACCATGACGGGTCACCCAAGAAGAAATCCAGCAACCATCCCAGCAGGAGCGGCAAAATCAGTATCAATAATGCAGAAACCATTCGTTTAATTCGTGAAATTCGTAGTTAAATACTGCTTGATTGCGGTGACCAGGGTGTCGTTCTGGGTGGGCGACTGGGTGGCGATGCGGAAGTGTTGAGGCGTGAGCCCTGTGAAATTGGAGGCATCACGGATAAGGATGCCGTGCTCACGAGCCAGATACTCCTTTAACTCACTAGCCGTGCCGCTGTCGATGGTGCAGAGGAAGAAATTGGTCTGCGTTTCCAGCGCCTTGATGCCATCAATCTCGTTGAGCATTGATCTCAAGCGGGCGGTCTCGTCAAGATAAGCCCTGAGGTCGGGTATCGCGGTCCCGCCTTGCCCGACGAGCCATTTACCCGCCTCCAGCGACAAGGCATTGACAGCCCAAGGGCGATATTGCTCCCGCAGCCGACGAATCACCTCAGATGATGCTGTGACATACCCCAAACGCAGTCCCGGTACCGCATACCGCTTGGTCATCGAGTGCAGCAGAATGACATTGTCACGAGCCACCACGTCGGCAGGTTGGAGCAAGGGTGCCATTGTGTAGTCCTCATAGGACTGATCAACAACGAGCAACCTGTGGCGATCGGCTAGCGCCAACACATCCTTGACCGGCAACACAGTGCCCGTGGGATTATTAGGGTTGCACAGCCAGCACAAGGCCCCGTCCTCACTCTCCTTGAAGCCGAACACGCGGCAGGCGTCCTCATATTCCCTGAAGGTGGGTTGCATCACACGGCAAGTGCCCCAGTCACGGAATGCTTGCGCAATCAGGTAGATGGCATCGACCGCTCCACTGGTCACCAGCACCTCGTCGGGGCTGATGTCGCAGTCATGCGCAATCATCTGTTCCAATGATGCCGCCGACGGTTCAGGATAGGAGCGGATGACATCCATGCAGGCTGCCAAATGAGCTTCCAGTGCACTCAAGTCGGTTCCATTGTAGATGTTGGAACTGAAGTTCATCGTGATATTATTGTAACGATACAGGTCGTCGCCGTGTCCTTCAATCATGGTGGGTGAGAATTTGATAAAGCCGTTTCATATCAACATGCTGCCGCACATGAGCGGCCAGTTTGTCGTATTGTTCCTCCTTGAAAGCCGCATAGTCAAACAGCGTATCGGCCTCGGCCAACTTCTCCTTGTAAGGTTCCAACAGGAAATCAACAAAAGGAGCGTTATCCAGAATGCCGTGAACATAGGTACCCATGCACTTATTGTCAACCAGATAGCCATCATCGCGTCCATCGTCCAGGTGTAGCAGCGGCGAGGGCTTAGCAACGCCAACGGGATGAGTTTCACCCTGATGGATTTCGTATCCCCTGCCATACTGGCAAGAGACTTGACGCGTCTGCTTGTCGCCGTTCATCGTTGTGGTTGTGGGTAGCAACCCCAGACCCGGCAATCGCTCGATGTCACCCTCCACATGGTCGGGGTCTAGCACTTCAACGCCCATCATCTGATAGCCGCCACAGATGCCCAACACCGTCGCACCCTCACGATGAGCACGGACGATGGCCTGGGCACAGCCGTTGCGCCGCAATTCATACAAGTCGTGCAGGGTCGATTTGGTGCCTGGCAGGATGATGACGTCGGCCTTCTTGATGTCCTCTGTATTGTTGGTATAGAACAGATGTACCCGCGGGTCTCGCTCCAGTGCGTCAAAGTCGGTGTAATTGGACAAGTGGCGTAGCATGACCACGGCCACGTTGACCTTACCACGCTCGGCCTGCATCGACTTCTGCACCAATGCCACACTGTCCTCCTCCTCGATGTGGATATCCTTGAAATAAGGGATAACGCCCAACACAGGCACACCACAGATGTCCTCAAGCATCTTGCGACCCTTGTCAAACAAACGCATGTCGCCACGGAACTTGTTGATGATAATACCCTTGATCAGTTTCCTATCGGCAGGAGTCTGTAACGCAATACTGCCATAGACCGAGGCAAACACACCGCCACGGTCGATGTCACCCACCAGGATGACATCGGCCCCGGCATGACGCGCCATGGGCAGATTCACCAGGTCGGTATCGCGCAGGTTGATCTCAGAGATACTACCGGCGCCCTCCATCACAATGGGATTGTATCGCCTGGCCAAGCGGTCAAAGGCATCGCACACCTCGCGACGATAGTCAATATCAGACGAGCCGCGGCGCCAATAGTCATAGGCGTTCTTGTTGCCGATGGGTCTGCCATGCAAGATGACCTGGGAGGTGTGGTCACTCTGGGGTTTGAGCAGCAGCGGGTTCATATCGGTGTGGCAAGGAATACCGGCAGCCTCGGCCTGGACGGCTTGGGCTCGGCCAATCTCCAGCCCCTCGGGTGTGGCATAGGAGTTCAATGCCATGTTTTGTGCCTTGAAAGGTGCCGGGCAATAACCGTCCTGCTTGAAAATGCGGCAAAATGCGGCAGCTATGACGCTCTTGCCCACGTCACTGCCCGTCCCGGCAAGCATGAATGGATGTAGTGGCTTGATGGTACTCATTCTTTCACATTGGCTAATACAAACAGATAGTCGGACAGGCGATTCATCATCACCAATGTGTCATTGTTGACGGGATGTTCACGATGCAGCGACCACAATCGGCGCTCCACCAATCGGGCTTGAGTGCGCGCCAAATGAATGAAGGCAGCCAGTTGCGACCCACCACCAGGCACGACAAAACCGCCTTGATAGCCAGCACGATCGATGGCCTGTTCCAGTTGTCCCGTGATTGCATGAGCATGGAGCTCACGGGGATTGACATTACCATCGGGCGTGGCGATGTGGCTCATAACCACCATCAATTCCCGTTGAACGGCAAGAATGAGGCCAGCATTCTCCTGGTCATCGCCCAGCATCGACCGCACGATGCCCAAATGGGCGTTTAGCTGGTCGATCTGCCCATTGACCTCGATGCGAAGGTCATCCTTGGGCACCCTCACACCATCACGCAGGCTCGTTATGCCCTCATCACCAGTGCGTGTATATATCTGTTTCATTTTTAGTTGTTAGTTGTCAGTCGGTTTTATCAAATACCTAAATCATTATTAATCAGTCAAATGCAGTTACAACTAAAAACCATTAATTGATTATCTGATAAAGGTGAGTATAACTGGCTAATACGTTCTTGTAACGGATGACAGGAGTGGGCACCGATTCCCCCTTGGCATTATACACCTGGGTGACTGATGGCGGCACCTCGCCCAGAAACTGGGTGTAATGGAACTCATGGCCGCGGTACTCCTTGCCGTCGAGCACAAAGCGACGGTATCCCAGTGACAGTCGGCGGTCAGCCTTGCGGGCCGTGATTGTGTAAGGTAGCAGGCCACACATGGGAAACTCGCCCTCATCGGTCACAATCTTTTCACACAGGTACATCATCCCTCCACACTCAGCGATGATGCGTCCACCCCTCTCGGCATAATCCTTGATAGCTCGTCTTGTCGCCTGAGCTCTCACCAATGCATCAAGATGTTTCTCGGGATAACCGCCAGGGAGATAGAGCAATGTGACATCGTCAAGACACGGCACTTGGGTCTCGGGGTCAAAGAACGACACATTCTCCAGGCGGTCGATATTCTCCTGGTAGATAAAGGAGAACGACTCATCGTTGCGAGCGATCAGAGTGCTAACAATTGCTGCCATCTCACATTACTTTCTAGAAGTTCAACCAAGAGTTTGTTTTCGGGCTTCTCGCTGAAGTCCAGGCCCAAGTAACGGGACCCTTGTTCGAGTTCAGCCCTCTTGGGCAGATAGCCATAGCACTCCACGCCCAGGTCATCGCACACCTGTTGCAGCATGGCCTGATGCCTTGCCGATCCCACGCGGTTGAAGATCACGCCACTGATGCACACATCCTTGCGAAAGTTGACAAAGCCCTGGATGAGCGCCGCCGTCGAGTAGGCCGCCGAACGTGCATCAACCACCAGCACCACCGGCAAGCTCAACACACAGGCGACTTGAGCCGATGATCCCTGGTCACGGTCATAGCCGTCGAACAGGCCCATCATACCCTCGACCACACACACATCGGCATCCTTGCCATAATGGTCATACAATTCCCGCACATGTTGGGGTGTGGCCATAAAGGTATCCAGATTGATACTGGGCCGACCGCACACTGCCGTGTGAAACTTGGTATCGATGTAATCGGGGCCACACTTAAACGGCTGAACGCTATACCCTTTAAGGGCGAACAACGCCATCAGCCCCCTGGCAATGGTAGTTTTGCCAGAGCCACTGTTAGGTGCCGCTATCATAAATCCATGTCCCATATAACCGACAAAGGTAGTGAAAAATAATGAATTTCCATCCCTTCCCACCCAAAGATCCCTAGATGGATGATTGCTACATGCCGATGGATTTGACCGAGGTCTCAAAGGTGTCGCGTTCACCCAGAGCGCCATTCTTGATCTTGGCGCGGTAGTTATAGATGGTGTTGACCGAATAATGTAGGAACTCGGCAATGCGGCTACTATCCTCGATGCCAAGGCGTATCAGTGCAAAGATGCGGACATCGGTATTGAGTACACCAGGCTCGGGAAGAGTGATGCGGCACTCGGGACGCAACAAGGCATTGAAGTCATCGACAAAGTTGGGGAACAGGTGCAGGAAGGTGCTGTCAAACATCTCGTACAAGTCCGTTAGGTTCTTATCCCTCAACTCATTACCCTCGGTAAACTTGTATAAGGCATCCAGGTCACGGCTCTTGACCATCTTGTTGACCCGCTTGCGCATCTCGTCCAGGCGGTCGATATAGAAAGAGCACAGGTGGATGAATCGCCCCACATACTCGTCCTTGACCCGATTGGACTCGTTGAGCTGCGTGTTGGTCTCGTGCAGCTTGGTGTTGAGCTCCGACAGCTGACCATTGAGTTCAGCCAAGTGCCTATTGCTCTCGCTCAACTCGTTACGGGCGCGGGCGAGCTTCTTGCGCTGACAATTGCTGTAGAACAGGATGACCATGAACAGTACCGCCAGCAGGCTGGATACGATTGCCATGATGAGCAGCAGGCGGTTGGCACGCTTGAGCGATGCCTCATAGTTGTCGCTGATAGCGGTCAAGACGGGCGAGATCTGGTTGTTGCGCTTCAACGTGTTGAACTTGCCGGCACATTGCCATGCAAAATGGATGTATCGGTAGGCACGGTCGATGTCACCATCGGCCATGAGCAAGTTGGCCAGTTCCCACATGGCACCCTGATCCATCACGGCATTCTCGACATCGCTCAGTGCCGACTGTGTGACCCAGTACCGCGCCTGGATCGAGTCGCCAAGAAGGGCATAATCCAGGTAGCGATAGAACGACACGATGGCATACTGATGTGTTCCCTCCTTCACTTGCTTGAGACGCATGTCGCTGTAGCGCAAGGCCCCCTTGGCATCACCAGCAGCAAAGAATTCCAATTCCCTGATTTGCAACGCCTCATCGTCGTTGACCGACACACGAGTGGTGTCGATCTGGCTCTTGTAAAGGTCATGCTTGGCATAGTACTCCCCTCGCAGGCGGGGCACCTTGCAATAATAGCCCAACTCGCCATACAGGTGGGACAACGTGCTGTAATAGCGCCGCTTGTTGTTGGCATCGTTGATGCCCTCGGCGTCAATGGAATTCAAGATGTCCATTGCCTCGTGATACATGCCCGACTCGGTACATTGATAAGCCAACAGGATGCGGCACTCATCAGTGCGGATGCGATCATTCAAGCGCTCGGCCAGCATGATGCAACGGCCTATGTAGTGGATAGCCGAATCGCTCATGTAGGGCCTGTACTCGTCATACAAGTAGCGGCACATTTGATATTGCACCTTATTGTCATCGGTAACCCCAAGGGCTGTCCTGTACTTGTGAATGCGGTTCTCACGTGCCTTCACATAGTGGTCAGTCCTCTCGATGGCTCTATCCAACTTCTCATATTCCTGCTCCAGATCAATGGTGGCGGCAACGGTCACATTGACACAAAACAACGCCAGCAGGAAGGCAAATATGATGTTCATTCTCATTAGGTAATCCAGGTTGATTGCTAAGCCTTGCAAATGTAGTAGTAATCTCCCGCATGAACAACAAAATGGATGGAATTATTGTCAAAAATGGCGGTTTTTAGTCAAAAACGCAGCCATATTTTAACCACTTTTTAACGATTGAGGGAATTTTGCAACCAATTAAATATCAACATACTACAGAAAAAACGATGTCAAAATCATCCACTTTTTTGTTTTTAGAGAGAACAAACCATTCTTTTATTCTATATTTTTGCGATGTAACTCGCAACCCCATCACGGGGACACAACCGACCAAAAACTACCGATTATTATATCAACCAGAAATAACCAATCAATTTTTTAATCAACCAAAACAAATGTAACATGAAAGAAAAAAGATTACTTTCACTGCTGTTGACAGTCATGCTGGCGATAGCGGCATTTGCACAAAACCAGACCTTCACCGGCACCGTCGTTGACCCCAACGGCGAGCCTGTGATTGGTGCCACTATTGTGCAAAAGGGAACGTCGAATACCACGGTTACGGACTTCGACGGCAATTTCTCCATCAACGCGCCCAAGGGTGCCGAGTTGGAAATCACTTACGTTGGATTTGGCAAGCAGACCGTGCTTGCCGGTGACAACATGCACATCGTCATTACCGAGGACTCTGAGTTGCTCAACGAGGTTGTCGTGATCGGTTACGGCGTGCAGAAGAAGAGCGTTGTGACGGCGTCTATCGCCAAGGTCTCGTCGGAGGACCTGGCAGGAAAGACCCGCTTGCGTGCCGAGGATGCCCTGAAGGGTATGGCCGCTGGTGTCAACGTCACCTCATCATCGGGTCAGCCTGGATCGCAGTCGATGATCCGCATCCGCGGTATCGGCACCATCAACGATTCCAATCCCCTCTACATCATTGACGGCATGCCCACCGACCAGTATGGTATGGAGAGCGTCAACCCCAATGATATCGAGAGTATTGAGGTGCTGAAGGATGCTGCCTCGGGCGCCATCTATGGTGCTCGCGCTGCCAATGGTGTGATCCTCGTGACCACCAAGAAGGGTAAAATGGGAAAAGCCTACATCAACTACAACTTTTCCTATGGCTGGCAGAGCGCTTGGAGAAAGCGCGATGTGACTGGTGCAACCGACTATGCCATCCTGCAAAACGAGCGCCGCGTGCAGAACGGTCTGGCTCCGCTCTATCCAGACCCCTACAACCTGGTCGATGCTAACGGCGATAAGATCATGGGCTTCGGCACCAATTGGCAGAACCTCCTGTTCAATGACAACGCCCCCATCATGCAGCATGACGTGAGTGTGAGCGGTGCCAGTGAGAAAGTGAATTACTACCTCTCGCTGGGTTACTTCACCCAGGACGGTATCATCGGTGGTAACTACGGTCAGTCCAACTATAACCGCTTGACCATCCGCGCCAACAACCAGTTCAACCTCCTCGACGCAACTAAGGAGCGCAACTTCCTCAACAAGCTGGACCTGGGCGCCAACCTCTCTTACATGCGCGTACACAACACGGGCATCGATGCCAACTCCACTTGGGGCTCACCCCTGGGGTCGGCACTCTATCTCGCTCCCACCCTGCCTGTCACCCTGAGAGGCGACATTGCACAGCAGATGATGGACCGCTACAGCGCCTATGACCTGTACAAGGACGAGAATGGTAATCCCTACACGATTCCAGGTTTCATTGGTAGCTATAACGAGCAGAACAACCCCATCGCCATGATGCATGGCACTCCCAACAAGAACTGGAGCCACAAGTTCATGCCCAAGTTCTCGATTGACCTGCAGCTGTGGGATGCACTGAAGTACCACTTCACTTACAGCGCCGAACTCTCGTTCTGGGGCTATGAAGGAGCCACCAAGCAGGAGTACTACCTCTCGGGTAACAATAACGCCGACCACACCTCGGCCGTTGCCTTCAAGGGCAATAACAGCACCTGGCAGGTGGAGAACACGGTGACCTATGACAAGACCTTCGGCAAGCACACCATCGGCGTCGTGCTGGGCCAGAGTGCCTTGAAGTTTAAGGGTGACGAACTGGGTGGTTCCCACTGGTATCTCGTGAACCCCGACAAGCCCAGCATCAACTACACCACGGGTGGCGACCTGGAACTCTCGACCGATGCCGACGGTAAGGTCACTGGAGCCACGAGCCTCGTGGGTGTGTGGGGGGGTCCCTACACCGAGCACCGCCTGTCGTCACTGTTTGCCCGCGTGAGCTATAACTACGACGAGCGTTACATGTTCCAGGCTACCGTGCGCCGCGACGGTTCGAGCCGCTTCGGTTCCAACCACAGGTATGGTATCTTCCCCTCGTTCTCGCTGGGCTGGAACATCATGAACGAGAAGTTCATGGAGAATCAGTGTGACTGGCTGAACATGCTGAAGCTGCGTGTCAGCTGGGGTAAGAACGGTAATGACAACATCGGTGACTTTGCTTACACCACCATGACCACACTGGGCAACACCAGTAACTACTACTTTGGCCAGACAGCTGCGATGGCCTATGGCTCCAAGGCTAACCGCCTGGCCAACGAAGACCTGAAGTGGGAGGAAAGCGAACAGACCGACATCGGTCTCGACCTGGGCTTCTGGAGCAACAAGTTGACCTTCAGTGTCGATTACTTTATCAAGAAGACCAATGGCATGATCATCGAGATGCCCATCCCGAGCTACGTGGGTGAGGCCCGCCCGCTGGCCAACGTGGGTGACATGGAGAACAGCGGTGTCGAGTTTGAGCTCGGTTATCGCTGGAACGTATCGGACGTACACTTCGCCTTGAAGGGCAATGCTTCCTACTTGAAGAACAAGCTCAAGAACCTGGGTAACGACACGGGCTTCCTGAACTATGGCATCAACCAGTTCAGCGACGGCGGCACTCGCGCCGAGAACGGCCAGCCCTTCCCCTTCTTCTATGGTTACAAGACCAACGGCATTCTGCAAAACAAGGCCGAGGCCGATGCCTATAATAAGATGTATGGCACCTCGTCCAATCCTGGTGACTTCCGCTTTGTTGACACCAATGGTGACAACAAGATCAACAGCGACGACCGCACCAACATCGGTAACGGTGTGCCCGACTGGACCTTCGGTCTCAACTTCGACGTGGACTGGAGAGGATTTGACTTGGGTGTATTCTTCCAGGGCGTGAGCGGTGCCGATGTGTTTGACGCCACCTATCGCCAGGACATTGCCTCGGGCAACTATCCCACCTGGGTACTCCAGCGCTGGACCGGTGAGGGCACCAGCAATACCGTGCCTACCCTGGGCGACTCCAAGAACTGGGTTTGCAGCGACATGTATATCCAGGACGGCAGCTACCTGCGCCTGAAGAACATCACCCTGGGCTACACCTTGAATCCTCGCCTGACGAGCAAGATCGGCATCAGCCGTCTGCGCATCTATGGCCGTGCCGAGAATCTCTTCACCTGGACCAAGTACTGGGGCTTTGATCCCGAGATTGGTTCTGGTTCCACCAGCCTGGGTGTTGACTATGGTGTCTATCCCCAGGCCCGCACTTTCACTGTAGGACTTAACCTGTCACTCTAACAATTCAATAAAGAAATCAATATGAAAAAGCATATTTTTATCATAGCAGGCCTGTTTGCAGCAACTGTTGCACTGACCTCATGCAGCGACGATTTTCTTGAGGTGAAGAACCCGACGGGCGAGCCCCTTGAGGAATACTATACTACCGAGGAGACCCTCAACGAGGCCCTCACCGCAGCCTATGCCCCCCTTCACTGGCCCGACTGGGACAATGCGGCCTACAACGACCTCACCATCGATGGCGAGATCATGGGTGACGACTTCTGGGTTGGCGGTTCAGACAATACCGATAACCAGCACTGGCACCGTCTGTTCAACTTTGAGGCCGACGGCAACAATACCCTGGCCACCCTGTGGGGTGACTTCTACAGCGGCATCAAGCGTTGCAATGATGCCATCAAGTATGCGTCATGGCCTGGTGAAGCCAGCGAGAGTTTCCGTCGCTCGATGGAGATGCAGGCCCGCCTGTTGCGAGTGTACTATTACAACATCCTGTGGCACTACTACGGCAACGTACCTTTCTATCTGGAGAACCTCGCAGTGCCTTACACCGCCCCGAAGATATCTGCCGACGAGATTTACAACAAGCTCCTGCCCGAGCTTGAGGAAATCATCGCCAGCGGCGTGCTGCCCATGCGCTGGGCAACTGCCGAGAGTGGTCGCGTGAGCCAGGCGT
>CAMVAP010000035.1 GCA_947165485.1 uncultured Prevotellaceae bacterium
CCCGTGCTTCACGAGTATCGTCAGTGTTCAACTATGCCGTGCTTCCCAGCACGGCCCCCATCGCGCTCCTCCCTTCGACTGTTCCATAATTCACGAATAGTGGATTTTTTGGGGCTCTGTTTTTTTGTTTATAAAATATATAGTATTTTTGCACCGTAAAACAAATCTATTTTAATGAAGTGACTATGCGAAGTATCGTGCTTACTGCTATATGCGCATTGATGGCCATGGTGGCTCAGTCCCAAGTGGTGACACTGGATTCTTGCCGCAACATGGCATTGCGCAACAATAAGGAAATCAAGCAGGCTACCCTCGCCATCGACAAGGCGGGATACCAGCGCAAGGAAGCCGCTGCGGCCTATCTGCCCCAATTTGACTTCACGGCTGGCTACATCTACAATTCACGCAAGGTCTCCCTCATCAAGGAGGACCAGATGCTGCCCACCAAGTCGTTTAACTTGCAGACGGGTGCCTATGACTACAACCTGGTCATTGACCCGCGCACCGGCGCTCCCTTACAGCTCGAGAACGGACAATACGTGCCCTCAACGGTGGCACTGCTGCCCAAGAGTGGCCTCACCTACAATATCCACAACCTCATGGGTGGTGCACTCACGGTGACACAGCCCATCTATATGGGCGGCAAAATCACAGCCATGAACCAGATCACCGATCTGGCCCAGCAACTCGCACGCGAGATGCGGCAGAGCAAGGTCGAGGATGTCATCTACAATGTGGATGCGGCCTACTGGCAGGTCGTATCCCTGTGTGCCAAACAGAAGCTCGCTCGCAGCTACGTGAGCCTGGTCGAGAAACTTGACAATGATGTCAAGCTGATGGTGAGTGAGGGTGTCGCCACACGTGCCAACCAGCTCGCTGTGGATGTGAAACTCAACGAGGCCAATGTTGACCTCACCAAGGTGGACAATGGCGTGACCCTGTCGCGCATGTTGTTGGCTCAACTGTGTGGACTGCCGGTCAACACCATGATGACCCTCGCCGATGAGGGACGCGACGACTTGGACCTCACCCTTGCACCGTCCAGCTACAATCTTGACGAGGTCTTTGACAAGCGCCACGATGTGAGATCGCTGGAACTGGCAACCAGGATCTATGACCAGCAGGTCAAGGTCGCCCGCAGCGAGATGATGCCCAAGCTGGCTGCCGTCGCCGCTCTCCACGCTACCAATCCCAACAGCTATGATGGATTTGAAAACCGTTTTGGTGCCGCATTCTCGATAGGGGCGACACTCAGGGTTCCACTGTGGCACTGGGGCGGATTGAGCAATAAGGTCAAGGCGGCACAGGTCGATGCCAACGTCAAACGACTGGAGCTTGATGACGCCAAGGAGAAAATCGCTTTGCAGATCAGCCAGGCAGCCTTCAGCTATCAGGAAGCCTTCAAGACATTTGAGGCCACCAAAGCCAATTTGACACAGGCCGATGAGAACCTGCGCATCGCTGGAATCGCTTTCAACGAGGGCATGGGAACCATCGACGAGGTGCTCGCCGCACAGACGGCGTGGCTCAAGGCCAATAGCGAGAAAATCGACGCCGAAATCAACGTCCAGATGACCCATGAATACCTCAACAAGGTCATGGGAAATATGAACTACTAAATTGAGATATATCCAGTTAGTCCAGTTAATCCAGATTATCAAGAAAAAATAAAACAATAATGGAAAAAGAAGAACAGAGAACCGTAGTCCGCAAGAAGGACAAAGCCTTGTTGGCCGCACTGGCAGTGTTTGCCCTGGTGATGGTCAGCATCGCCATTGTGGGAATACTCCTCATCCATCCCGCCGACACCATTACCCAGGGACAAGCCGATTGCGATGCCGTGCGCGTGAGCGGTAAGTTGCCGGGACGCATCGTGCGCTTCTATGTGCACGAGGGCGACACGGTACACAAGGGCGACAAGCTGGTGAGCATCTACTCAAGCACCGTCGATGCCAAGTATTACCAGGCCAAGCAGATGCAGGAGGCCGCCGCTTCTCAGAACCAGAAGGCCGAACGTGGCACACGCGAGGAACTCAAGCAGGGCGCTTACAACATGTGGCAGCAAGCCATTGCCGCACAGACGATTGCCGAGAAGACCTACCAGCGCGTGGAGAACCTCTACAAGCAGGGCGTGGCCACCCAGCAGAAGCGCGACGAGGCCAAGGCTGCCTATGATGCCGCATCGGCCCAAGTCAAGGCTGCCAAGGCGCAGTATGACATGGCCGTTAGAGGCGCACAGCAGGAAGACAAGAACGCCTCACGCAGCATGGCCAATGCCGCCCGTGGATCGGTCATGGAGGTCGAGAGCCTACTCGAGGATCAGGTCCTCGTGGCACCCTGTGATGGCGAGATCAGTGAGATTTATCCCCAGGAGGGTGAACTCGTGGCTATGGGTACTCCCATCATGTCGATTGCCAAGCTGGACGACATGTGGGTGAGCTTCAGCGTGCGCGAGGAGATGTTGAAGGACCTGCCCATGGGCAAGGAGGTCAACGTGCGCATTCCCGCATTGAACAACCAGCCCACCAAGATGTCGGTCTATTATATCCACGACATGGGCAGTTACGCCACTTGGCAGGCCGCCAAGGCTCAAGGACAGTACGACAGCAAGACCTTCGAGGTGAGGATGCGCCCCGTCAGCAAGGTGCCCAACCTGCGCCCCGGCATGTCAGTCCTCCTCGACAACTAACAACTAACAACTAAATAAATAAACATGATAGCAAAATACATAGGACGTTCTTTCAAGCGCGGGTGCATTCAGCTCGTGCGCAGGCCCATGTATTTCCTGCTCATCATCATCTTGCCCATCCTGTGCTGCTGGTTCCTGATGGACCTCATCAAGGGAGGGAGCGTGCAGCGTGTGCCCGTGGGTATTGTTGACCTCGACAATAGCATCATATCTCGACAGGTGTCGCGCACGCTCAACGGATTCCAGCAGGTGAACATCTGTCACAGGTACTCCAACTTTGCCGAGGCGCGCGATGCCGTGCAACGTGGCGAGGTGATGGGCTTTTTCCTCATACCTGAGTTTCTGGAAGAGGAGGCGCTGGGTGGACGCCAACCCGTGGTGAGTTACTATGTGAACTATGCCTACTATGCCCCGGCATCCATGCAGTACAAGGGCTTCAAGACGATGTCGCTGCTCACCAATGGCGCCATCGTGCAGACTGCCTTGCGCACCGTGGGATTGCCCAACGAGACGATCGCGGCCACCTTGCAGCCCTATCAGACCCATGTTCACATGCCCGGCAATCCGTTCATCAACTACAATTACTATCTGAACGCTACCTTCGTGCCTTGCTTCCTGTCGCTGTTTATCCTGCTGGTGACGGCTTTCTCGCTGGGCATGGAGCTGAAGTCGGGACTGAGCCGACAATGGCTCAAAACATCAGGCAATAGCATGTTCCTGGCACTGGTCGGCAAGTTGGTCCCCCAGACGGTGCTCTTCACCGCCGTGGGATGGTTCATCCAGTGGATGATGTTCCGCTGCTATGACTTCCCCCTCAACTGCAACCCCTGGAATATGCTCAGCGCGATGTTCTTGCTCGTCGTCGCTAACCAGAGCTTTGCGGTGTTGATGTTTTGCTTTGTGCCCAACTTTCGCTACGGCACGATGTTGTGCACCTTGCTGGGCATGGTGTCGTTCTCGTTTGCCGGATTCTCGCTCCCCCAGGAAGCCATGTATCCTTGGGTCGAGGCTCTGGGCTTTGTGATGCCCATCAAGTATTATTTCCTCATCATGGTCGATCAGGCCTTGAATGGCATCGACCTGTACTATTCACGATTCTATTATGCGGCGCTGCTCGGCTTCACCATTCTGCCCATGTTCCTCTCCTGGCACTTGAAGAGGGACTGTCTGAATCCCGTGTATGTGCCTTGACCTAGATATGACCGAAAAGATTAAACATAGCCGATTCTTCCTGTGGTTCATCCAGGTGCTGCGGGTGTGCGGACGGGAGCTGTTGCTCACGTTCCGCGACCAGGGTGTGGTCATCTTCTTCCTCTTGCTCAATGCGGTATATCCTGTGCTCTATGCCTTGATCTATAACCCCGAGGTGGTGCGCAATGAGCCTGTAGTGGTCGTCGATGATAACCGCACGGCAATGAGCCGCGACCTCGTCAGGCGCATGGATGCCACTCAGGAAGTGGCCATCGTGGGCTATGCCGCCAACATGCAGGAAGCCCAGGAGGCGATGCACCGCAAGGCTTGTTACGGTATCCTGTATGTGCCACGCGACTTTGCGCAATCCGTGGGACGCCATGAGCAGGGACATGTCTCTCTCTACTGCGACATGAGCGTGATGATGCGCTACAAGGCGATGTTCACCGCATTGACCAATGTCACCCAGGCTATGGGCAGCGAGCGTCTGGCTGCCATCGTCGAGCCGGTCCTCAACATGAGCGGCAGCATCATCGAGAGTCGCCAGGTGCCCGTGGGCAATCAGGCGATGGGTATTGCCAGCGCCGTGCTCCTGTTTATCCTCCCACTGGTGTTGCAACAGAGTATGATTCTGGGTATCGCCATGCTGCATGGTGGCAGCATCGAGCGTCGACGTCGCAATGGTGGCCGTGACCCCTTGGCCATCGAGGCGGGCGTGGCGGCTACCGTCATCGGCAAGACGATGTCTCACCTCATCATCTACGTCATCCCGGTCATCTATGTCCTGTACTATGTGCCGCTGATGTTCGACTTCCCGCAGTATGGCAACTTCCTGCACGTCGCTTGCATGGCTGTGCCCTTCCTCATTGCCGTCTCCCTCATGGGACAGACGCTGCAGGCCTTTGTCAACGAGCGTGAGAGCGTCTTCTTGCTCTTCGTCTTCTCGTCGGTGGTGTTTGTATTCTTGACGGGTGCATCATGGCCGCGTTACCTGATGTCACGGCTCTGGTATGTCGTGGGCGATTGTGTTCCCGCAACGTGGATGAGTAACGGCTATGTCCTCATCCAGTCCAACGGTGCCACCCTCCATCAAGTCTCCCATCACTACTGGATGATGTGGCTGCAAGTGCCTGTAATGTACATTCTTGCCTATCTGGTAGAGCGCTATGTGAACCGTCGCCGCTACCGGTCGTGGATCGCGGCCAGCGAGGACAACCCGCGCGCCCTCACCCGCATCGACCTGGCCAAGAACGGCGTGGGTTAAAAAATAAAACCCGTTACATCCGTCAATTCCGTTACATCCGTTACATCCGTTATATCCGTTACATCCGTTAAATCCACCCACTCTCCCCGTTAATAAATCCATGTTTCTACAGGAGACATCCTATCCTGGTGGCACGACAGTGCTGCTGTGGCTGCTTGAGGATGACGAGCGCCAACTGCTGGCCATGTGCCGTGAGCAGGCCCTCCCAGCCGATGACTTACTCGACCTGCCGGTCAAGCGCCAGCGCGAGAAGGCGGTCGAGCGCTTACTGCTGTACAAGGCTTTCGGGCACCATGTGACGCTCTTGCATGACAAGCAAGGAGCGCCCGTCGTTGAGGGGTATGAGCAGGTCAACATCAGCATCACCCACACGATGGGGCTCGTGGCGCTGGCGCTCAATGACAATTGTGTCATTGGGCTCGATGCCGAGTCCTGTGACCGCCACCAGGTCCTCAAGGTGCGCGATAAGTATCTCAATGCCAGCGAGCAACAATTTATTACCCCCGGTGACCTCACGGCCCACGTCATCGCCTGGACGGCCAAGGAGGCCATCATCAAGGCCGAGCGCAACAGCGCCATCGACTGGACCGACGGTATCACCCTCCACCCCTTTGTCCCCAGCCTTGACGATACCACCCTCAACGCCTGCTGTGGAAGCAAGCATTACCACCTCACCTCACGCCGCTTACTGGGTCATTATCTCACGGTGGCCCTTCCCGTTGCCCCCAATCCCATAGCGCTGGACAATAAATCCAGGCAAATATCGTTATAAGCTATATAGATTTTTAAAACCGTAAATGAAGATGATGAGATATTTCGTCCGTTTGTTCGTGTCTGTTTTGGTATTGGCTTGCTATGGCGTTTCGGCTAGCGCCCTGGACAAGAGTTTTTATGCCGAGACGAGCAAGCTCGCTAGTGGCAAGTGGGTTAGGATCGCTGTCAAGGAGAGTGGTATCTATCAGATTACTGCCGATGACATACGCAGCTGGGGACTTGGTACCGACCTGTCAACCATTCATGTGTTTGGCTACGGCGGAGCTCCCTTGAGCGAGGTGATGCTGGGCGACAACTACGCCGACGACCTGCCTCAGATGCCCGTCGTGCGCTCCTCCGACCGCATCCTCTTTTATGCCCAGGGACCCACAACCTGGAGGCGTCTCAATTCCACGATACCACAGTTCCAGGTCCAGCATCCCTATGCCATCTCGGGCTCCTATTTTGTCACCAACGACAGCCGCTTCAACGACAACGAGATTGCACGGGCTTCCAATCAACCCACGGGCGAGGTCATCACCTCCTATATCGACCGCCAGTATCATGAGCAGGAAATCATCAATCCGGGTGAGACGGGGCGTGAATTTCTGGGCGAGAGTTTTCTCACCAACAGGACCCAGACCTTCAAGTTTGACCTCAATGGCCGCATGGACGGCAGCGATGTCACGTTTACCTCGGCTTTTGGCGTCCGGTCGCCCAATCACCAGAGCACCATCAGCTTCTCGTGCAATGGCAAGGCTATGTCCGTGACCAACAGCGATATCATCGAGGCAAGTGGAACATCATCCCATGTCCATTATAACTACAGCAGGTCCATCAAGACCTTCAAGCCCGACGAGCCCGCCAGTGACCTCAATATTGCGGTCAACTATGCCTGCGGCGGCATGGCCTATCTGGCTCGCATGGACTACATCACGGTCAACTTTGAGCGCAACCTGGCCTTGCGCAACGGGAGACTCCTCTTCGGCCTCGACGACGCCCGCACCTCGGCCCGTTATCGCTTGAGCGGATCAGGCAGCGCTACCCATGTCTGGGACGTGACTGCACCGTTTGCCCCCATGGAACTCAACACCACGGCTGGCGAGGGCTCGATCACCTTTAGCCCCGCTACCGCTGGACGACGCGAGTTTGTGGCGTTTGACGAGGCGGCAACTTATTCCCATCCCGAGTTCATCGGCAACGTTGCCAACCAGAATATACACGGCGAGCCCACACCCGACATGATCATCCTTGCACCGAGCGCCTATCTGGAACAGGCCCGACGCGTGGCTGCACTGCATGAGCAGGTTGACAGCTTCCGCGTCCTCGTGCTCGATCACGAGAAGGTGTTCAACGAGTTTTCCAGCGGCACACAGGACGCGATGGCCTACCGTCGCCTGTGCAAGATGTTCTATGACCGTGGCACGTCCGACGATGGCCACCGCCTGGCCTATCTCCTCCTGTTCGGTAGCGGCAGCTACGATAACCGACTGGTGGGAACCGATGCCGGAATCCTCAATTACCCGCGCTTGCTCACCTGGCAAAGCGACTATGGCAGGCTTGAGGACAACACCTTCACCACCGACGACTTCTTTGCCGTACTGGGCGACGAGAGCGGTGTTGACTCCAACGAGAGGATGGACATCGCGGTGGGACGTATGCTTGCCAAGAGCGTGAGCGAGGCGCGCACGGTGGTCAACAAGCTCATCAAGTATGTCACCTCGCCCATCTATGGATCGTGGAAAAACCAGGTCATGTTTGTCGCCGATGACGAGAACAAGGGCGTGCACATGAACCAGTCGCTGGCAATGGACCAGATGATCAATAAAAATGGCGGCAAGGACATGATGCGCAGCTATGTGTTCATCGATGCCTTTGAGGCAGTGAGCGAGGGTGGGGCACGCACCTACCCCGACGCGCGCACCAAGATGTTCAACACGCTCACCGAGGGAACTCTCTGGTGGAACTACATCGGCCACTCCAGCACCCAGAACTGGACCGGCGAGGGACTGCTCAAGCGCTCCGATGTCGAGTCCAATCTCTTCTACAAACGACTGCCGGTACTCTATGCCGCCACGTGCGAGTTCCTCCGTTTTGACAACTCCGTCACCTCTTCGGGTGAATTGGTCTATGGCAATGCCAACGGTGGTGCCATCGCTGTGATTTGCCCTCCTCGATTGGCGCTCATCGACGAGAATGGTACCTTGAGCAGCAACGTGGCGCAATTCATCTTCTCGCGCGACGAGGCGGGACTGCAACGGCGCATCGGGGACATCATGCGACTGGCCAAGAACAGCATCATCTGGTCATCCGGCGATAACAAGCGACGTTTCTTTGTCTATGGGGACCCCGCCATGAGGCTGGCCTATGCCCCCTATGAGGCACAGGTCGAGACCATCAACGGCAAGCCGGTGGACCCCGACAACATGCCGGTGTTCAAGGCCCGCGAGACGGTCGAGTTCAGTGGCAAGATTGTGGACATCAATGGCAAGCCTGTTGATGACTTCAACGGTAACATCGTTTCCACACTCTTTGGACCCGAGCAGTCGATCACGACCCACGGCTATTACAGCGGCTCCGATGTCATCGAGGGCGTCAAAGTCACCTATGAGGACCGCCCCAACCGCCTCGCCATCAATGTGGACTCGGTCAGCGGAGGACGATTCAACGTGCGCATCATCATCCCCAGCGAGGTCAACAACGAGTATGACAACTACAGGCCCTCACTCATCAACCTCTATGCCTATGATACCCACAAGGCGCTGGAGGCCAAGGGCTCCAACAGCGACTTCCTCATCTACGGCTACAACGACGAGGAGGTCACCGACACCATCGGACCATCCATCATCAACATGGGACTCAACGACGAGCACTTTGTGGACGGCAGCGACGTCAACGAGTCACCTCTGTTCATGGCAACTGTGGCCGACGACAGCGGCGTCAACTTCTCTTCGGCAGGCATCGGACACAGCATGACCTTGACACTCGATGGCATCACGGGATACAACGACGTGGCCAGCTACTACACCCCCATGTTCGTCGAGCAGGGAACACTGGGCACCATCAACTATCAGCTGAGTGATCTCACTCCGGGTCTCCACAACCTGCGACTGCGCGTGTGGGACGTCTATAACAACGTGAGCGACAAGACCATCACCTTCAACGTCGTCAACGGCCTGGCCCCCGAGATCGCCGACGTCTATTGCGCTGCCAATCCCGCATCCGCCGAGACCTCATTCTACGTCAAGCACAACCGACCCGATGCCGTCGTCAGTGTCACCATCGAGGTCTTTGACCTCATGGGACGTCGCGTGTGGAGCACCACCCAGTCAGGACGCAGCGACATGTACACCTCCATCCCCGTGACATGGGACCTCGTTGACGTGAGCGGGCGACGGGTACCACGAGGCATCTACGTCTACCGTGCCACCATCACCACCGATGGCATCAAGCAAGCCACCAAGGCCAAAAAACTAGCCGTCGCCAGCGAGTAACCCCCGCCACCCCCCTCCCTCCCTCCCTCAATGTCCCCCACGCCGTGCCTCCATGCCGTGCCCCCATGCCGTGTCCCCCGCCACGCCCCCCCAGCGTCAGCCCCCGCGTCATGTCCGCGGCAGTGTCCCCTATGCCGTGGCTCCCGCCACGGCCCCTCAGCGTCAGCCCCCGCGTCATGTCCGCGTCAGTGTCCCCCATGCCGTGGCTCCCGCCACGGCCCCCCGCGTCAGCCCCCCGCGTCATGTCCGCGTCAGTGTCCCCCCTGCCGTGGCTCCCGCCACGGCCCCCCCAGCGTCAGCCCCCGCGTCATGTCCGCGGCAGTGTCCCCTATGCCGTGGCTCCCGCCACGGCCCCCTAGGTACCAGTACCTAGCAACTAACCCTAAGATATGTTAAAATCTCACCTGTAATCAATAATTTACTCCCTAAATTACTTGACATTAAAAAAAATAAGGTAATTTTGTAGGTTAATTGCATCAATATTCGATGAGTATGACCAGAAACAACGAGAACCGGACGATTCTTCCTGAACCAACAATCAGGAGGTTGCCTTGGTACTTGTCATACGTCCGCATGCTGGATAATCTGCACGTGGAATATGTCTCCTCCACTCAGATTTCCAAGGAACTGAATGTGCAATCGTCACAGATTGCCAAGGACCTGTCCTTTCTCAACATCAGGGGAAAGACCCGCATCGGATACGAGGTGAGCCGCCTGGTCACCGAGTTGGAGGACTTTCTGGGATTCAACAAGCACCACGACGCGGTGGTGATAGGCACCGGTAGCCTGGGCACCGCGCTCATGCAGGACCGTGGACTGGAAAACTACGGCCTCAACATCGTGGCGGGATTTGACGTGCGCCCCGAGGTGATTGGCACTCGCATTGGGAACCTGCCCGTCTATGACATCAACGATCTGGCATCGTGGCAGCGCCAACACAAGGTGTCGATTGCCATCCTCACGGTGTCGGTCGATCATGCACAGGAGGCAGCATCGCTGGCAATCGACAGCGGCATGACCGCGTTGTGGAACTTCACGCCCTATCGCATCAAGGCACCACACGACGTGATTATTGCCAACACGTCGATCTATGCCCACCTGGCCATCATCTATAACAGGATGCATGGTCACGAGTGATCGTCAGGGAATTAACACGAGAAGAGAGGGGAAGAGACAGGATATGAAGGTGATAGGCTTTACAGGCAATTATGGCGGCGAGGACGTTATGCCTCAGGCCTACCTCATGGCCGACTCTTCAATCCTATATTCGGGACGACCTTTCTTTGTGCCCGACTTCGCCACAGCATTTGTGGCAGTGCCCACAATCGTCGTGCGCATGTCGCGACTGGGCAAGTGTGTGGCTCCCAAGTTTGCCCACCGATACTGGGATGCCTTCACCGCCGGATTCACTCTGAGGGCCGCATCGGGCGATGACGAGCGCCTGGAGGGACTGGCAAGGGCCTTTGATGGCGCCGCTATCGTCGGGGAGTGGGTACAGGCCGCATCGGTCGATGACCCGCTACACGAGATGGCCGTGGTCAGGGTGGGCGACACCGTGGTCGCGCAATGTTGCCTGGCACACATGCGGCAACCGCTCGATGAACTGATTGCTGCGTGCAGCACGCGATGCAGCATCAAGATGGGCGACCTGTTGATCACTGGCGAGGCGGGCAATGGACACGCCCTGACCCCAGGGGACAAACTCACGGCCTGCATCGGCTCCCGACAGGTGCTCGATGTCAAGGTGAGACTATAGCGGATAAGAGATTGAGAATACAACAGTTGAAACAAACTATAACATATAAAGAGATATGCGCAAACTGAGTAATTTTAAAATCGCTTGTATGGCATTGATGGCTGCCATGAGTGTCAGCTATGCCAGTGCATTCAATGTTTCCAATTATGCCACACAGTCGCGGCTTGCCACGGGCAAGTGGGTGAAAATCACCATCCCCGAGACTGGCGTGTATGAGATTACCTACGATGAACTGCGACAGATGGGCTTCAGCAACCCGGCCAATGTGAGACTCTATGGCCAGGGTGGATACCGCATCAGCGAGCAACTCAATGGCAAGGCCGTCGATGACCTCCAGCCCGTGAGAGTGATGCGTACCAACGACAAAATCTGTTTCTACGGTAACGGACCCGTCAACTTCACGTTGGCTGGCTATACCAGCGTACCTCATTACCAGCGAGAGATGAATCCTTATTCTCAGGTGGGATGCTACTTCCTCACCGAGGAGTCGTCCACCGAGCTGGAGGTGGGTAAGAAATCGGCTGTGACGGTTTCCAACTATGTGAACACGCCCTATTGCCTCAGCTATTTCTGGCACGAGAGGGAGCTGGCTTCGGGTAGCGGTTCGGGCAAGGATATGCTCGGTGAGGATTTCACCAACAGCAAGCTCATGGTTGACTATTACATGCCCGACCTCGCCGACAGCACCATCGTGGTGAACACCGTGATTGCCGCCAATGCCAGCAGCATCACCTATGCCAACGCTGTGTTGCACAGCGATGGCGGCACCGACACCACGGCCTATCCCACCAGCGCGTCACGCATCTACGTGCCCTCCAACGAGTATGTCTATTACAACTACTCGTCGCCCTATGGGTTCGTCAAGCTCTCGCATCCTGCCGAGCGTGGACAGTTTGAGCCCATCCTGTTTTCCTCTAGCAGCGAGTTCTCGCTCTCTTTCTCCCGCCTGGACTATTTCATCCTCACCTATAACCGCCACAACGTCATCCGTGCCGACGAGGATAACCAGCTCTTGATGGGCTACGCCCCGGCTCACGGCAATGAACGTTACATGCTGCCGGGCGCATCGGCCAGCACGGTGGTCTGGATCGTCAACGATGTCTACAACCCGGCACAGATGACGCTCATCCCCTATGAGGACGCGACGGGTTCGGGCTATGCCTTCTTCTCGACGGCATCCACCTACTCCTATTTTGTCGCCTTTGACCCCATGGAAACGCTCAAGAAGATCTCCTCCTATGAGCCGGTGCCCAACCAGAATCTCCATGCCATGCAGACCCCCGAGCTGCTCATCATCACCGACAAGATGTACCATGAGCAGGCCGAGCGCGTGGCACAACTGCACCGCTCGGTCGATGGCATCGACGTGGCGGTGGTGGACCAGGAACAGGTGTTCAATGAGTTCTCCAGCGGCACGCGCGACGCGATGGGCTACAGGCTGCTGTGCAAGATGCTCTATGACCGCAATCCTTCCAAGTTGAAGAACCTGCTCCTCTTTGGCACGGGAACGATGGACAACCGTCAAATCCTGGGTCAGCGCGACGGCTATCTGCTCACCTATCAGAGCGACAACAGCAACTACGAGGACTTCTCGTTCACTACCGATGACTTCTTTGCTTTTCTGGATGACAATAGCGGTACCAATGTCACTGCCGAGAAAATGAACATCGGCGTGGGCCGCATGACTTGCGGGAGCGTTGAAGAGGCGCGCAGCGATGTCGATAAGCTCGTCGAGTACTATGCTACCCCCGACTATGGCGTGTGGCGCAACAACAACATCGTGTCCAGCGACTCGCCCGAAAATGGACAGTACATGTTCCAGGGCGAGGGCTACAAGAACCTCATCGACAACGAGCTCTCGACGGGTATGCATGTCAACACGGTCCACAACTCGCAGTATCCCCGTTCGGCCACGCAATCCAACTTGACCGTCGAGCGCAAGACGGCAACAACTGCCAAGCAGCTGTTGAAACTCAATCTCGAGAGTGGCGCCTATTTTGCTACCTATGTGGGACATGCTGGTTCTATCGCCTTTACCAAGTACAGTAACATGTGGGTCAACAGCGATGTGGCCAACACGTCCTATAAGCGATTCCCCATCTTCTCGACAGCCTGCTGTAACGTCGCTCACTATGATGGCGACACCCGCGGCGTGGCCGAGTTGATGTTCCACAAGCGTGACGGTGGCGCCATTGCACTGCTCACCACTTCGCGCATGTGCTATGCCAATGGCAATGACAAGATCAATAACTACTTCATCAACGGCTTGTTCAGCTATGAGGCCAATGGCGTGATGCCCACCCTGGGTGAGGCCTACAAGTTCTCCAAGAATTCCTTCACGGGGTCCGATGCCAACAAGATGAAGTTCTTCCTGCTGGGTGATCCCGCCATCAGGGTGAATTATCCCATCTCTCGCTTCAACATCACCAGGGTGAATAACACCGACATGGTGGACTCTGCCATGGCACAGATCAGCCCGCTGATGAAGGTGGACGTTGAGGCACAGGTGGTGGATGCCGAGGGCAACCTGGACTCTTCATTCAATGGTGATGCGACGGTGACCCTGTATGACAAGCAGCTGCTCTTCACCACATTGTCACTGCCCATCAATGGCCAGCAGGTCGATCGTGACATCTACTTCAACCGCGCTAAGCTCTCCGAGGTGAATGGACGTGTCGTGAACGGCCTCTTCAAGGGACAGATCCTGGTGCCCAGAGCACCCCGTGCCTCCAACGAGGACGTGCTGCTGCGCGTGTATGCCCACAAGGATAACAGCGACTACATGGTCAACGGCTTCACCAAGCAGATCACCATGCTGCCCTATAACGATACCCTGGCTATCACCGATGACCAGGCTCCGGTGGTGTCCTCTATGTTCATCAATGATGAGAACATGTTTGCCAATGGCGCCGTAGCTGCCACCTCAGGTGCGATGCTCTATATCACGGCAACCGACAACGAGGGCATTAACATCCAGTCCAGCTCGATCGATGACTGCATGACACTCGTGCTCGATGGCGGCAAGCCCTCCTATTCCGACGTGTCTTGCTATGTGACGACCGACGATGGCGGCAAGACCATCCGCATCGAGTACCCCCTCAATAGCCTTGCCGAGGGTATGCACACGCTCACCTACACCGTCTTTGATATGATGGGTAACTCTGCAACACGCACCATCTCCTTCATGGTGGGACAGGGTGGCGTGGCCGACCTCGTGGCCGACAAGTGGCCTGCCTACAACAATGAGGAAGTGGCATTTGACCTGGAAACCGCCATGTCGCTCGCTCCCGAGATGACACTGCGGGTGACCGATGCTACTGGCAAGCTCGTGTGGATGACCACCACCAGCAGCTTCCCCGTGAACTGGGACATGAAGGATATGAACGGCAACCGCGTGCCCGCTGGACTGTACCGCTACTTCGGCACCTACAATAATGGTGTCAACTATGGCGGCACTCCCATCAACAAGCTCATTGTTCTGGATCCGGTCAAGCAACCCATCAGGGCTGCGGTCAAGTAAAAGGCTGTCGAGAACAACCGTTTTACGATAACACTGCGCGGGAATCCTCTTGGATAGGGTTCCCGCGCAGTGCTGTGCTCCGGGATGGTGATGGACTTGATTTGGAGGAATTGGACCCGTTTGTGTCACTCTTCTCAAAACTTTTTACTATCTTTGCGCTCAACGGGAAAATAATTGTCTCGTTATCTCGTTCTTATGATATAATTAGAACCTCTAGTATCCGCACCATGGCAGTGGTGCGGTGCATTGGGGTTGTAGTTTATTGACATCGAGTGAAACATTAGCGATTTATTACTGCAATAAAGTCATCTATCAATATGTGCAAACTGAATATTATTAAACTCACCTGTGCGGTTATCGTGGCCCTCTTGTGTGCCGGTAATGCCAGCGCCTTTGCTGTTTCCAACTATGCCACTCAGTCGCGACTCGCCACTGGCAAGTGGGTCAAAATCTCTATCCCCGAGTCGGGCATCTATGAGATTACCTACAACGAGCTGCGCGATATGGGATTCAGCAACCCGGCCAATGTGAGATTGTATGGACGCGGCGGCTACCGCATCAGCGAGCTGCTGGACGGCAGGAACTTTGACGACCTGCTGCCCGTTCCCGTCAAGCGCATCAACAATAAGATGATTTTTTACGGTAAAGGGACCATCAACTTCACGATGACAGGTTATAATAACATACCGCGCTTCCAGCGTGACTACAACCCCTATGCACTCGAGGGGTGCTATTTCCTCACCGAGGAAACCTCAACCGAGTTGCAGGTGGGAACCAAGAACCAGAACATCCTGTTTGAGTACGTTAACGCCCCATCAAGCTTCGGCTACTATTATCACGAGAACGAGCTGGTCTATGTCGCCAACTCGGGTAAGGACATGATGGGTGAGGACTTTACCAGTGGACGCATTCTCATCGATTATAACCTCCCCGACCTTGCCGACAGCACGATTGCTATCACCCAGTCGATAGGTGCCAAGGATTCAATCAAAAGTTATGCCAACGCGGTGATTCACAGCGGTGGAGCTGCCGATACGACCAATTTCCTGACCAGTGTGTCAGCCATCTCGGCTATATCCGAGTCCAGCACCGAGTTCTATAGGTCGGCAACACCTTATGGTAGCTTGAAGTTGTCACATCCTGCACAGCAGGGACAGTATGAGCCTTATCTCAAGTTTGAAAAAGCGACCCACTCGCTCGCGCTGGCGCGCCTGGATTATTTCATTTTCACTTATCGTCACCTCAATATCCTGCGACCCGAGAATGGTAACCAGGTGTTGATGGGCTTTGCCGCTGCAAGTGGTAAGGAACGCTATCAGTTGCCCAACGCATCGGCCACTACCCAGTTGTGGTATGTCTATTACCCCGACAACCCCTACCAGGTGGCGCTCCAGTCCTATGATGATGACAGTGGTAAGGGTTTTGCTTTCTTCGCGGGCGCCAACCGCTATTCCTATTATATCGCCTTTGACCCGGCCAAGACCCTCAAGAAGATTTCCTCATTTGAGCCGGTCCCCAACCAGAACCTGCACGGTATGGCAACCCCCGAGCTGCTCATCATCACCGACAAGCTCTACCACGAGCAGGCCGAGCGTGTGGCACAGATGCATCGCTCAATCGATGGCATCGATGTGGCGGTGGTGGACCAGGACCAGATTTTCAACGAGTTCTCCAGCGGCACGCGCGACGCGATGGCCTACAGGCTGTTCTGCAAGATGCTCTACGACCGTGACCCGTCCAAGTTCAAGCACCTGCTGCTCTTCGGCACTGGATCGCTTGACAACCGTGAGATCATGGGTAAACACGAGGGTTTCTTGCTCACCTATCAGAGCGATAACAGTAATGATGACGTGAAGTCCTATACCTGTGACGACTTCTTCGGCTACTTGAACGACAACAGTGGTAGCAACATGCTTGCCGAGAAGATGAACATTACCGTGGGACGCATCCCCTGCGGCAGTCTTGAACAGGCTCGCAGCGATGTTGACAAACTCATTGAGTATTATGCCAATCCCGACTATGGCGTGTGGCGCAACAATACATTGGTGTTCAGCGATTCTCCCGACAATGGACAGTACATCTACCATGGCGAGGGATACAGAATGCTCATCGATAATGAGCTCTCAACGGGAATGCACGTCAATACGGTCCACAATATCCAGTATGCGCGCTCCAACGAGCAGCCCAACGTTCAATATGACCGCAAGATCGCTACCGTGGCCAAGGAGTTGTTGAAGCGTAACTTCGAGAGTGGCATGTACTTTGCTACCTATGTGGGCCATGCGGGCACTACGGGATTCACCAAGTATAACCAGATGTGGGTCACTAGCGACGTGGCTGGCACCTCCTATAAGCATTTCCCCATCATGTCAACGGCATGCTGCGATGTCTCGCGCTTTGACAGTGACAGCCGTGGCGTGGGCGAACTCATGTTCCACAAGCGGGATGGTGGCGCCATTGCTATGCTCACCACGGGCCGCACCGTTGCTGCCCCCAACAATGATATTCTCAATCGCCACTTCATCACGGGCCTGTTCAGCTACGAGGCCAATGGCGTGATGCCCACACTGGGTGAGGCCTATAAGTATGCCAAGAATGTGTACACGACCACCGAGTACAACAAGATGAAGTTCTTCCTGCTGGGCGATCCCGCCATCAAGCTGAACTATCCCATCTCTCGCTTCAACATCGTCAAGGTGAATAACACCGATGTGACCGACACGCTCAACAAGGCCCAGATTTCCCCCTTGATGAAGTTTGACATTGAGGCGCGTGTGATGGACGGACAGGGCAATCTGGACACCTCCTTCAACGGCGATGCCACAGTGACGCTCTATGACAAGCAGGATGAGTATGAATTCTTTGCCTACGGCAAGAACAACCCGCCGCGTCACCTCCTGTACAACCGCGATAAGCTCACCGAGGTCTCGGGACGTGTCGTGAATGGTGTGTTCAGGGGACAGATGATTGCACCCAAGGCTCCGAGTGCCTCGGGCGATGACGTGCTCTTGCGTGTCTATGCACACAAGGATGACTCCGACTACATGGTCAATGGCTTTACTACTCAGATCACGATGCTCCCCTATGACGAGCAGCAGGCCATCCAGGACAACGAGGCGCCTGTGATCAACGCCATGTTTATCAATGACGAGACTTCGTTCACCAATGGCGTTGCCATCGCTCCCGAGTCCATGCTCTACATCACTGCCAGCGACAACGAGGCCATCAATGTGCAGACGGCATCGGTGGACAATGGCATGGTGCTTGACCTGGATGGCGGCAAGCCTTCTTATTCCGATGTCATGAGCTATGTCACCACATCCGATGGTGCCAGGGTGGTCAACATCGAGTACCCGTTGAACCACTTGACCGAGGGTATTCACTCGATCACCTTCACGGTATATGATGCAATGGGCAATTCTTCGTCACGCACCATCTCCTTCATGGTGGGACAACAGGGCCAGGCTACGCTCGTGGCCGACAAGTGGCCTGCCTACAATAATGAAGAAGTGAATTTCGACATCCACACCGATCTGGCCCTGTCACCCGAGGTTACCCTGCGCGTGACCGATGCGACTGGCAATCTGGTGTGGACGACAACCGCCAGCAGTTTCCCCGTTTCTTGGGACATGAAGGACATGGACGGCAACCGCGTGCCTGCTGGCCTTTACCGCTACTACGGTACCTTCAACAACGGTATCAATTACGGGGGTACTCCCATCAGCAAACTCATCGTCCTGGATCCGGTCAAGACAAGGATCGGCCACAAGAATGTGGCTCAATGACGCCTAATGATTGAATAACTAACACAACACTGACTCTTGAAAAATATGCGCACAATAACTAGACTTCAGATTGCCTGCACCGTGGTGCTGGCTATGATGACCGCTGGTTTTGGAAATGCGGCCAAAATCTACAACTTCGCTAACCAGTCTAAATTGGCTACTGGCAAGTGGGTGAAAATATCGATTCCTGAAAGCGGAGTCTATGAGATTACCTACAACGAGTTAAGGGAGATGGGCTTTTCCAATCCCACACTGGTGAGGGTTTACGGTACTGGCGGCTATCCCATCGATGAGGTGCTCAACGCCTCTTCACCGGATGATCTCCAGTTGGTGCCAGTGTTGAGAACCAATCAGAAACTCTGTTTCTACGGCAACGGACCCATCCGCTTCAGTATGGTGAGCACTGGACAATCGGCACGTTTTACCCGTAAGATCAATCCCTATTCACAGGAGGGTTGTTACTTCCTGACCGAGGAGGCTAGCGCATCCGATGTGATACCCACCTTGAGCCCATCCTCTCAAACCGACTATGTCAATGTGCCCACGAGTCTTGACTTCTTTTATCATGAGAGGGATCTTGTCTCCATCGGCCTGTCGGGCAAGGAAATGCTGGGTGAGGACTTCTGCCACTCGAGATTGAAGGTCGATTATTATCTGCCTGAGATTGCCGACAGCACGATTATGGTCAATATGTCAATCGGCTGTCACTCGTCGGTGGTAGCTTTTACCAACTGTGTCATCTACAACGGGAAAGCCTGTGATACCGTGCCCTTCAGCATGAGCACATCACGCATTTATGCGATTTCCAAAGATGATGACAACATGTATTATACGGTCTCTTCACCCTATGCGGCGGTGAAATTGACCGAGCCGCAGGAGAGTGGACAGTTTGAACCGTTTATCAAGTTCTCATCGACCGACTATGACCTGAAACTCCTGAAGTTTGATTATGCCACCATTACCTATACCCGCAATAATGTGCTCAGGAAAGACACCCCGGGGCATCAGTTCAGGATGAACTATACATCGGTCGCTGGCGATGAACATTTCCAGTTGCCCAATTGCGCGTCATCGGTTGTCGTGTGGAACATCAATGATGTCTATCATCCTCGTCGGGTAGCGCTTTCCAACTATTCCGGAACCGATGGCAAGGGGCGATATTTCACCTATCAGGCTTCTATGACGGGTTGCCAATTCGTCGCCTTTGATCCGGCCAAGGAGTTGAAAAAGATCACCTCCTATGAGGTCATCCCCAACCAGAACCTACATGCCTTGCAAGTTCCCGACATGCTGATTATCACCGACTCGTTGTACCATGACCAGGCACAGCGTGTAGCCGACCTGCATCACAATATCGATGGCATCGACGTGGCCGTGGTGGACCAGAACCAGGTGTTCAACGAGTTTTCCAGCGGCACGCGTGATGCGATGGCCTATCGACTGCTGTGCAAGATGTTCTATGACCGCGACCCCGAGAAGTTCAAGAATCTGCTCCTGTTTGGTATCGGACTGGTCGATAACAGGGAGGTACTGGGCAAGCATGAGGGTGCGTTGCTCTCCTATCAGAGTGATGTGAGCCATTACAAGAACTACACCTACACGAGCGATGACTTCTTTGGTTTTCTGGAGAATCAATCGGGCAGCAACCTTGCCAGTGATAAGTTGAGCATCGGTGTGGGACGTATCACCTGTGCCAGCCTTGATCAGGCTCGCAGCGATGTGGACAAGCTCGTGGAGTATTATGCCAATCCCGATTATGGCGTGTGGCGCAACAATGCGCTTTCCATCAGCGACTCGCCCGACAAGGGATTGTACATGCAGCAGGGTGAGTATTACAAGACGCTCATCGACGATGTGCTCAACACGGGAATGCATGTCAGCACCCTCCACAACTCGCAGTATCCGCGTGTGACTAATGATCCTGATGTGCAGCTCTACAAGAGGCAGTCGTTGTCCGGCAAGCAGTTGTGGAGCCAGTACCACAAGAGTGGACTCTATTTCACAACCTATGTGGGCCATGCGGGATCCATCAGCTTTACCAAGTACAGCAACATGTGGGAAGCTGTCGATGTGATGAAAACCAGCTACAAGCACTTCCCCATCATGTCAACGGCATGCTGCAACGTGGCGCGGTTTGACAGCGGCTCGGAGGGCATTGCCGAACTCATGTTTCACAAGCGTGATGGTGGTGCCATCGCATTGCTCACGTCGTGCCGCAATGTGTTTGCTTCCAACAATGACTTGCTCAATTCTTACTTTATCCAGCAGATGTTCTGCTATGACGCGACAGGCAAGATGACTACCCTGGGCGAGGCCTACAAGAATGCCAAGCGCTCTTTCCCGCGTAGCGACACCAACAAGTTGATGTTCTTCCTGCTGGGCGATCCCGCCATCAAGGTGAATTATCCCATCTCGCTGTTCAAGATCACACGGGTGAACAATACCGACATGACCGACACTGCTGCCATGGCACAGATCGGGCCGCTCGTCAAGTTTGATATCGAGGCTCAGGTCATGACCGAGCAGGGCGAGCTGGATACCCAGTTCAATGGTGATGCGACGGTGACTCTCTATGACAAGGAGGATTATTTCACAACGGTGACTTCCGAGGCCAGTGGTGGCAACATGACAATGGATATCTACTTCAACCGACCCAAGCTGGCCGAGGTGAGTGGACGTGTTGTCAATGGCATCTTCAAGGGACAGATGGTGACCCCGGGCTTCCCGTTGGCATCCAACGAGACGGTGCTCCTGCGTGTGTATGCTCACAAGGACAATAGCTCGTACATGGTCAATGGCTTCACCAAGGATATTACCATGCTGCCTCATGATGAGGAAACGGCAATCCATGACGAGGAAGCTCCTGTCATCGAGGCCATGTACATCAACGATGACGCCACGTTTACCAATGGCGCCGTGGTGCCGTCCGATGCTTTGCTCTACATCCATGCCAGCGATAACGAGGCCATCGACACGCAGCCCAATGCGCTCAATCACTTCATGTCGCTGGTGCTTGACGGTGGCAAGCCCTCATTTGCCGACGTGACGAGCTATGTCACTGCCGACAGCGATGGCAAGGGAATCAATATTGAGTATCCATTGACCGGCCTTCCCGAGGGAATGCACTCGCTCACCTATACGGTGTATGACCTGTTGGGCAACTACACGTCTCGCACCATCAATTTCATCGTGGGAAGTGCTCATGCCGCAACATTGGTAGCCGACAAGATGCCAGCCATCGTGGGCTCGCAGGTCAATATTGATGTGGAAACCGATATAGAGTACAGCCCCGAGTACACGGTGCGCGTGACCGATGCCGTGGGCAAGCTCGTGTGGAAAACCAAGACTTCCTCGTTCCCCATCGCCTGGGACATGAAGGACATGGACGGTAACAGTGTCCCCGCTGGCCTGTATCGCTACTATGGCACCTACAGCGATGGCGTGAATTATGGTGGAACTCCCATCAGCGACCTGATCGTCATCGAGCCGTTACGGGTAGCCACCCGATAACCCTCATGGGGGCGATAAAAAAGAAATTGCGGCTGCATCGCCAGGATGCAGTCGCAATAATTTTTCTTGAATCAATAATCTGATTACTCGCCGGGAGCGATAGCGCCAGTGGGGCAAGCGTCGGCGCAGGTACCACAATCCAAGCAGGTATCGGGATCGATCGAATAGATGTCGCCTTCCTTGATTGCGTCGGCGGGACATACTGACTGGCAAGTACCACATGCCACGCAGCTATCAGAAATTACGTAAGCCATATTAAAGTTTTTTTAAAGTGAATAAGTTATTAATATTAATAAAGTAAACAGTTCGACAAAAGTAATGCTTTTATTTGAAATAATGAGCATTTTTTACTGTTTTTTGTTGTCTGGCGGTCTTTTTTTGTTTTTTGTACGCGATTGTTACACAAAATTTGTACCTTTGATGTGTAACTGGCATCAAGGTTTAATCCTGTGCCAATTATTTGTGTGCATGATTGTTTCCAGATGGCTGGTACAGCTGGAAATGATGAACCAGGGATAAGAAACCTATCAAGTGAAAATAATGAACCCGACCGACTGGAAAGAGGCGCTGGGCAAGGCGTTTAACATGCCCGTGACACAGCAGACAACCGACCCCATCGAGCCTGAGCGGCAAGAAAATGGGGATGCTAAGCAACAACAAGGATCCACGCGACTCGACATCGTGCTGGAGCGTAAGGGCCGTGGCGGCAAGCAAGCCACGATTGTGACTGGTTTTACCTGTGATGATGATGCCCTCAAGCAACTGGCGTCCCGTATCAAGTCAAGCCTGGGGGTGGGCGGCAGTGCGAGAGGTGGAGAAATCCTGATTCAGGGCGATTTTCGACAACGTGTGCTCGACCTGCTCAAGCAGATGGGTTTCAAGGCTCGCATTATTTAACATTTAACCCATCTCATGACGTGTCAATGAACAACCCTAATCCCCATACCGATAATCGCAATCTGCTGGTGCTCAAGGCATCGGCAGGATCTGGCAAGACCTATAACCTGGCGTTGCAGTATATCAAGCACCTGCTCTTCACCACCGATCAAGACGGGCGCATGGTGCCGCGCCGTCATGAGGGCGACAAGCACATCCTCAATGCTCACAGGCTTTTGCTGGCCATCACTTTTACCAACAAGGCAACCGATGAGATGAAAGAGCGCATCATCAAGGAGCTCGATGCCTTGTCGAGACCTGGTGTGCATAGCGATTACCTGGAAGGGTTTGTGCATCAATCGGGCCTGACCGAGGCCACGGTACGTGATCTGGCGCGACAGGCGTTGACCGAGTTGCTGTTTGACTACAGCAACTTCAACGTGAGTACGATTGACTCGTTCTTCCAGACGATCCTGCGCAACTTCGCGCGCGAGCTTGACCGCGACTTCAACTATGATATCCAGCTCGATGATGTGTATGCGGTGCGAGTGGCAATCCACAATTTCCTGCTCTCGTTGGGACAGCAGGGCAAGCCCACCGATGTGGATACGTGGGTCAAGGAGTACCAGCAGCACCTCATCTATGGCGATCCCGACAAAAAGACGTGGGAATTCTTTAATGACGGCGGCGATTTCCTCAAGTTTGCCAAGCAGATCAATACCGAGGTGTTCCGTAGCCGGATGGGCGACATTCGCGATTATCTGGGACACACCGATGAGAAGGGGGAATTTGTGAGCGACTTCTCACGCATCCGCAAGTTCAAGACCTACATCAGGCGGGTAGTCGAGTCCGGCGAGTCCCAGATGCAACAGGTGCAGGAGGAATTCTTGACGGTCCTGCGCCCCTTGTCCAGCTCCTGCTGGAAGGGCCGAACATTCTATAATATCCTGGCCAATGAGGACAAAATCGCGACTTCGCTCAATGAATTTGATGTCAGCAAGATTGGTAATCAGTTCACTGCCAAGGCAATGCCTAGCGAGGATGTGCTCGACCGTTTGGCAGGGTTGATAGAGCGCCATTCCCGCTGGAATGTGGTGGCCGCGATGTTCCGCGCCATCGAGAAGGATATGGGTCTGCTGGGCATGTTGGCGATGATTGATGTTTTCCTGGAACGCTATCGTCATGAGTCCAATTCGATACTTATCAGTGACACCAACGAGCTGATTGGTACCGTGCTCGAGAGCGGCTCCAATTTTGTGTACGAGCGTGTGAGCACCAGCATCGCCCACTTCATGATCGACGAGTTTCAGGACACGAGCACCAAGCAGTATGAGAACTTCAGGGACTTGCTCGACAGTAGCCTGGCCGATGGCCATTTCAATATGCTCATTGGCGATGCCAAGCAGTCGATCTACCGTTTCCGTAATGTTGACCCGTCGGTATTCAGGGATAAGGTCAATAAGGACTTTGCCCACTATATTTACCAGCCTCCACTCAAGCCCGGGGAACCCACCTCGACCAATTACCGCAGTTCGTCCAACATCATCGACTTCAATAATAGCCTGTTTGAGTTTATCAGGCTGCGCTATCCCCAGTTCCCCGAGGATGTTGTGCAGGGCAAGCCCAAGGGCATCAACGAGAAAAAGGTGCCTGGTTACGTGAGGTTCTTGCCTGGCAACTACGACCTGCTCTTGCAGGATGAGGTGATCGCGACTGCGGCGGCAATAGGGGTGGATGATACCGATAAGGTGGACTTGCTGGCCATTTTGCCTGGCTACCTGCTACGGCTGCATGAGCGGTATGACTGGGGCCGGATAGGCATTCTTGTGAACACCAACTCCCAGGGCAATGCCGTGGTCAAGCGCATCCTGGATTACAACCGGTGCACCACGGGTGAAACCATCAACATTATTTCGGGCGAGTCCCTGTTGTTGAGCAACTCGACGGTTGTGAGACGCATCATCGCCATGTTGCGATTCATCGACATCAGCCAGTATGGTCAAGGTGATGAGGACCAGGAAGATGAAACTCCACGTGAGATGAGCCGATTCAACCGCCATCGCGAGAGTGACCAGCGACTGTATGCGGCGATGGGAGAGTTCATCAGGCAAGTGGGTGCCCAAGCCGATAATGATGCGCGGGCCAACGGCGAGATACTACAGCAGTGTCTATCGGCATCAGTCCAGAACGGTAGCGATAATGACTCTCATGAGGCGATGGACTTCAATGCGATTCTGCAACGTCTGTTGCCTTCGTCGGGTGAACTCACTACCCTGGTGAGCATTGTCGAGGCGATTATTACCTATTTCAAGAGTGACGCGGCCACGAGTGGCGATGTGGACAACGAGACGGCTTTCTTGCTCGCTTTTCAGGATGCGGTCATGCAGTTCTCGTCGATGCGCAATGGTGGCAGCGTGAGGGAGTTCCTCAAGTATTGGGACGAGAAGAAAGAATCGCTCACGGTGGCTTCGCCCACCACCAGCGATGCGGTCAACATCATGACCATCCACAAGTCCAAGGGGCTGGAGTTTGACTGCGTTGTACTTCCCTATGCCAACTGGCAGATCGATGACAATAGCCGCGAGTCGCATTACTGGATGCCGCGCGAGACGTTTGCCGATCTCTTGACGGTAGTACCGCCTGCAATCGGGCCTTGTGACGTGGCTGTGGTGCCGCCGCTCGTGAGGGTCGAGAAGAAGCCTCTGGTCGGCCTGTATGATCAAGGGCAATTCGGCCCGCTGGCGCGTGATTTTATTGCCGAGCAGCGTTCGGCAGTAATCGTCGATAACCTCAACAAGACCTATGTTGCCATGACGCGTCCTCGATCGGAGTTGCACATCTTTGGCGACGAGGGGAAAAATAACGACCTCAAGCCTCTGCTCATGGACTTTGTCGAGACTGGTGGTGTGATGACCCCCATCCTCAATGCTGCGGGTGAACCCTCGGGCTGGTATGAGATGGGTGAGGTCTCCACACGGGAGCAACTTGATAGCAAGCGTGAGGTGAAGTCACAGTCGGCAGTTACGTGTCCTATTACCAGCTATGTGGTGAATAACCTGCCTGGCGACCTTCAGGTGCGTGTGGATCATGCTGCCAGTACAAGTATCAAGGAGGGAATACGTCTGCACAGCATCTTGAGCCGCATCAATGACCGCAACGACGTGGATCGGGTCATTGCCACGGCAATCAAGCATGGAATCATCACGACCAGTGCCGATGACGTCTGCAACATCGACAATGTCAACGCCCACGTGCGCGGCCCCATCATGGATACCGCGAGTCCCGTTTATGACTGGTTTGACCCGGCCAACAAGGTGTATAGCGAGCGTACAATTACTACTGCCAGCGATAGCTTGTGGGATGCCGATGGCATCGAGAACGTGCGCCCCGACCGCATCATCCGCCGCCCCGATGGTACCCTGCATGTTATCGACTACAAGAGTGGCCAGCGTGACGACAAGCGCTACCTGCGCCAACTTTCCCGTTACATCGACCGTCTCGGCCTCGTCTTCCCTGGCACCCCCATCCACGGCCATGTGTGGTACTTGATGGAGGATGTCATCCTTGACCACGATTGACAACACGTGGTGTTGCTCTTTCTTCCTCTTTACTGGTGCGGTGGCGTGATAAGCGTTGCCTCGGTTTTGCTGATGACCCGATTTTTCTCGCCCGTGTGGGGGATTAAAATTTGGTGAACTTGCCCTAAAAGAGTGGGGTGGGGAATGGAAAGATGAAAACTTTTTTGTACCTTTGCAACTTGATAATTAAAACCATAATGTACTATGTCGATTGATAATATACTTGCACAGGCCACGGCGCTGGCAGTGAAAGAGTTATACGGCGTGGACTTCCCCGCCGACAAGATTGTTCCCCAGACGACGAAGAAGGAGTTTGAGGGCAACGAGACGATTGTGGTGTTCCCGTTCCTGAAAGCATCGCACAAGGCACCCGACGTGACGGCACAGGAGATAGGCGAGCACATGCTGGCCCATTGTGACGCTGTTGAGAAGTTCAACGTGATCAAGGGGTTCTTGAACATCACGATCAAACCCTCGTTCTGGACTGGAGTGCTGCGCCATGTGGCATCGACACCCAACTATGGATTCAAGGCTGCGACCGACGATAGCCAACTGGTGATGATCGAGTACTCTTCGCCCAACACCAACAAGCCTCTGCACCTGGGACATGTGCGCAACAACCTGCTGGGCTACAGCCTGTCCAAGATTATGGAAGCCAATGGCTACAAGGTGGTTAAGACCAACATCGTGAATGACCGTGGTATCCACATCTGCAAGTCGATGCTCGCTTGGCTCAAGTGGGGTAATGGTGACACGCCACAATCGACGGGCAAGAAGGGTGATCACCTGATTGGCGACTTCTATGTGGCCTTCGATAAGCACTATAAGGCCGAGGTCAAGGAACTGGTGGAGAAAGGCATGAGCCAGGAGGAAGCCGAGAAACAGGCTCCGCTCATCCAGGAGGCACATGACATGCTGCGTCGCTGGGAGGCTGGTGACCCCGAGGTGCGCGCCCTGTGGGAGAAGATGAACAGTTGGGTCTATGCCGGCTTTGATGAGACCTATCGCCGCATGGGCGTGTCATTTGACAAGATTTACTACGAGAGCGACACCTATCTGGTGGGACGTGACACTGTGCTTGAGGGACTGGAAAAGGGCCTGTTCTACCGCAAGGATGACCAGAGCGTGTGGGCCGACCTTACCTCCGATGGCCTGGACCACAAGCTGCTGCTGCGCAGCGACGGCACGTCGGTCTATATGACTCAGGACATCGGCACGGCCCAGTTGCGCTACAAGGATTATCCCATCGACCGCATGATCTATGTGGTGGGCAATGAGCAGAACTACCACTTCCAGGTACTCTCGCTGCTGCTCGACAAACTGGGCTTCAAGTGGGGCAAGGATCTGGTGCACTTCTCCTATGGCATGGTAGAGTTGCCCAACGGCAAGATGAAGTCTCGTGAGGGAACCGTCGTTGATGCCGATGAACTGATGGATGAGATGATTGCCACTGCCACCGACATGGCCAATGAACCAGGCCGCCTGCAGGGTGTGCCCGAGGACGAGCGTGCCGAGGTGCTGCGCAAGATTGGCTTGGGTGCCTTGAAGTACTTCATCCTCAAGGTGGATCCCAGGAAGACCATGCTGTTTGACCCCAGCGAGTCGATTGACTTCAATGGCAACACGGGTCCCTTCATCCAGTACACTTATGCACGCATCCAGTCGGTATTGCGCAAGAGCGAGGATGACTATAAGGCTATGGATATCAGTGCTGTGTCTCCCACCGAGAAGGAGACTTCGCTCATCCAGCGCCTTGCCGACTTCACGACCGTCGTTGCCGATGCGGGCCGCAACTACAGCCCTGCACTCATCGCCAACTATACCTATGACCTGGCCAAGGAGTTCAACCAGTTCTACCACGATTGCAGCATCCTCAAGGAACAGGATGCCGCCCTGCGCTGCTTCAGGCTGTTGTTGAGCGAGACGGTGGCCGATGTCATTGGACGTGCCATGTCGCTCCTGGGCATCGAGATGCCCAACCGCATGTAAAAAAGTGGTTTTTTTATAGTTAAAAGTGAATGGCCTTGGGCGGTTGGCATGATAATTGCACATGCTACCCCCAAAAGGACTAGCTAATGAAGATTATGAATAACTGGAATGATAATTATGTGAACGGCTACCAGACTGCCGTTCAAGCTGAGAACGAGATGACGTTGCAGCGCTATGTCGCTTCGGTGATGCGCAAGGTCTATGGCAAGATGGCCTTGGGACTGCTGGCAACTGCCATCACTTCTTTCTTGATTCTGTCAAGCCCCGCATTGATGAATGTGCTGTTTGGCTTCAGGGCAACGATGTGGATTCTGTTTGCCGTTGAGCTGGGCGTTGTGATTTATCTGAGTGCTCGTATTGACAAGCTGAGCACAGGTGCTGCAACAGCTATGTTCTATCTCTACAGTGTGTTGACGGGAGTGACGTTGACCCCGATCTTCCTGGTATATACTGGCTCTAGCATCGCCACGACGTTTGCCATCACGGCAGGCACCTTTGGTGCGATGTCGCTGGCAGGATATTTCACCAAGACCGACTTGTCGAAGTTTGGTTCTTTCCTGTCCATGGCCTTGTTGGGACTGATTGTGTGCATCTTGGTGAACCTGATCTTGCAAAACACGATGTTTGATCTGCTCATCAGCTGTGCGGGCGTGCTCATCTTTGTGGGACTGACCGCATGGGACACACAGAGCATCAAGCGCATGTGTGCACAGGCCGACTCGACGATGGTGGGCAAGATAGCGACGATGGGCGCTTTGAGCCTCTATCTGGACTTCATCAACCTGTTCCTGTACCTGCTGCGCTTCTTCGGCGCCAGCCGTGACTAATCAACAACTCAATCAACACAACTCAACTCAATAATTAATTCACCCCAGCAGCATCACAATTGCCGCTGGGGTAAATTATAAGCCCCCCTCTCCCCCCGCGTCAGTGTCCCCCATGCCGTGGCTCCCGCCACGGCCCCTCCCGCGCGTCATCCCCGCGTCAGTGTAGATCGGAAGAGCACACGTCTGAACTCCAGTCACAGATCGCAATCTC